>JABMOW010000065.1 GCA_013204025.1 Fidelibacterota bacterium | reverse complement strand
TTCATCTCTCAAACCAGGTTGTCTCATCATTGATGTCAGTTGTGACGAAGGCATGGGATTCTATTTTGCAAAGCCAACCACATTTAAGGACCCCATGTTTAAGATTAGAGATGTCGATTACTACGCCGTGGATCACACACCGAGCTATCTTTGGGAAAGCGCGTCACGATCGATCTCTGCCGCTCTCATCGTCCATTTACAGTCGATTTTAGGAGGCAATGAAGATTGGCAGAAAAACGAGACGATTCGTCGGGCAGTGAATTTAAATAAAGGGGTGATACAGAATCCGACAATTTTGTCCTTTCAGAATCGGCAAACGGACTATCCACATGAACCCATTGTTATGTGAATATTTAAATAATGCAGACATCACAATCAAGGCAGTCGTGTAAGTGGGGGATAATTGAGTCTAAAAAAAGTTCACCAGTAAAAGTATAAGTCCGACAAACTGTTTGATTATAATTGAGAGTGCATTGATGGCTGAAATGTGTTGCTATCCGCTTCCAATTTCTTCATTCACACTTCCCTGCCCGCGGTAGACAGGTTACTTCTACTTTCTGTCTACCATTTCCCGTACATGGGATTCGGTAGAACAAACCAAGAATATCCGAAGTCCGGGTCTTTCTTCTCAGCAGGAAAATCTCCCATGGCATCGCCGAACCAACCCATGACCATAAACCCACCGGTAGATTCCATCCGGCCGGTGCCACTAAAGACTTCATTCCGACGGACAGGTTTTTTATCAGCAGAATCGATGCGCAGAAGGTAGATATCAGAAGGGTCGTGCATTTCCAGGGATTTCATGTTTTGGATAGTCACATCGGTACGTTCTGCCATGCGATTACTGATGAAGATCAGACGAACATTTTTTACCGTGCGAATACTATCGATAAATGACTTTACACCCGGGATGGCATCGGCTTCTGCACGATTCACCCAATCAGTCCAGGTGTCCATAGAAAATCCTTCACCCTTTTTGGTGATCTCCACCTGATACATTGAATTATCTAACACAGTCTCGTCCAAGTCCATTACAATAGCAGTCGGGATGGTTGAATTTCGTAGATCATCCCTCAGTGTTTCCCATGCCATCTTATATGTCTGTTGACAAAGCGCCGCATATTCGCCAGATTCTCTAACCCACCGGATATCGTTGGGCAGAGCGTCCTGGCTGAATAGCAGAACGGAAAAAATAATGATGATGAGGAATCGAATCATCGACCAATGGCCATAGAGAATGTTGCCATCACATCAAACCGGGTTTCTTGCACGGTGTCCAGATCAGGTCTAACGTCTCCATCCACTGTAAACAAATCAGGATATGTGTAGCTGTTGAGAGAGTATCGCCCTGATAGATCGATATTCAACTTACCCAACTGTCTGCCCGTACCCATGGTGAAAGCAGTTTCCGGCGGAATGGATGGTATTGGGGATTCTGTAAACAAGTAACCTGCACGAACAGGAGTTTTGCCACCTGCCAGGTATTCAAATCCAACACGCCAGGTACGTGTATCTTTGTAAATATTTCCGGTAATATCGGAATAAGGTCTGAATTCAAATTCAACGATGAACTCCATGGGTACCACAGCCCTGGGCGTATATGATATTCCTGCGCTGAATCTGGATGGCAGGGACAGGACGGATGAGTTGATCCCATTCAGATAGTAACTTGTCAGGTAAGTTGTCAATTCAGGAGAGAGTCCTGAAGGTTCAAAGCCGATGATTGAATCTGCAACGGTTTTATTCAGTTCAATTGCAGATTCGTATGCTGTTGACAAGGTGATACCGTTGGAAAAAACTACATCTCCGGAAAGGGTGGTGAAGGTTTCAGACGAAGTATTGAAAATCAGATCAAAGGGTTCAACCTCTGAAAGATTGGTCCCTGCATCCTGAATCACTTGTACAGATTGCGAGAGAGAAAATTCGGCCTCACTAACCATGTTTACACTCAGCCCTAGTCGGACAGCCAATTTGGAGTTCACCTGATAATCCGCTCCTGCACCCAATGAAAGAACATCTGTCTTTCCGGAAGAATTCAAGGTATGGTAACCGATGAGTGGATCTTTACTGCCGATAATACCGTCATCCAAACTGGTACGGTCCCGAACTTCCTCTTTATATTGGTAATGAAAAACCGACATCGGGGAATATTGGAGCCCCACGCCCAAAGAAAAATCTGAAACGGTAAATCCTTTTCCGATAGCCAGGTTGCCGTACCCGACCTTATCGCGGTTTACCACATATACACCATCCTCAAGGAAATCCCCAAACATGTCTTTTAAGGGCATGCTTCGTTGCTCCAATAGCGACTTTCCACTTAAAGAAAAATGCAAGGAATATGCCTCGTTGAGTCTAGACAATGCAGCTGGGTGTGATCCCGTTAATGTCGCAGGATTATCTCCTGACAAGCGTGAATATCCCATGGCCGCGCTACGTGAAGATCCGCTGAAGTACTCTTCTCCCATAACGGTATTGAAAAACGACTGGCTGAACATGGCAGAAAATAACAGAGAGCCGATGAGCAACCCTTTGAATGAATTTGATTTTTTATATTGCATAGTCAAGTTGTATCCTAAAATCTGTTGCTTGATGGTTTACTGTGGGATTTGACATCCATGTTCCGATTCCCGTTTGACCTTCAGTGATTCTGGTAAACGTATGATCGCGGGTATATGAAAATTTGAACTTCACGGATAATGTTGCCGTTGGGTGATAAGTGAGTGCAACCCAGTGATGAAATGCACCGGATTCAGAATTAAAAATCCGAAAATCCGTATCTTCGAAGTACCAGAGGAATCCTTTAATTAATAGACTTCCTGCACTGACTTTCATAAATTTATCAAAATTATGGGTCATGCTGATGCCGATAGTTTCGTCGGGCGCATTCACATTACCCACCGTCACAGGAGCGCCGGGAATGGCATTTTGTGTCAAACGGGGACGAGGTGAAAATGTAGTATGTCCAAATGAATAGAGCAATTCAACTTGGTCGAAGCGTGACATTCTCAAGCGAACCCGAATTCGGGTTTCTCGTGAATCGAAGGGACTTGGATGGTTGATATCTAGACTACCTCGAGCCTGCCATTTCTGACGAATATTTACACGGTAATTGAAGGCGGGCCGCCAGTCAATAGTGGCAACAGTGCGGAAGTAACGCGCATCATCTGCCTCACGGGTCCAGGTGTCCCAGTTGAATGTACCCACAAATGATCGGTGGAATTGGTATCTGCCTGATAAAAATACCCCTTTTTCAGATTGCGGTTGTGGATTACCGGAATATAAATAGCTGAATACGGGGTCTTCCAGCCAATATGAATCTTCAAAAATCGTGGTTTTGTACCGCTGGTAATTTGAAAATGATCTCTGATACGGATTGTCAAAAGCCAAGTCATAGTCACGGTATAGCGCCAAAAAGTTGAAGTTATTAAACTGTGCATACGCATTCAATACAAGCGCGTGGGGTTCATCGCCCAACTTAAAAAATTGGTTATCCGAAATGAATTCGCCATATTCTCCCTGAAATGCAATATTTTCAATAACCGTAGAAAAATCAATACCAATTATTCGTCTGAATGACAAAGCCTCATCCCATATGGGAGAAGTTCCGCTGGATTGATACATGGCTTCGATTTCAGGGTCAGCGGTATTTGTAAGATATTCAAGATAGAATGCGTCGCCGGAATATGTATCGTAGTCTAAAGGGTCAGATCCTGGATCAAGATCATCCACACCACCGGTGATGGAATTGATAATCTGTGGATCCAGAACTCGGTTATACAAGCTTTCATAAAATGTCAGTCCCACATGAGTACCAATCATTGGAGAAACACGTACATTCCAGCCCCAGGTTAATTCGTCCACAGATCCTGTGAGGGGCGCATATATCTTGGTAGTATTCTGCCACGCAGCTAGGCTTATACTATAATCGACGCTATCTGCAGGACTTGCAAAATGTGCTGGTCGCTCCGGAGGTGCTGTACCGTTAACTCCCCAAGGCAGACGGGGTTGCATAACAATGAGTGACGAAAATGTAGTGTCTGCATTCACAATGGCATCACGTGGATGGAAAGAGGCAAAAGCGGCAAGTCGTGCGATTGGGTTAGAAACCTGTATGGCAAGTCCATCCATCACATACTGACTGGAACGGGTATTGTCAGGATACACACCATCAGACCGTTTGGAAAATCCATATCCGGTACGACGGGGTGAAAAATAGTCTGTTGTTTCCATCACCACACCCTGTCCGAAGGTAGCGGTGAAATTACCGAGAATCATTCTGTCCAGACGGAAAAATCCCAGATCGTAGTTTTCAACGGAGAGATACCGTTTTTCAGTGTAGATACCTTCAGGGTTTCCCATATTCTTCAGAAAAACG
>JABMOW010000064.1 GCA_013204025.1 Fidelibacterota bacterium | reverse complement strand
GTAAAATATCAAGCTGACTGGCCACCCTCAAACCCACTAATAACCCCATTTTTCCGGTGAAATTTAAACCTTTTTCAATTCAGTCATTTTTTAGTCACTGATACCCGGCAAACCCTTATATAGATTAAAAGGCCAGGGATTCCCAATCCCTCGGCTCTATTCTATAATGCACTATCCCTGAGTCAATTACAGCTATTCCCAAAACAGCATGTGCATCTGGTGATACCTTTTGGTTCAATAACCTGGGTTATTGAGACTGCCCAATCCTGAATCACCTGACTATCTAGAACATTAAAGTTACTGGTAGAGATTACTGATCCTCAAGTGCTTGTAAATTCAATTTGTAGCTACCATTTTCATTAGATATCAATTTATCTAGCAGAAGCCGTTTCAGATCTCTTCTTGCGGTCAAAGGAGTAACTTCTCGATACAGAATACTGTAGGGACTCTTCTCTCTCAGATCCTTTAAAGTGAATCGAGAGCTAGGGTTGTCAATCAACATTTCAACCAGGTCATATTGTCTTCTTGTTAGACGTTTTTGGCTTCTTTGGAAATGGATATAATCTCTAAGTGCCATAATTCGAATATGAAATGTGATTCTTGATTTGATCTCCCGCAAGGAGTCTATTGCACCAGTCAGTGAAAATTTAAGGAAGTTGGATAGATCCTTCTCTTTATTTCGTTGTGTGGTTGAGAATGCCAAATAGTAGTCATCCATGTTCTGGTAATAGAAATTTGATAGCATGACAGGTACGTATTTGATTCCTGCTGATTGTAGAATTAATGCCTCGAGGAGTCTGGCTGTTCTACCATTCCCATCACCGAATGGGTGGATAAGTGCCAAATGGTAATGAGCTAAGGACGCACGGTAAAAGGGATCTAAGGCGAGTATGCCCTCACTATTCATCCATTCAACGAATTTGGACATCAGCATTATGATGTCTTCCTTGATTTTCGGTGGAGTATAAGTTCCACCATGGGTCTTATCGCCAACTTGAACCCTATGAGATCTGTACATGCCAGGCTTATTGTCTGGATAATCAATGTCTGCAGTGATAGATAGATGGAGATCCGTGATTAGCCTTTCACTCATGCTTAGCTTACTCTCGGCTGGTTTGAGACGCTTTAGGTATTCATAAGCATGTTTGAGATTGTATATCTCTCGCTCTGCCCTTTCTTTGCCCGAGGCCTTTTTATTTACCAGCTCGCTTACAACTTCCTCTGAAAGGGGATTACCCTCTATTGCAGCAGTACTAAAGATGGATTTCTTTATTAGCTCCTCTTGGAGATTGGAGGCAAGAGCCGGGAGTATCGGTAGGTCTCTTACCGTTTGATATAGTATCGTGGTCTCAATCCATAAGGGGTTGAGCTCGGTCTGGTTATAAGTTCCACTGAAAGTAAACTTTCCAGATTTATGTGTCATTACTTCTGAGTTCATTAATGATCCTATAAATGATAATGATATTATATTATAAATACTGTATCTACATGGAAAGATACTACAAATATGATAATCTATATGCAACACATATTGCACGAGGAATGAGACACCCAGTAATTCCAGTTTACTTGTTATGAATCTGTGTCAGAAACCGATTACGACTGTAAACTCAACCTTCTGCTGAGTCTCAAATAGGTTGTCTCGACGCCAGCAAGCCCACGCATGCACAGAAGTTCAAGTTGAGAGTCCTTGATTGGATATTTTCAGGAGAATGATGGATAAACCACATGTCTGATTGCATGACACAAGAATGTGGGGTAGGGGTTTCATCCTTCTACTCCAGTTCTAACTCCCCATCAGAGGGTAACTCCAATAATCGGAGACTAAAATGAGTCCACTGAACGACATTCCTGAGAGAAAGGGTCCCTGGATACACATAATTCATGCAGCAAAAGTAGCTGATATTTCTTCGGATCAAATGCTCAGCTTGATTCAATACAATGAAATTGCCTTTATTCAACCCAGATGGCCTGGTGAATCAAAGATATATCTACATAGAGACTGGGTGAATGCCCTTGAAGCAAAATTCCCAGTTGCTCAGTACTGTATGCTACAACACCATCTACGAATGGATGACTATACAGAGGAAGAATGGAAAAGACGCATTTCCTCTATGAAGCCCAAACAATTAGCGACGGATGGCCAAAAGAATGCTCTCATGCAGATACTGAAGAGTGATTTCCTCATGGAAGGCGAGCGGAAGTGGATAGTACCAATCTTCAATGAAAAGTGGCTCGGATATCACCGCTTAAACCGCCTGCTTGAATATTTCAACGGAGTTGAAGTAAGAGATTCCAACAATAAACGGATTTACATGGAAGACGGGGTATTCACAAAACGACGAAACGGGTTGGCTAAGTATCATGAAGAGCGTAAGCCAGAACCAATCGATCCAAATGATTGGTTCCCCGAGGACTAAACCTACTCCCCGGTTATTAAATCCCCACCGAGGGTAACCATTAACGCACGGAGCGTGAAGTGGCTGTACTAATGAAGAAACCCGTGAGATATTGCCCCAGTTGTGGCATCCCCCGGATAGGAAAGTTGTACTCCCTACAATCAGTAGCAGAAATGACCGATACATCTGTATCAAGTTGGCGCAGACGCGTAGACAAACGAGAGATATGTGAATATCACATAAATGAATAATTCGAATTATCCCGAAGTAGCTTAAGGACAGTGTTCACTTATTATAAGCAATATTTTAGAAACTTAAACCCGCTAGCCCTTACTGTATAAGGGTCTGCATACTATTGAAAATCCACATGTGTTTGGTTCCCTCCTTGATCAATTACTCTGAGGATTAAAATCATTTAGATAAACGTTGAGTGATCAACGACAAGTCTTTTTCCCGGCCGTCTTGCCTCATGAGTAAATCATACTAGCCTTAAAGAACTGCCTCACGCAATTCTTTTCATTCTGTATATCAATTTCTGTATACGCGAATTTTAACACCGCCAAAGACTGTTTCTCAGTTAGGAGTCCCACGGATGGGTACCTGGATTGGCCCGCCGGGTGTTAGC
>JABMOW010000063.1 GCA_013204025.1 Fidelibacterota bacterium | reverse complement strand
TCCGAATGCTGATCTACCAGTTGGATGGTTCACATGGTTTGATGGTTTCAGTGCAGGTTCGGCAGAGTGGAGTGATGCAATGCCTCAATCTGGCTGGCAGTCTAGTGAATATGCTCACAGTGGTGAATCTTCACTTAGAATGGATAAATATGTTGAGGAAACCGAGTTGGTTGTCAACACAGATCCATTTACCATCGAAAACGTAGGTGCACCTTTGGTCATTTCCGCCTGGGTCAAATTCAACCTACCGGCAGGAATGGCTGCTATGGCGAATACGGATCCATCGTATGCTGCTGGATTTACTGTAACCTGGCATGATGGAACAATGGGTGCAGATGGATGGGGAGAAGTAGGCGGATCTGACTATCGATTCACCACAATCCCAAGCGATGATGCGGATTGGACCTATTTCGAAGCAGTCCTTGTACCACCGGAAAATGCAACGCAGTACAGCCTGCGCGCCCGTTACTGGCATTTCTTCCAGGGAACAACATGGTGGGATGATTTTGCCGTAAGCGAATATCAATACGTCGATGGAGACGCAAATGTTGATGGCGATGTTAATGTTGGGGATATTGTGTTGACCGTATCTCATATTCTTGGGTTGAGCACAATTGGCGAACCGGGTATCACCAATGCAGATTACAATCATGACGGTTCCATCAATATACTTGATGTCGTTGCCATAGTTGATTTAATCCTCAATGGCAGGTATGAAAATGCCACCATTGCAAGTATTATTACTGAAAGTGATGGAGCTAGACTGTCTTCCGACGGATTTGTCGGCGGTGTACAGCTAACCATCCAGCACAGCGATGATTTCAGAATTAATATTTCATCAACGGCAATGGTTGCAAATTATCGGACACTTGGCAACGAGACCACTCTAATTGTGATAGCCCCAGAGAATGGTGTTTTATTTACATCAGTAGGTGATTTCACTATAATCCATGCGTTGGCAGCAACTACTAATGGCTATATCGACGTTGGGTATGGTGTACCTGTTCCGGAGAAGTTCTCTATTGAATCGGCATATCCCAATCCGTTTAACCCTGTGGTCAACATTGGATTCAATATGCCTGCAGAAGGTCACGTTAAGGTAATAGTATACGATTTGATGGGACGTAATGTTACAACATTGGCTAATGAAGTAATGGGACAGGGTTACCAGAATCTTATCTGGAATGCTGTCAACACAGATGGTTTATCTGTTGCTTCAGGAGTATACTTCATAAATGTTTCATATAACAATGAAGCTCCGATTATCCAGAAAGTAATGTTCCTTAAATAATCATATCAGTTGAGGGAGGCGGATACCCGTCTCCCTCAACTGTGTTAAACAATTGAATAATTTTACGTATAGGTAAAAGGTCATGATGCTATGACAATTGCAAAACGCTTAAGGATGATACTGATATTTGCAGCCTTGGTTCTACAGTTTATCAGTTTTGGTTTTTCTGCAACGACCGGTAAAATTGCTGGTAGGATACTTGATAACTCTGGTGAACCACTGATAGGTGTAAACGTATTTCTTGACGGTACAAATATGGGTACTGCGACAGACGCCTCTGGATATTATATGATCATAAACATTCCTCCAGGAGAATATACAATAAGAATTTTGATGATCGGATACAAAAATCAGATTATCCAGCATGTGGACGTAAAGTCTGATCATACAACTAAAGTCAACATCAAAATGGAACAGACCATTCTGGAAGGCGAATCAGTAACCGTATCCGCATTTAAACCGCTCATTGAAATGGACAGAACTTCCACACAAGCATCAGTATCAGCAGCGCAATTAGAAGTTATGCCGGTAGGTACAGTATCAGATGTATTAAATCTGCAGGCAGGTGTGGTTGATGGACACTTCCGTGGTGGACGTTCAAATGAAGTAGCATATATGATTGATGGAATCCCGGTTAATGATGTTTACAATAACAGTGCAGCATTGTTAATCGAAAATGATGTTATCCAAGAGCTAAAAGTCATCAGCGGTACTTTTAATGCCGAATACGGGCAGGCTCAGTCTGGGATTGTAGAGATGATAACGAGAGAAGGAGGTAATGAATTTTCTGGGAATGCGTCTATTATTTCAGGTGACTTCTACACGGATAATGACAATATATTCAGAAATATCGACAATATTTCTCCAGATGACCACAACGAATACTCGATTTCTCTGCGCGGACCCTTAACCAGACGAGCTAATTACCTTGTGAATTTCAAATCCACAAAAGATGAGGGTTATAAGTACGGTCGTGATTATTTTGAAAGAACAGTTTATATTGGAGATACATGGTTTAGTGATTCATCAGCTGCCATTTACGATAACTTCAATTTTGTTTTTGACCCTGATAATTCAGACCCTGATACTTCATCATTTGTTCCAATGGATGATTACCATCGTACTTCATTCTTTGGGAAGTTATCTTTCAAATTATCTGAACAAGATAAGCTATCACTCAATGTCAGTTACCAGAAGAATAACGCTGGTGTTTATGAACACATGTACCAATACAATCCGCACGGCAACGGTGATGTTCATGACAGCAATCTAATCGGATATTTGGTTTGGAATAGGATGATCAATCCTACTTCCTTTTTTAATTTTACCATTTCAAATTCACATATAGAGAATTACAGTTACCTTTTCAAAGATATGTTTGACGAGCGATATTCAACAGATTCACGACTGCGTGAAGCAGGGAATTTCTCGTTTTATACCGGCGGGACCAATATGAGTTATACCAAAAGGAACACGGACACAGATTTCCTGAGTTTTAGCTATACCAGCCAGATGAACAGATTATTAGAGATTAAGACTGGAATGGAAGTAAAATTGCATCAGATGCATCTTGAATCCCTTAAACTGAAAAAAAATCCTGAGACGGGTTTTCAAGTAGAAATTGCTCCACCTCATACCGCTGATAACCAGGAATATGACAGGTATCCCGAGGAAAGTGCAGTTTTCATTCAGGGAAAGCTTGAATCCGAAACACTCACCATGAATTTAGGTTTAAGACTTGATTATTTCAATTCCCATGGTGAGGTGTTAGATGATTTATCCAGACCCCAAACGTCAACACGCTCTAGTTCAAATTCAGTTTATCAGTTGAGTCCACGTTTCGGACTTGCATACCCTATATCAGACAAAGGAGTCATGCACGTCTCATATGGACATTTCTTTCAGATACCGGCATTTTCAAATCTATATACGAATCCAGATTTTGTAATAAATCCTGAAGAGGGAACCAATACTGTATTGAATGATCCCTTTGGAAACGCTGATCTAAAGCCCCAGAAAACAGTGGCATATGAAGTGGGTCTTCAGCAGCAGCTGAACAATTATATCTCCTTCGAAATCACAGCGTATTATAAAGATATTAGAAACCTGTTAGGCGCTGAAATAAATACGGTAGCTCCTTTGGAGAATTTTGCCGGAATCAAATACGGGAGATTCATTAACAGGGACTACGGTCAGGTTAAAGGATTTACTCTCATGTTCGAAAAAGCTATGTCAGATGGTTTTAGTGCAAGCATTGATTATACATTTTCTGTATCCAGGGGAAATGCTTCAGACCCTTCGAGTGCACTGATTGACGCCCAGGCGGATCCACCTGTTGAATCAGAGAAGCAGTTATTACCCCTTGACTGGGACCAGACGCATTCTCTTAATACTCAAGTATCTCTCAATTTTGAAAATAAAATTTTCGTGACTTTGATCGGTAAACTGGGTACCGGCATGCCCTATAACTTGGATCCTTCTGAAAATTCTGTACATCTGGCTAATGGTGGTCGTAAACCCATGAAAATATCATTTGATATGCTGGCTGCCAGGAATTTACAGTTTGGATCGACCAAAATGAAGTTAACTATTATAATATATAATATATTTGATCAGCTAAATGAACTAGATGTCTACAGCGATTCCGGTAGGGCATCCTATACAGAAGATATGGAATTACCCGGCGTAGTGCAGGGTGCCAATACAAAGCAGGAGTTTTTCACCCACCTTGATTGGTACTCCGCACCACGTCAGGTCCAAATAGGTCTATCTGTAGAGTTATAATTATGAAACAACATTCAAGCATTAAAAAAATACTATTGGTCATCATTTTTATGTTATTAGCTCACATCAACGTGCATGCTGCAGGCAACCCTGAAAATGGTGATGTTAGATACACCCAGTGGGGTATTCTAGATGGTAATGCGGTCCGCACATTATATTCGAACCATGCTGAAGTAGCCAGGTGGCCCGATCAACCCTCTGGGGAATGGCCAAAGGGAACCGGGCACTCATATGTGGATGGTGTAGCAACAATCATAGCTGCCAGCACATTAGATACACAGGGCAACAGGATTCATCCTATGTCAACAAATTACCGGGAGTTCATTGATACCGATCCCATAACAAAGATACCTTGGGGATGGGCACCATTACCGGGTTATTCAAATCCAAACCAGCAGTATCCAGCTCGTAGTGATGAAGAATTTACCTGGCCCAATTCTTGGCCGGAACATCCTGATTGGATCGGTGAATGGGATGGTTACTTTGGTAGAGGTAGCATGAATGCGGATGTTGAGACATTCTTTGTCTGTGATGATGCCCCTGATTGGGAGTGGTTTTACCCTCAAGATGACGGCAGTGGCGTGTTTTATCCTGACCCGGATGATTCAACCAGAGGAGGATTGGGTATGGAAATACGCGGACGTGGATTCCAATGGTCGCATGTCCTAGCACAGGATGTCATCTTCTGGCATTACGAAATCATCAACGAATCACCAACAAACTATGATTCGGTTTATTTTTCGCAGTACATTGACTGGGGTATTGGTGGAACGGCTGACTCAGGTGATGATGAAGGCGGTTATAACAAGTATCTTGATATTGCATTTGCCTGGGATTACAACGATGTTGGACAGCCCGGATCCTGGGGACCTACTGGCGTCGCAGCATATGCGTTTCTGGAGAGTCCCGGTAAGGGGTGGGTCTATGATGAATTCGGGAATTTATTAAATAGTGATCTACCACTTGATGATGATGACGAAGACGGGCTGGTCAATGAGAGCAGGAACAATCCGGCAGGAGATTGGCTGGATGTTTATCCGTATGGTGTTGATGATGTAAATAAGTTCGTTGAGTTTTATGGCAGAGAACCTCAACCACACTGGGAAGGTGATGAAGATCAGGACTGGTGGGGCTTTGAGGATTATAACGAAAACGGAGTTTGGGAACAGGGAGAACCTTTGAATGATGATGTTGGCGCTGATGGACTTGCACCCTATCATTCTAATTATCCTGGTTCAGATGAAGGCGAAGGTGATGGTATACCCACTGCTGGGGAACCGAATTTTAATCAAACCGATAAGGATGAATCTGATCAATTGGGTCTGACTGGTTTTTCGGTTTTCGATGTGCATCATTATGAGCTCATCAATGACGAGGTGAACTGGAGAGATATATTTGTACCACTTCCACCTCCCACGGAAGATACTTATCTGGTAGGTGGACGAAATCTGGGTATGTTCTTTTCTTCAGGACCCTTTCCAATGCTTGCTGGCCAGACTGAACGTTTTTCCATGGCATTGATCTTTGCCAACAAGGATTTCCCGGATGCCCCCGGTGAAAACGAGATCAGGAATTCCAGTTTGGCACGAAAGAAAGAAACCGTACAGCAGATTTACAACGCTGACTACCGGTTTGCAAAACCCCCACTGAAACCGAATCTGAATGTCATACCAGGTGACGGACAGGTGGTCCTGTACTGGGATGACCGCTCGGAGGGATCCTTTGATCCCTTTACAAAAGAATTTGATTTTGAGGGTTACAAGATATATCGTAGTACGGAACCATTTTTCAATGAAAATCTTACAATTACAAATACTTATGGTGAACCTATGTTTCGACAGTCCATTGCCCAGTGGGATCTGGCCAATGGAATAGAAGGTCTGCATCCGGTAGATGTGGCTGGTGTCAAGTACTATTTAGGTAATGACAGCGGATTACGACATTATTACATTGATGACGATGTGATCAATGGCATGACATATTATTATGCAGTTGTTGCCTATGACCGTGGACTTGTGGGACGAGATTCAGATGGCAATATTCAGATTGATCATCAAGGGCATGCCAGAGGGCTTTCTCCCAGCGAATGTGCTTCGGTTATCCAACAGGATATTTCCGGCAATCTGGAAACGGATATCAACACAGCTACAGTTACACCCAGGTCAAATGCTGCAGGATACATTCCGGGAGAAATTGGTAATGTGGAAGCACAGTGGGATACATTGCCCAGTCCTGCGACGGGCCTCGTAGATCTGCTTGTGATTGAAGCGGATTCACTTAAATCTGGTCATGAATATGAAATCAGGTTTACTGAGAACACATACCACTACAATGAAACCCTTCCGCTATTTAGTCTCACAGATTTAACAGATGATCATCTGCTGGTTGATTCACTTGTGGTAGACATGTATGGCTTGGAATTGCCCGTCATGAATGGCCTTGGAGTGATTTTGTATAATGACACTACTGTCACAGTTGTAGATAGCGCCAGCGGTTGGCAGCCAGGCAGGATATCTAACTATGATGCAACTGTAAAGAGTCTGGTTCTTGGAGATAATTTATGGGGTGATTATGGAGGTCTGACTGCACCGTATCCTGCCGATTACACCATCTTTTTTGAGGATGATTCAGTATTGGTGGACACATCATTAAGTCTTGGATTTCCTGTAATCGGTACTTATGGTCGCCATGGCTTCGCAGTACCTTTCCGGATATGGAATAACACGGAACAACACTGGGCAAAATTTGGTGTAGTTGAAAGAAAACACGAAGGTGCAGATTATTATGATCATATCTGGCAACCTGATGAACCGATTATTATACTTGTGGGTCAAGAAGGTAGTTCTCCAGAATTTGTCGGTAACTATTTCGGTTATGATATGTACTATTATAAAGTAGCTTGGGCAATACGGTTGTTTGCTCCTGAGGATGAGACGCTCACGCCCATTCCACCGGGATCTGGCGATGTTATCATGGTGACGACCAAAAAACCATTCAGAAATGGAGAGACTATTCGATTTACTGTCCAAGGTGCAGAAATAGACGTGACTGATGCAAAAAATGACATGGATGATGTATATGTGGTGCCTAATCCCTATGTTGCACAGAGTATCTTTGAACCATCTAATGTGTATCAGACTGGTCGCGGTGAGCGTCGGATATATTTTATGAATCTGCCAGAACAATGTAAAATTAAAATCTATACAAAAACTGGTAAACTTGTGGATACTATCCAACATGATGGGACTGGCGGAGATGGGCAGGAGTCTTGGGATCTGGTCAGTAAGGATGGAATGAACATCGCCTATGGAATATATTTTTACACCGTTGAAGCATATGATAAAGTATCAACGGGAAAATTCGCGGTAATAAAATGAATAAACTATATCTTACAATAATACTGATTTCATTTTCTGCATTCGGGCAAAATAACGTATCAAAAGCCGGTACTACCGCCGGTGAAATTCTCGCCATGCCTGCAAGTGCACGCGGTTTAGCGCTTGGGAATGCCGTCGCTGGCTTTGAAGGTGATGGCTCCGTGTTCTTCTGGAATCCCGCTTCTGCAGCACTCGTAACCGAGACAAAAATAAGTGCATCATACTTGCCCTGGCTTGTAGGTACCGACTTTCAGCATTTTTCCTTTGTAACACCGATCGCTCAAAATTTGGTTATTGGTGGATATATTGCTATGTGGGCAATGGATGATATGCCTGTCCGTACAGAACAAAAGCAGCAAGGGACCGGGCAGTACTTTAATGCTGGTGATCTGGTACTTGCTTTTTCAATTGCAAAAAAAATGACAGATAGATTTGCGATCGGTTTGAATACCAAATACTTGCAGGAAAGGATCTGGCACAGTACCGCTAGGGGATTTGCCCTAGACTTCGGAACGATTTACCGCACCGATATTCTTAACGGTTTGAAAATTATAACTACCCTGAATAACTACGGAACTGATATGAGGATGGACGGTCGTGACCTCAATATTCTCACGGACTCTTATCCATCAGGGGACGGCAATAATGGTGAGATCCCTGCTCAGTATACCACTGACGACTGGGCGCTTCCACTGAATTTTCGGTTCGGTGTTGCCACTGAAATGTTCAGAAATGAAATGTTTTCTTTAGATGTAGAAGTTGATGCGCTGCACCCCAGCAATAACTACGAAGCCATTGATATCGGTATGGAATTGAATTTCAGGGATATACTGTTCCTGAGAACCGGATTCAGCAGCCTGGGACAGTCCGATTCCATTGAAGGATTCTCATTCGGGGGAGGTCTGGTTATCCCGTTGGAGGATTGGAAGATCGCCTTCGATTACGGATATCGTGACTTCGGAGATCTGGGATATATCCAAGCTATGACCTTGGGTATTAATCTTTAATCCGCGTAATATCATGATGTTTAGATATGCAAAATTATTAAAATATTGCCTAACATTGATCCTGGTACTGATAGTTTCGGTATGTTCCCGTGATGGAAAGGCATCGGACATTGATTATAAACTCACCTTTTGGTCGTCCAATAACTCTTTTGAGATTCAACACGCCAGAGAAATAGTCAGTAAATGGAATGAAATGCATCCGGATCTGCAAGTCAAGTATCAGCCTGTCCCAGAAGGCCGGTCCAGCGAGGAGGTGATCCTGGCTGCTATCGTCAGCAAGTCCACTCCCGACGTTTATACGAATATTTGGCCAGGTGTCATGCAACAGTATGTTGAGGCTGACATCATGGTTAGACTCGATCAATTTCCTGATTTTGATAGTTTGTACTCCACACGTGTGCCAATCAGTCTACACGATAAATTCCGTTCAAGAGATGGCGGTGTATACCAGTTCCCCTGGAAATGCAACCCCATTGTGATTTATTATAACAAGCGTATGTTTGAAGATCTGGGAATTGAAGTTCCACTACGGACTTACTCAGAATTTTTCCAAGCAGCTGAGAAACTAACACGAGATACCGATGATGATGGTTACATTGATCAGTGGATGATGGATGTTGACATCAACACAGAGTGGTGGCACCGGTTTTTTGATTTTTATACCATGTTTATTGCCGCTTCAGGAGGAAAGACTTTTATTGATCTTGACGGTAGTATTGCTTTTGATTCTCCAGCAGGGATCCAAGTTTTTGATTTCCTTAGACATGGCTATCAGAAAGGATATTTTCCCAACGCATTTTTTCAAGGCGATGTGTTCCTGCAGCAAAAAGTAGCGGTCCATATTAGCGGACCATGGAATATTTCTCACCTCGAGAAGTATAAGGACGATAATTTCGAATATGGTTTCATGGCGATACCAGTACCGGATGATTATGAAGGCAAAAGTTTCACATACGGTGATCCCAAATGTGCCGGGATTTTTAAAACTTCTAAGAATACTGATGCCGCATGGCAATTCCTGAAATTTATGCTTACAGAACAATCGGATAAAAGATTACTTGAGATTACCAACCAACTGCCGATCCGAAAGAATATTAGCAGTAACGATAATTTTAGTGGATATTTCAAAGAACACCCACAATATAATTTCTTCGCAGACATGATTCCAAATATTGTATCAGTTGATCAATCAATTTACCTCCAAGAGATGTTTGATATTATCAGCCAGGAATTTGATGCTGCATGTGTACAGGGGTTGAAATCATCGCAAGAAGGTATCAGATATGCTTCTGAAAGATGCAGAAGTTTGGTTAAAATGGAAGAGCTGTAGTTGAAGCATCAGACAAAATGGGGATGGTTGATGTCCTCACCATACTTGATCTTTTTTCTGATTTTTTCAGTTTATCCAATACTATTTTCACTTACTCTGGTTTTCCACCGTTGGAATATCATCAGCCCGATGAAATTTGTGGGTTTGGAGAATATCAGCTATCTCATACATGATCCACTTTTTTGGAAGTCCATTACAAATACATTTTACTTTCTTTTGATACATATACCTTTGCAGGTGGTCTTAGCCCTGGTGCTGGCGAACGCACTGAATCGAAAAATGAGAGGAATGACTTTTTTTAGGGCATCATTTTTCCTGCCAGTTGTAATATCAGGTGTAGTTGTTACCATTTTGTGGAAGAGCCTCTATTCAACCGAAACTGGTTTGTTAAACAACCTGCTGATCCAACTTGGTTTGTTCAAAATACCCTGGCTGACCAGTGTTCACTGGGCCATGCCGTCCATTGCGATCATGGCAACCTGGAAGAATGTGGGATTATATACCGTATTTTTTCTGGCAGGACTGCAAGGCATCCCTAGGCACCTGTATGATGCAGCCGAGCTGGACGGAGCCTCTGCATTTCAGCAATTTATTCACATTACCGTACCGATATTGAATCCGGTTGTACTTATGGTGGTTATATTATCGACCATCAATGGATTTAACCTGTTTATTGAACCGTATGTGACTACAGGCGGTGGACCTGTCAACAGCACGCTCTCAGTAGTGTTGTATATCTACCGGCAAGCCTTTAGTTTTTACAAGATGGGCTATGCCGCTACCTTGGGTTTTAGTTTGGCGATGATTATTTTCATTGTGACTCTAATTCAAAAAAGAGTTCTTGAAAAGGATATGTGATGAATAAAATATTACTGGGTAAAATCGTGCATTATCTGCTGCTGTTGATCGGAGCACTATCTTTTTTATATCCATTCATCTGGATGGTATCAGCCACACTGAAACCCGAGAACGAGATTGCCAATCTCTCACTGATACCTTCGCATATTACTTTCGACAGCTACAGGGCTGTTTTTGATAAAATCCCTATTGTCAGATCTTTTCTAAACAGTTTATTTGTTTCTTCTGCAATAACAGCATCCGTTCTTGTTTTCAGCTCTATGGTTGGTTATGCTATGACTTTTCTTTCTTTCAGGGGCAAAAATCTGATTTTTTACATAATGCTCTTTACTATGATGATACCATTTCAGATCACTTTGATCCCAACGTATATTCTTATTGTTAAATTGGGATTGGCGGATTCTTACTTAGCTCTGATCCTTCCTTTTATGGTGAGTGCTTTCGGTATTTTTCTATTCAAGCAATACTTCAGCTCAATTCCCAGGGATCTGATTGATGCTGCCAGGATCGATGGTTCAAGTGAAGTCATGATCCTGTTCAGAGTAATCTGGCCCAACGCATTTCCCGCTCTGGTGACCGTAGGTATTATCACATTTCTAACCACTTGGAATGAAGTGCTCTGGCCACTGATTGTAATCAGAGAGCAGTCGATGATGACCATGCCCCAGATGGTGACATTGTTTGCTATTGGGGGATCAGCCGAATCACAGCAAGGGGTTATTCTCGCATCTGCAATGCTACTAGCGATCCCTGTGATAATAATTTATATTTTTTTCCAACGCTACTTTATTGAAAGTATGGCAAGTTCAGGAGTGAAAGGATAAACTTGAAATTAAAACGCCTAACAAATAAACCAGTATTGGCACCTGTTAAAGAAAATAAATGGGAAGCAGCTGCCGTTTTTAATGCTGCTAGTGTCTATGAAGATGGTTGGTATCACATGATTTACAGAGCCTCTGATATAGGTCCTCATAAATCCTTCGGTGAATACATTAACGTTCTGGGGTATGCGCGCAGTAAGGATTTAATAAATTGGGAGCGAAAGAATACTCCCATTCTTGTAAATGATGTGGAACAGGAACTCAGAGGGCCTGAAGACCCGAGGATTGTAAAGATAGACGACACCTTTTACATGACTTACACCGGATTTGGCAACCGCTTTCCTGGTGACTTCAGAATCTGTATGGCGACTTCAAAGGATCTCATACATTGGGAAAGAAAAGGCACTGTGTTGGATGAGACCAACAAAAATTCCGCTCTATTCCCGGAAATGATAGACGGCCGATACTGCCTGTTTCATCGGCGCGAACCTGATATCTGGATATGTTACTCTGATGACCTTGTCAATTGGACTGATCATGAAAAAGTGATGACTCCTCTACCTGATTCCTGGAATAACACTCGAATTGGTATTGCCGGACCTGCCGTCAGGATCAACGAAGGATGGTTTCTAATATATCACGGCGTGGATGAGAAAAATCACTACCGACTGGGAGCAGCATTACTGGATTATAAAAATCCTGCAAAGGTTCTTGCTCGACAAACCGAACCGATAATTGAGCCTGAGCTGGATTGGGAAATAAAAGGCTTTATCCCGAATGTGATTTTTTCCTGCTCAACTATCTTGAAAGATGACAAAATCTACTGCATATACGGTGGAGCAGACACTGTCATAGGAGTAGCCTATTTGGATGTAAAGGATATCTGCTTTGATTAGAACTTTGTCCCTTTTGTTGTCCGTTGTCCTGGTAACAGGACTATCTCTGCAATGCTTTAAAGCACATCAGACAAGTAATGAGTACCACGTTGATCTTCCGGTACTATTGAACCTTGATCATGCTTTGTCTCTCACAAAAAGTATAAAACATAATTATAATTACATATCTTATATATCAATTTATGCAGATGCCCCGGATTACGCACCAGTTGAAGCAACGGGAGAAGGTATCTCCTGTGTCGATGATGTTGGGCGGTTCCTTGAAGTTTTAGCAGTTGAATTCAGATCCAAGCCTGAACTTCTGGAGACTATCAGAGGACTTACCAGATATCTATTAGCATTTGCCAACGATGACGGCACCTGGTATAATTTTCTTCTCACAGACGGTACAATTAACCAGAGTCACCAAAACTCTCTTGCGAAATTCGATTGGTGGGCAGTCAGAGGATTGAGAGGCCTATCTGCAGCCTGGGAAGTATTTAGTCCGTTGCAGAAAGAACAGACAATTGCTGATGAGATACGTAGCGCTCTACTCAGGTCCGTTTCTCACATTGAGAATATTACAAATAAATATCCTGAAATGATTTCCAGACAAGGCGGATTAAAGCCCGGGTGGCTGTTGGATAACGCACCCGATAAAACCAGTGAACTTTTGCTGGCTGTTGTCAGGATGCATAAAAACGGCTTGTATGATTTCAGTAATCACATCAACATTCTTGCTGAGGGTTTAATGGGTTGGCAGTTTGTGGATTCAGGACATGAACTCAACGGTATGTATTTCTGCTGGAATAATATCTGGCATAGCTGGGGTAACAATCAGGCATTTGCTCTATTACAGGCATATTCCATTACCGGAGAATCCGGTATATTGGAGAGCGTGAGGATTTGGGCGGACAATTTTGTACCATACCTGATAAAAACCAGATTTCCGCGTAAACTAACAATTGATAATTCCAACCAATTTAAGGTTGAAAATTACCCACAGATTGCTTATGGCACCAATTCAGTTTACCAGGGAATCAGATCTTTTGCTGAACTGACCGGGGAGAAACAGTATTATCAATCTTCCGAACAAGTGTTCAGTTGGTACACAGGTAATAATATCGCGGGTGTTGGAATGTATGACTCCCAAACCGGACGGTGTTACGATGGAATCAATTCCTCAAACGATGTAAACCACAACTCGGGTGCTGAATCCACAGTGGAATGTCTTCAGTCTATCCAGAGGAGGGGTATATTTAAATGATTACTCAATTCTAACTAAAACTGCAGGTAGATATGGCTTCAATATCAATTAAGAATCTTGACAAAACATACGGTAAAGATGTAAATGTAATCAGGAATTTCAACCTTGAAATAGTGGATGGCGAATTTATTGTACTGGTTGGTCCATCAGGCTGCGGGAAATCCACACTTTTACGAATCATCGCTGGCCTTGAGGAATTAACGGCAGGAGAAGTCTATATCGGTGACGATTTGGTTAACGATATCCCTGCTAAAAATAGAAATATCGCGATGGTGTTCCAGAATTATGCCTTATATCCACATATGAATGTTTACCAGAACTTGGCCTTTGGACTGAAAATGAGAAAAATGCCCAAGCAGGATATTGAAAAAATTATAGACAAAACTGCAACTATTCTGGAAATTAAGGATTTATTGAACCGAAAGCCCAAAGCGCTTTCAGGAGGTCAACGCCAACGTGTCGCTCTGGGACGAGCGATTGTTCGTGATCCGAAGGTATTCCTGTTTGACGAACCACTATCCAACCTTGATGCAAAACTCAGGGTGCAGATGCGTTCTGAAATAAAAGGACTCCATAAACGACTGAAGACTACAATGGTTTATGTGACTCACGATCAGGTGGAAGCCATGACCATGGGGGATAGGATTGCCATTATTAAGGACGGTGAGGTTCAGCAATTGGGAACACCACAGGAAGTATTCAGTTGCCCCGCAAATAAATTTGTGGGCAGTTTTATCGGTTCCCCTCCAATGAATTTTATTACTGGTCAGATGCAGGGAAATATATTCTTCAACGAATATGTGAAAATTGACATCAGTGATGCAGATGTGAGCATACCAAGCGATGGAGAGTTAGTTACATTGGGGATCAGGCCAGGTGATATCTCCATCGATGATCAGGGAACCAAACTCACTGTGATTGCCTCAGAACTACTGGGTGATGAAACAATCCTTCATTTATCTGCCGGTGAAGAAACCATTTTGGTCAAGCTATCCTCAATCTTCGACACCAGCATAGATGATGAAGTGGGAATTAAGTTTGACTCGGCAGGTATTCATCTGTTTGACCCTCAGGGGAAAAGGATTGACAATTTAGGATAGTGATTACCAATTGGGTAAGTATAGATTGTTCGAAGATCTTTTAGATAAGATAAGATACTAAAGCAACTCATCACCTCTCTGATAAAAGAACTCCGTAAGACGAAATCACAGCTTGTTCTGTGTTCAAGAAGCATCCAAACTCCGTTTTTCTGCCACGAACTGCTATTGTCATCGATCAATATCATTCAAATTATTGTGTATAGTGATTCTCTTGAGAGGAATAAAAAGTTGTGACAAAATTATAACAAGGTCAATAAAACTAAAGGGTTGGAAAATAATAGGTATCAAACATATGTCGAGAATTTTGAATCTGTAGCTATTCCCGTCGACAAAATGAAAACAGTGACAAACTAATGTCACCATTTGTCCATATTTAACTGGAATTGACCAGATTAAATTATGTTAGCATTGGAAGTTTGCTGGAATAATAAGAAAAAGCCTATCATACTAAAGCTTCCGTCGTGAAAAGTGCGGAGAGTAGAGGATTTGAACCTCCACAGGTGTAACCACCCGGCGGATTAGCAATCCGCTGCAATACCATTATGCGAACTCTCCAGTGCGGAGGTTGAGGGACTCGAACCCCCAAGGG
>JABMOW010000062.1 GCA_013204025.1 Fidelibacterota bacterium | reverse complement strand
AGACCATTACAAATGATGAAATAATTAGAGCCATTAACAGGCTAAATAACCGTCCTAGAAAATGCCTTGGGTTCAAAACGCCTTATCAGGTATTTTTCGAGGAAGTATCAATTGTTGCACTTAACACTTGAACTCAGGTTAAGTATAAATGCCACAGTTCAAGCAATTGTAGGTATGGCTGGACCGGATGCAGACAGACCAATTATATCAGATCGGACTGCCAACGCTCAAGTAATGGTGGGAGATGGAGAAACATTGCTTATCGGAGGATTAATTTTTGATCAGATTATTGAAAACAAAACAAGTGTACCCTTTTTGGATAAAGTACCATTGTTAAATAAATTGTTCGTTTATAATTCATCCACAACTGAACAAAGAGAGCTTCTCATTTTTATTACTCCAAACATTGTCAGAACATTTTAAGGGTCTATTGATTTAAATGGATATTTACAGTTTACTCAGTTTTATGCGCGAAGTAAATGCTTCAGATTTACATCTAAGTCCCAATACTCCTCCCATTTTACGGATTGAAGGTGATCTGATACGGACAAGACTAAAACCGCTCACACCTGAAGATACCCATATAATGGTTTACGATCTGATGAACGATGAGCAAAGAAAGAACTATGAAGAAAAACTCGAAGTGGACTTTTCATCGGAATTTCGGGGAATTGGTAGGTACCGTGTCAATATTTTTAGAGGATATTTTGGTGATACTGCTGTTTTGAGGGCAATTTCCGACAAGATATTTTCATTTGAAGATTTAGGTTTGCCTAATATCTTAAAAGATCTTGTTAGTCGAGATAAGGGGCTTATCCTTGTAACAGGGCCTACAGGTAGTGGTAAAACAACTACTTTAACCACGTTACTTGATTATGTTAATCGAAATTTTCGAAGACATATTATTACAATAGAAGATCCGGTCGAGTACATCCATAGTAGTAAAAAAGCCTTAATTAATCATCGTGAAGTTGGTACAAATACTCACTCATTTAAAGTCGCTCTCCGTAGCGCACTTCGTGAAGATCCTGATATTATTGTGGTTGGAGAGATGCGTGACCTAGAGACAACTGCACTAGCGATAACGGCTGCAGAAACCGGCCATATCGTGTTCGGCACACTCCACACGGTAAGCGCTACGCAAACTATCGAACGCGTAATTGATCAATATCCTGCGGATCAACAAAGTCAGATTCGACTCATGATCAGTGAATCTATTTTAGGTGTAATTTCTCAAATACTGTTAAAAAGGGCAGACGGGGGAAGAGTTGCTGCATTTGAGATTATGACTGGAATTCCATCGGTAGGGAATTTAATAAGGGAATCTAAAACCTACCAATTGCCATCCATCCTACAAACAAGTTCCAAGCAAGGCATGATTACCATGGAACAATATGTTTCAAATCTATATGATGCGGGAACTATTAATAAATTTGAACTCGAAGGATTTAAATCCAAGTATAACCAATAGCGTTTATTTAATATGTATACAGCAAATAGTTTATTTAAAGTGATGGTGGAAGTGAAAGCTTCCGATATGTTTGTAAGTATCGGGTCCTATCCTATGTTAAAAGTTGAGGGTCAATCCCTACCACTTGAAGAAGATATTGTAACACCTAAAGTTATTGCCAATTTAAAAAACGAACTATTAAATGATGAACTAAAAGTGAAATATGAAAAGGATAATGAAGTTGATTTTACATTTAGTTATCCAGGCATCGGAAGATTTAGAATAAACTTTTTCCGCCAAAGAGGTTCTGATGCTTTTGTTGCAAGACAAATCATCAATCGAATAAAATCTATTGCAGAATTGAAATTACCACCCGTAATGGAGGAATTAGCTCTAGAACAAAGAGGAATGATTCTGGTTGTAGGTGCTACCGGATCCGGTAAATCAACTACGCTAGCCTCTATGATAGATTTCCGAAATAGCCATGAATCAGGACACATATTAACACTCGAAGATCCTATAGAATTTTTGCATCAACACAAGAAATCAATTGTAAATCAAAGAGAGATTGGACAAGATACTAATTCTTTTTCGAGAGCCCTTAAAAGTGCATTAAGAGAAGCACCTTCGATGCTGTTGATCGGAGAGATTCGTGACACCGAAACCATGTCTTCAGCGCTTAGCTTTTCAGAAACCGGACATTTAGTGCTTTCCACACTTCATGCCAACAATGCTCATCAGGCAATCGATCGGATACTCAGCTTCTACGATAAAGGCATTCAACCAATGATCCAATTTCAGTTAAGCCAAAACATCAGGGCAATTATTGCTCAAAGATTAATACCAACTATTAATAAAAGTATTACTTCGTGCCTTGAGATTTTACTTCCTACACCTCGGATAAAAGATATTATAATGAAAGGTGATTTTCACTTACTACGTGGAACAATGGAAGCATCCGTTAATGAAGGGTTGCATACGTTCGACCAATACCTTTATAAGTTATTTAAACATAATGTGATTTCTGAAGAAACGGCAATTAAATATGCTGACCGACAAAATGATCAAAAGATGCTGATTAAATCCGAAGAGGAACATCATTTCACACAAAAAATTGAATTAGATTATGACGATGAATAAGAGCACGAAAATGAAATTAAAAGTACTAATTGTAGATGATGAGAAATTTTTCGTTGAACCCATAAAACTTATTTTACAGAAAAATGGATTTGATGTCATTGTCGCATTTGATGGAATGAGTGGTTTAAAGGCTGCTCGAACCCAAAATCCAGACATAATAATGTTAGATCTTATGTTACCCGGTATCAGTGGTTACCAGGTCTGTCGGTTATTAAAATTTGATGAACTGTATGAACACATTCCAATTATTATGGTATCTGCAATGGATTCAGAACGAGATTACAAACTTGGTCAGCAAACTGGAGCCGATTTATATATTACAAAACCGGTGTCTCCAGATAAACTGATCAAAGAAATTAATGAACTTTTAGGTAAATAGACAGAAAAATAATTAAA
Source organism: Fidelibacterota bacterium (assembly GCA_013204025.1). Taxonomy (GTDB): domain Bacteria; phylum Fidelibacterota; class Marinisomatia; order SCGC-AAA003-L08; family JACNLC01; genus JABMOW01. The sequence goes on along the minus strand of JABMOW010000062.1, from coordinate 8,112 downwards.
TAGATATGGCAATCGAAAAAAAGCAACTCGGGCAACTATTAGTAGATATCGGTAAGATAGATGCATTGCAACTTGAAGAAGCCCTCGAATATAAACGAAAAAAAGGTGTCTATCTTGGAAGAGCGCTTGTTGCCCTTGAACTAATCACTGAGGAGGAACTGATAGAAGCAGTTAGTGAGCAACTACAACTCCCAACAATTAATCCACTTACATATAAAATTCAAAATGAATCGTTAAGAATTGTAAAAGAAAATGTCGCAAAAAGGCTAAATATTATTCCGCTATTTAGCTTTGATAATTCAATCACAATTGCATGTTCTGACCCGAATAATGTTGAAATCATCGATGAACTAAGTGAAGAAACCGTAATGGAAATCAATCTGGTCCTTGCGACAGAAACCAGTATTGTGAAATCCATTGAAATGTACTATAATGCAGAAAAGTATAAAGAGGAAAAAACTTCTACCAAGGATTCACCTTCCAAAAAAGGTCAAGTAGTTTCACAAGAAATCACTCAAGATACCGAGATTATTGAAGCAGTAAATATGCTGATTGAAGAAGCTGTGAAAGCAGGCACAAGTGATATTCATATCGAACCCAGAGAACATGATGTGAGGATGAGATTCAGAGTAGATGGAGTCTTACAACAATACTATACCGTTCCAAAGTCTTCGCATGCAGCGATTATTTCACGATTAAAAATATTATCTGATCTTGACATTGCTGAATCCAGGAGACCCCAAGATGGCCGTTTTAGATTTAACTTAAAGGTTGGCAGACATATTGATATGCGTACTTCCACATTCCCAACACCTCAGGGTGAAAAGATCGTGATGAGAATTCTGGATGAGAAACAAAGTAACATTCCATTGACTAAAATGGGATTTGATCCGGATATATTAAAAAAATGGCATCAAGTAGTTCATTCACCCAATGGATTAGTAATCGTTACCGGCCCGACAGGATCGGGTAAAACAACAACTCTTTATGCGACTTTAAATGCCGTAAATTCTATAGAAGAAAATATTATGACAATTGAAGACCCTATTGAATACCAGTTAGGTGATATCACTCAGGGTCAGGTGAACACAAAAGCCGGCGTAACTTTCGCCAGCGCATTAAGAGCCATGTTGAGACAAGATCCAGACAAGATCATGGTAGGTGAAATGCGAGATTCGGAAACGGTTGAATTAGCAATAAGAGCGGCGCTTACGGGCCATATTGTTTTTAGTACCTTACATACAAATGATGCATCCTCCAGTTATACACGTATCCTAAACATGGGTATTGACCCATATTTAATCAGTTCAACCGTGAGAGGAGTCATAGCACAACGATTGTTAAGATTACTCTGTGACAGGTGTAAACTAAAATTTGAACCTTCTAAAAATTTGATAAAATCCTTTGAGCTTGGTGATGATTTTGATGGAGTACTTTACAAGCCCAACGGTTGTATGCATTGTAAAAGTTCTGGCTACCATGGTCGAGGTGGTGTGTATGAATTATTAATTCCAACAGATGAAATATCTGATTTAGTGGTTAACAGAGCCTCATCAAGAGATATTGAGAAACAAGCGGTCAAAGAAGGCATGATCACTCTGAAAGATGCTGCAAAAAAATATGTCCTTGATGGCAGAACTTCTATAGAAGAAGTAATGAGAATATCGTTGGCATGATCAATGCGCTATTTACTTGGGTTAATAGGAAAGAACAATAAGGATGAAATCCAATTTCATTCTTGTTTAAAAGCACTTCTAAAAGCATCTGCTTCTGAAATAACTGAAGCTCACTCAGCCAGCTCAGTACTATCCTATCTTGCCATTGATGATTATGACGCGATTTGGATCAGATGGCCCCTTTTAAAAAACCTTTACACCAATTTTTGTCACCGATTAGAGGTGATAAATAAAAAAGTGCCATTAATAATTATGTACAACGACAAACAGATTTCTGGAGAAATATGTTTGGGTAATAATATGGTTTTTTCATTAATCCATGAAAAACAATTGAAAGAAACTGTGCCGATACTGATTAACAGGATTCATCAATTTAACCAGTTCAAAAAGATCAACGATCATCATCAAAAGAAAGATATTCGACCCAATGGTTATAGAAAATTTGTTGGGAATGATGAATCAATGTTAAAATTATATTCGCAAATTATCAAAGTCGCCAAAACGGACTTTTCTGTTTTAATATTGGGCCAGAGTGGGAGTGGAAAAGAGATAGTCGCAAAAAGCATTCATCGGCTCAGTCATCGGAATAAATCTCCATTCATTTCCTTAAATTATGCGGCCATCCCTGAAAACTTACTTGAGAGTGAACTATTTGGGTACGAAAAAGGAGCGTTTACAGGAGCACAAAAAGCAAAAGAGGGAAAGTTCGAACTGGCAAATAATGGGACCATATTTTTAGATGAAATTGGTGACTTGGCTCTTCCTCTACAGGGAAAACTTTTGCGTGTATTGGAAGATCATACTATCGAAAGATTAGGTGGCACTACTACTAAAAAAGTGGATATTAGATTATTAGCAGCAACCAATAAAGACTTAAATCAACTCACCGAAGAAGGGAAGTTCCGGGCAGACCTCTTCCATCGATTAAATGTTATCCCAATAAAGTTGCTCCCGATTCGAGAAAGGGGAGACGATATCACACTACTTGTGTTACATTTAATTGCAAGCTTAACAAAAAATGCAGAATTAAAAATCAAAAGTATTTCATATGAACTCATAGAGAAATTAAAATCTTTTCCTCTAAATGGCAATGTGAGAGAATTAGAAAATATCCTTACAAGATTGATTTTTTATTCTGAAACTCTTGATTTATCGGAGGATGATCTTGATGAAATATCTACAATAGACGTTGTAGAAAATGAATCCAGTGACACCGTCGACTTAAAAATCAATCCAAAAATTGTTCCTCTTAGGGATGTTGAAAAACAAGCAATCTCTGATGCATTAAATAAGTTAGACAGACATATTACAAACGTTGCAGATGCGCTAGAAATTTCCAGAGGGACGTTGTACAATAAAATAAAAGAATATAATCTCTGATGGTTACACAGGAGAAGACGAAAAAATATACTCTTTTTGTATTAAATTTGGTAATCAGAATATCCATTGGATTGAAATCATAATGCTGAAATTCAAAATACCATTTTTTAAAGGAATTACTTAGTTGCCGAAATTTGAGTGTAAATTAATAACTGAAGAAGGGATTGTTCATTATTCGGTGATTGACGCCCGGTCAAAATTCGAGATATTTGAACAAATGGAAACTCAAAACGAAGTTGTTCTTTCTGTCAAAAAATTTAAAAAACCCTTTAATCTTGAAGAGTGGTCCAGTTCATTAAAGAAAATCAATCCACAGGAACTTGAAAATTTTACTTCTCAACTCGTTGTTATGCTTGGTGCGGGAGTACCTCTAATGGGTTCTTTAGAGTCCATCATAGAACAAGCCGAATCCCAAAATATGCAGAAAATTATTCGAGATATCGTTAGTAAACTTGAAAGAGGACTAACATTATCACAGGCCTTAGGAGACTACCCAAAAGTATTTAGTAACTTATATGTAAATATGGTGAAAGTAGGAGAAGCAACTGGTGTATTAGAAAGAATCCTTGATCACTTAAGTTCTTTCATTCGGCACGATATTGAGGTCAGAAAAAAAATAAAATCAGCTATGCGATATCCGATTATTGTGTTTTGCGTATTAATACTTGCTTTTACGGGAGCGATAATATTTATCGTTCCTAAATTTGCAGATATGTTCGGTAAATCCGGAGTACAGCTTCCGCTACCAACCAGGATGCTGCTGGGAATTAGTGATTTCTTTGTGCATTATTGGTGGTTGGGAATTATAATAGTCGTATCGATTATTTCGGCTTATCGGTATATTGCTTCGCAAGCTAAGGGGTTGTATCTGATTGATTCCATGAAACTAAGAATGCCCATTTTTAAAGATATCATTATCAAATCTTCAATTGCCCGGTTTGCACATATTCTTGAGACACTCAACAGGAGCGGTATCCAAATTATAAAAGCACTGGAGATTACTGAACAAACTTTAGAGAATGTTGTGATATCAGGGGGAGTCAAAGATGCCAAAGTTATGGTTGAGGAAGGTATTCCCCTGGCTGAGGCACTTGGACATATGTCCTTTTTTCCGCCCATGACATTAAAAATGATCTCTGTTGGGGAAAGCTCAGGCGCTTTGGATAAGATGCTGCTCAATATTGCGAGGCAATATGATATGGATGTAGATGACAAGGTAGATGGATTATCCGCTGCAGTTGAACCAATTATGACAATAGTTATTGGTGTCTTTTTATTAATTTTCGCCTTGGGCATTTTTCTCCCGATGTGGGATATGTCAAAGCTGTAATAAATATTGAGCAGAAGGAAGCTAATTATGATAATATTAAATACATCAGAAAAATGGAAGAAATTAAAGATTAGTATTGGATATGAAGGATTCAGTATCATAGAAATGATCACCGTCATAGCAATTATTGGAGTACTATCTGCCATTTCTATTCCGAAATATGTTGAAACGGTTCAGACCATGAGATTAATGAATGCGGGAGATAAGATTCGGGATGACTTAAGACTTATTTATAACCAATCAATTGTTCAACATGATACAACTTGGTTTGTAGCGGATCTGAACACCAACAGTTACGGAATTTACGAAGGTGCAACACAGGGGTCAAGAGTCCTTATTTTGGATCCATCTACTAATTCACAAAATCCAGTAGATTTTGACGAAACTTTTCCAGGTATTGCACTAACGAATGTGAATTTTAATGGAAACACAGAATTTATGTATGACTGGTGGGGAACACCATCATCAGGCGGTGTCATAGAATTGGACAATTCTCTTACAATCACAGTAGTTTCGGAGACAGGGTATGTTCATAAATAAAATATTTAAATTAAAAAAAGCCGGGATGTCTCTCATTGAGATCATTATCGGAATCATTTTCCTGTCTGTAGCTTTTGTTGGCACGTTATATGCAATAAGAGCGATACAATCGGAGGCATTTTTGATGGAAGCCCTAATTCGAGGCACATCTTTTGGAAACAGTATCATGGAAGTCGTTAGATCTCATCGGTTTGATGAGAACTTGGTTGCACCGTGGAGTAATCCGATTGGGCCTGAAGAAGCTTCCTCCGTTGATTATGATGATGTGGATGATTATTATGCAGGATATGAGTGGAGTTATCCCGAATATGATGGTTTTACTGCGAAAACCAGAGTCTTTTATATTGATCCTGAAGTCAGCCTCGACGATAGTATTGGTACTATAATGAGTTATAAAAAAATATTGGTGCATATTTATCATTCCTCTTACAATCAGAAACTGACCATAGAATCCCAGATCACACCATGATTATGGAAGCATTCAGAAGCAGTAATAACAGATCAGGATTTACTTTAATAGAGTTAATCACAGGGATGTTGGTCATCTCTGTCATCTTTTCGGCAGTTGCAGGGATTATATCTACAAGTGTGCAATCAATGGACACCATTGACTCAAGGAAAAATATTATCATTGACGGTTATTACGCCTCTTCAAAATTTGTTCGTGAATTTAGAGAAATTAATGAACAGATTGATGTATTAATTGCTGATCCCAAAATCGCTAGGTTTGTTGTTGATGATACATTGGTAGTGCAATACGAATTGACAGGAGAATTATTGACCCGACTGATAGTTGGAAATGCGCAAAGCCAAATGATGACTAACTGTGTTGATGTAGCAAACAGTTTATTCAGATATTATGATGTTTCTAACAATGAGCTATCTGGAATATTTAATCCGATTACAGTCTGGCGAGGGAGATTGGAATTGACTATGGTTAATAAGGGAAACACAATTTATTACGCCGCTGATGTATTCCCAGAAAATTTTAAATAACCCGGGAGGTTAAAATGAAAATATCCAATTTTAAATCACATGGAATTCAGTCCAATAAAAAGAATGGATTTGTCTTTGCGGTATCTGCATTAGGGGTCTCGCTTGTAGTTGGGTTAATTGTCGTATTCCTTTTTAATACAGTTACACTCGAAACGACGACTTCAAGTCGTACACTCGCGGCGAAAGTAGCTTTTTGGAAGGCTGTATCCAGAGTCCGAATGACTGAACAGTTAATTAAGGATTATGGATTTACTACCGTATCTGAGGGTGGTATAGTTGGAGATGTCACTTTCTTTCCCATTGATGATTGTCACAGGAGAATAGTTAGCGAGATCAATGTTGGAGAATTTACACGGCTCGTTCAGGGAGTTTTGGAAAATGAACTTTGCGATGCTGAAGTTGTCCCAAGTTATTCGATGGTTTTTAATCTTGATAATGATAACTATCATCCAGGCAAAGGGTACGGCAATGGCTGGAGACATTCGGGTTATGGCAGAGGACTTGGATCTTGGAGTTGGAGTATAGGTACCGGCACATGCCTGGATATTTGGGGTTGGCACTGGGATCCTCCCTGTGAAGAAGATGATGTAGTCATATGCCATAATGGTCAAACGCTCACTGTCGGCGCAGGGGCAGTGGCTGCTCATATTGCTAACCACGATGGTGATACACTAGGGGCCTGTCCTGACGACGATGAAGATGATGACCACGGTGGTGGTAACAATAATAATAATAACAACAACAATAATGGCGATGACGACCACGACGATGACGAAGATTCGCAATATGGCTGGTTTAATATCAAGGGTTGGGATGGAATACTCGATGGTGAAATTTATATTGGTGGCAATACCTTAGTTGAGTATTCAGGGGGGAATACGAAACCTCATGTAGGCTGGGATCTTCAATATACGACTAACATTAAAGTACCTGCAACTTGTGAAGTTCTTCCAGATCAACCATTGGGAAGTAATAATTACACATGGGAAAACGTGGGAATCATGGATTTACCAGACTTCGATCATTTATCTTATGATAGTCTGTTAACCATTGCACAGACAATGTCTCATGACCCTTCCAATGGAATGTATGTGGGAAATATCGATTGGCCATATGATGGTCAGTGGGGCAATACCACGATTTTTAACTTACATAATTATCCTAACAGAGTATTGTTTGTTCGTGGAGATTGTACAATTAAATGGTGTGAAGTCAAGAATGTTAATGGTAGTTCAAGTGCTCCTGGAATTATCGTTGCCACTGGTAAAATTGAAATTGATAGTGTGACCGGTGGCTCAATACCGGATGATATAATTTTAATAACTTCTGATGATATTGAAATTGAAGATACTAATTTTGGATCCAACCTTGCTCAAGCCAATTGGCCAACAGTTGTAAACGAATTATATGCAAGAGGCGAGATTGATATTAGTAACTCTAGCCGCGTCCTTGCTCAAATATATGCTTTTGGTGGCAACCATAATAGTTACAGTTATCGATCACAGGATGTAAATACTTATGGTTTATTGTACTTGCCAAACCCGGATACCTATCTGGATCTGGCGAGTCAAAAGTGGTTTAAAGGTGCTATGTATGTCAATAGAGTAAAAGACGATCGTTTTCAGGATACATTTGTCCTATTTCACAGAAAATTCCCTATTCATTATTTGCCAGGTGGAATTGTAGGATTAAACGGTGGAGCCAGTCAAAGTGGTGAACACTGGGTATTAGTTACCGGCTCTCTCCAGGAAATATAATTACTAACTCCATCTATAACTTATGAAACTATTTTTTCTATTATCAGGTGTGTTGGTCATTTTTGGAGGGATTCTGCTGATATTTCTACCTAAATTACTGATTAAGATTGGAGATAAAATTAACCAAATAACAATAATGGACGATCTTATCTTTTTAAAAAGATATGTGGTAGGATTGACATTACTGTTGGTTGGATTTTATCTTGTCTACACATACAGCTTGATATAAATATTATTAGAGGTACAATAATTACGTTTGACAAACGTTTTCAAAAACGCAACAAAGAACATGATTTTTGATGGATTTACAATGATTGAACTAATCATCGTAATATTCCTAATAGGGGTATTATCAATCCAAGCTGTCCCTAAATATTTTGATGTTGTTACTTCAGCACATAATGCAAATAAACTGGCTGTCGTTGGTGTAGTT
>JABMOW010000061.1 GCA_013204025.1 Fidelibacterota bacterium | reverse complement strand
CTAACATACATTTCTGGAACCATAGGGGATGTTACCTGCCTGAAAACCAGCTCCGGTGATATTGTTTGGCAAAAAAATGTTAAATCAGAATATGATGCTGAAAAAATACGTTGGGGTCTGACCGAGTCTGTACTTGTACTTGATGATATGGTCATTTCTACTCCTGGTGGAAAAAATAATATGGTTGCCTTCAACCGATTTACCGGCGAGCAAATCTGGGTCTGTAATGATTCAGATGAGGCTTCGGCGTATTGTTCGCCCGTGTTGGTAAAACATGGTGGAACCGAGCTTATTGTTACCATGACTGCCAGATCAATTATTGGTGTTGATGCTAGCACTGGAGAATTATACTGGAAATTTCCTCACAAGACGTCTTATGATGTAAATCCAAACACACCCTATTATCAGGATGGAAAATTATATTGTGTTAGTGGATACGGAACCGGCGGTGTGCAATTGGCTCTATCAGACGATGGAAAATCAGTATCGAGAGTCTGGCGGGATAAAACGTTGGATTCCCAGATGGATGGTTTTATTGTACATGATAAATATATATACGGTACTTCTCATAAGAAACCAGCCTGGCATTGTCTGGATTGGGAAAACGGTAAAGAAATGTGGGTTGATCCTGGAATTGGAAAAGGGAATGTAATATTTGCAGATGGGTTATTATACAGCTACGCTGAAAACGGGACAGTTGGTCTAATTGAGCCTTCCCCAAATGGATTCAACCTGATAAGTTCATTTAAAGTATCTAAGGGCACCAATCAACATTGGGCTCATCCGGTAATAAACAATGGAATGCTTTACATCAGGCACGGTGATACTTTATTGGCGTACAAAGTCAAAGAATGAGCCACATTCTGGACAGTCCTTTTTGCAATAATCCGATAGTGAATTGATATGATTACAAATACCCGGATTACATTATTGTCAGCAATCACAACAATTCTAATCGGTTTTTTTGTTTTTAACTGGTGGATAAACGCAAGTCCACCGATATCCATTACAATCTCCTTGCCTGGTCAAGATGACGCTCCTGATCATGCTGCAGCTGCATACATGTTGAAAGAAGTTGATTTTGGTTCTGTGAAAGTAAATTTCAATCAAGTGATTAATGAAATTCCAGGTGAATGGCCAAGATTCAGAGGTACAGATTACAGCAATATTAGCGAAGTTAGCGGCTTGATCGATAAACCGGAAGATCTAGAGTCCAGAATTTTATGGTCAGTTGATTTGGGAGAAGGACATGCAGGAGCCGCAGTAAAATATGGTAGAGTGTATGTCCTTGACTATGATGAAATTGGTAAAGCGGATATCCTCAGATGCTTTTCTCTGTCTGAAGGTCACGAACTGTGGCATACAGGCTATAATGTTTCTATCAAACGCAATCATGGCATCACAAGAACGATTCCAGCCGTCTCGGATAGTTTTGTCGTTACAATCGGTCCCCGCTGCCATGTGATGTGTATTGATGCATTTTCTGGCGACCTGTTGTGGGGCTTGGATCTGGAGAGAGATTTCGGCGTGAAAGTACCGCTGTGGTACACTGGACAATGCCCTTTGATAGATGGATCAACTGCAGTAATAGCTGTTGGTGGCGACGATCTCTTAATGATGGGTGTTGATTGCCAAACAGGTAATATTTTATGGCAGATTCCAAATACCATGGGTTGGAAAATGTCCCACTCATCTATCATTCCCATGAATTTCTTCGGAGTCCGGCAATACGTTTACAGTGCAATTGGTGGAATTATGGGAGTTTCAGCAGAGGAACATGATAAAGGACAACTGCTTTGGAGCTCAAATATTTGGTCACAATCGGTAATCGCCCCAACACCAGTGCAACTGGAAAATAACAGAATATTTGTTACCGCAGGATATAGCGCTGGAAGCATGTTGCTTCAGGTGATTCGAACTGATGATAACTTTTTTATTGAATCAATTCAAACTGTTACACCAGCAGAAGGGATTGCATCTGAGCAACAGACGCCCATCTATAATGATGGTCTTTTGTGCGGTGTACTGCCCAAAGATGCTGGAGTCCATAAAGAGCAATTTGCCTGTTTTGACGAAACGGACATTACCAGTCTTGTATGGACAAGTGGAAAAACACGTCGATTTGGGCTGGGACCTTATCTACGCGCTGATGACAAATATTTCATCCTTGATGATGAAGGGGTATTAACAGTTATCAATGCAGGAATTGATCATTATGAGGAAATATTTCAATTCGATCTTCTACAAGGGCACGATGCCTGGGCTCCCATGGCACTTGTTGATGGTAAATTGATTTTGAGGGACTCAAAAACCATGATATGCCTTGATATATCAAAAACATTCAGAACAGCGACAGCATTATGAAAGATTTTAAGAAACAGGTAATAAAATACATTTCCCGGATACTCATACTTCTCTGTTCAGCAGGCATCATGCTGGTGATTTTCACTATTCTCACAAGAGATAGTCGCGAAATTAAAAACGCTCTGGAATTAAATTTCGATCAATACAATAAAATTAAACCCGAAACGATCGGTTACAGACAAATAAAAGAATTTTCCATACGACGTGACCACCTCTTCGCTATTGCTATTGATCCATTCGATAATATTTTTGTTTCTGCAGATCAAAGTATCATCAAATATGACCGTGAAGGCAATGAGCAAATATCATTTGCTGTGACGGATCAAGTATTGTGCATGGCATTTGACCAAACAGGAAAACTTTATGCTGCATCAAAAAATTCGGTTACATCCTATGGTGAAAGTGGGATTAATCAAAAAATTCTGATTTCACTCTCCGATAAAACAATCATTACTTCAATTGCAGTCGCTAATGAAAATATCTTTGTGGCTGATGCTGGAAATAAACTTGTCCATATCTATAATATGGATGGCAAATTAAAAAAATCTATTGGCGATAAAGAACACAACAATGGAATACCGTGGTTTATTGTTCCCAGTCCATATTTTGATCTTGCAGTTGATAACAAAAATAAATTGTGGGTAGTAAACCCTGGGAAACACGAACTTGATCAATATACCCTCGAAGGAGAATTGATTAGCAGCTGGGGCATTGCTTCAGCCAATCTGGAAGGATTTTGCGGATGCTGCAATCCGATTCATTTTGCTCTGACTTCTGACGATCAATTTATTACCAGTGAAAAGGGTTTGGTAAGGGTGAAAGAGTATAACGAAATTGGTGTTTTTCAAACTGTTGTTGCGGGACCAGATAGTTTTGAGGATAGTTATGTGAGATTAGATTTAGCAGTGGATTCAAATAACCGGGTGCTTGTTCTCGATAATGCTTCCGGTAATGTAAAAATATTTGAGAGAAATAACGAGGATTTGTAAATGGATCGGCTCACATTCATCAGAAAGATGATGAGATCTGGAATGATGATATTGTTTACTATGACAGCCGGTTTCCTGTTTTTTAAAAATACTAGGAAGGACGAAAATTGTCCAGAATCCAGATCATTAAGCAATTGTAAAAATTGCCGACTAAATAGTGGATGCGATAAATCTACAGCTGTTGACTGGCGTTCAAACAATAATATGGTTCGTGAGAAAATGGGGAATAAAGGGAATGAGTTCTAAAAAGTCTATAAACCGAAAAGAATTCATCTCAAAAGGCTCCAGGATTGCGGTTTCATTATGTCTTGGGGGTATGTGTGGTCACATCCTTGCAAATCGGTCAGTTGGCAGAGAAACTGTCTGGCAGATAGATCCAGCGAAATGCGTTCAATGTGGAAACTGTGCAATAAATTGTATCCACACTCAGTCCGCAGTAAGATGTGTGCATGCTTTTGATGTTTGTGGCTATTGCAATCTATGTGGCGGATATTTTCCTCCAGCTGCAAATGATCTTAACACAGGTGCAGAGAATCTTCTATGTCCTACAGCAGCCATTAAGCGGACATTTGTGGAAGAACCCTTTTTTGAATACAGCATAAACAAAGAACTTTGTTTCGGTTGTGGAAAATGCGTCAAAGGTTGTGCTGCATTTGGTAATAGTTCCCTGTATCTACAGATTCAGCATGACATCTGCACCAATTGTAACGAATGCGCTATTGGCCGGTCCTGTCCAGCAGATGCAATATCAAGAGTGCCAGCGAATGATCCATATAAACTTAGAGGAAACCTGATAAAAACCTGATGCGTCATTCTATTTCTCTATCCGGTAAAATTTTTCTTCTTGTATTACCTCTGGTATTTTCAATTCTATTCTCTCAAGACAGATTCCCCCGACCGGAATTCGACACCGATTATAGCAAACCTTTCACTCAAACTCCATCCCCAGATTCATTATTGATAGAGATAGTGGATGTTGTCGTAATGGCAATTGCCCTCGGTCTTGCAGTATTTTTTATTATCAGAAAGCGTTCAAGAAATTCGATTTACCTTCTTTCGCTATTTTCACTACTTTATTTTGGATTCTGGCGAAAAGGGTGTATCTGTCCAATTGGAAGTACTCAGAATATTGTGCAGGCACTCTCTGACCCCCTTTATTTTATACCTTTGAATGCGTTATTGATTTTTGCACTCCCGCTGATAACGGCACTATTTTTCGGTCGGGCATTTTGTGCAGGTGTCTGCCCCATGGGAGCTGCACAGGAATTGGTGCTGTATAAACCGGTGAAGGTACCGCAGTGGATCGCCGTCCCCCTGAGTCTGATTCCCTATGTATTTCTTGGACTGACTGTACTTTATACTGCCACCGGTACCGGATATATTACCTGTCAGTTAGATCCCTTTGTTGCATTTTTTAGATTTGGCGGTGAACTCAATATGATAATATTTGGTCTGCTTTTCCTGGTCCTTGGTATTTTTGTGGGCAGACCTTATTGCAGGTTTTTTTGTCCATATGGTGTTTTACTGGGCTGGATGTCCAAATTCTCAAAATGGCATCTAGCGATTACCCCTGATCATTGTACCCAATGCCGCCTATGTGAGGAATCATGCCCCTATGATGCAATCAATATCCCGGTGACTCCAGTTACACCAACTGAAAAAAGACAGGCTGGAATAAGGATGTTTGTGTTAATTGTGGTAACTATATGTTTTGTGGGTACCGGGGCTTTTGTAGGCAGCATATCCCATGTCTATCTCTCAAAATTAAATCCTGTAATCAAATTAAGTGAACAAGTGATGGCGGAAAAAACTGATCCATCCATTGAAGACACTCTCGCCAGTCGAACATTTCATGAATCCGATAGAGAGTTATCTGACTTGCTTGCAGAAGCTGATAATTTGAGAAACCAGTTCAAAACTGGAAGTATTTTATTGGGCATATTTATTGGATTGGTCATCGGCTTGAAAGCAATTGCAGTGTTCTTTAAATATGGCGGCAAAGACTACGAAGCGGATAGAACAGATTGTTTTAGCTGCGGGCGATGTATGCCATATTGCCCGGATGAACATGAGAGACAGAAAACTCTTGAAAGTAAACAAAGACTTTATGAATCTATCGGATAAAAAAAATCAGCAGGATATTAGGTTATTTTATTCCATAGCCCGTGGAACTGCTCTGACAGCGCTTGTAATCTCTCTGACAGTATCTTTTATTAT
>JABMOW010000060.1 GCA_013204025.1 Fidelibacterota bacterium | reverse complement strand
TTTTAACACTCCCGGTGCAGTTTCCCGGGACAATTAATTTTTCAACAGAGAAATGGATCCAAATCTCAAAGGAAATCGACTTTGAGAAGCAAATGTATTTTTTCAATCTTGGAACATTAATGCTGACTCAACGCTCCAACTCATTACCACACAACCAACTCACAGCAACTTCTATTAGCCCCTGAGTTTTGAGGTCAGGGGTTTTGAGTGCAAGGTTTAGCGACCGCTCCGCTATTTCAATAATAACATCTTGATCGTTTTGTTGTGATCCCCTGCTTGTAATCGGCATAAATATAGACCTGTACTCATAGGGATGCCTGAGTCATCTGTACCACCCCATTGAATGGAGTATGCTCCGGGCAACTGATGTGAATCTGTGAGCGTAGTAATGGTTCTTCCTTTGATGTCGTATACGGTGAGGGTTACCATGGTTTGGACAGGTAGATCGTAACTGATGGTGGTAGTGGGATTGAAGGGATTGGGGTAATTTTGCCTCAAAGAGTAATCCTTGGGAAGCAGCGGCTTGCTAATGGTCTCGAGCGTACTTGGATCAATACTACTTCCTGACCAGACTGGATTTCGCCCATCAAAAAGAAAAGAGCAAAGATTGTTCCCAATATCATAAGTATATAATCCAAATCCTTCACCGGCATCATCGGCTTCCAAATGTATAACACATCTATCTTCTTCGGACGCTGAACTTACACTAGCTATATAACAGTTATTAGGCCATTGATGCAAGAGTGATATCTCACCAGTGATTTCATCGTACAAATACATTTTCGTATTAAAATTATCATTTATCAGATCAGTCGTATCTAAACTTGAAAACAATATTTTATGTGGGTCATTTTTTAACGCATGCGGCGCAAATGTTGGTTCTAGCTGAGTAAAGCACTGTTCTTTTTCGAGAGTTAGTAGGCTCACCTTCCAGATACCAGGATATTCACTAGTAACTGAATACAATCCTTCGTAATAAACACTATTTGAGCTACCCCATGCCGTGCTACCGGTCAATGCCATTGCATTATTAGCGATTACCATTGTTTCCCCGGTACCGGCAGCGACATGAATTAAATTGCTATATTGACCATTTCCTGCTTGCTCATAATAGATAAATGATGATCTGTCAGGTGAAAAGTAAGGTTTTATGTTTATCGGATCGGAAGCTACATCAATCCATTGTTGCCCAACAATGTTATATTTGTATAACTCAGCGCCTGCATTTGTACTAATGCTAGCGAATATTATATCGATATCATTCGTGAATATCGCCCAGTTTGTCCGATTCATATTCGCTAGATATGGAAGCGTTTCTTCATTATCACTTATTAAAGATTTACGCACCAATTCATAATTTCCATATGGTGGATACAGTATTGATTTGTAAAGCATAAATTCATCATCAATGGACACATCGAGGAGATCTGCATCTTGCTTAATATTTTCCCACTGGGATCCATCTGGCTTTATCTTGTGAATTATATGAAATCCAGAATTCTGATAATTATAATAAATCCAATGTGTAGATGCGCCATTAAAGTTTTGCTGTACAAGTGACGCCTCGATTTGATTGTATGTTCTATTTTGCGGATTAAAATCCCAAGATTCTGATATTGGTGTAATACTGCCTGTCCAGTGAAAAGGAACAGATATTGAATAAAAACCATTTGATGCAGAATATATGGTAACATCAAGGGAGGAAATAACTAAAGGAATGTTTTCGATTCCCTCGTTACTAAACTCATTACGTACAAATCCTGATATTTGTACTGGAGGATGTTGAATTTCAAATGACCAGCCTCCCCAAATACCCCATTCTTGACCTTCAGATATTGCCTCGAAATCACACCATCTAACCACCTCAACGGGTGCCCACGTATCCAAGCAACCATATTGAGGTGAAGGTGATTCTCTGTATCCCACAACAGCAACATAATGATCCGTGCCACCATCACCATCTGTATCAACAATAAATACCATTGGACGAGAGGAATTTATTTCATCAATTAAAATTTCCCATGTAAGGGGACTAGTTATGGAAGAATAAAAATCCGTACTAACTACTAATTCTGGATTCGTGTAATTAACATAATCTGTGAATGCTTGTTCTATATAAGCGCTATTACTCGATCCATAGTAGCTTCCGTCTACACTAAATGAAGTCCTCATAAAATCTGCGATACTGTTGCTCGCATGTTCATCACCCTCTGGGATCTCTGATTTGTCTGCAAGTATTCCTGAATAAATGTCATCAATAGGCTGTGAGTAATCTTCATAGTGCTGAGGATCATTCGAATCACCTTCCGATGCAATCACCTGATTCACAAATAATGTCTGCGACGTAGCGTCACCCGGAATTAGCTCATCAAATCCATTTGTATCGTAAAAACCTATTATCATTCCCAATGCCGTTGGTCCGCACCCATGTCTCCAAGAATATCCTGGGACCTCAAGAAACATATCACGTAATCTAATATCTTGAGTTTTGGGTCGTACCGATGCAGGAGGAATTGGACCCGTAGTACTTCTTTGATGCATTATTTGTGGAGGATGTTGATCCCTATTTTGTACATTGGCAGCCAATGTAATCGTCGATATGCACATACTCGTGATGAGTATAACTATCGAAGCCTGCCTAATACGTATATTTACCTTTTCCATGCCTTAAACCCCCAAATGGATTATTAAATAGCAACTTCTTAGTCCATTGATTTTGCGTTCATAGTCAGATACTTAAAAGTCAGGCCGTGAGATGGAGGCTTCAGATGATGGAGATAGAAATCTAATGTGGCAATGGTTATATAATATAGCCTTATGTGCCGATTAGCAACAAATACCCTTCAAAGTCTGATATTTCTTTAAAGTTTATCTATTGCACTGTTTCCTGAATTCAATTTTATTCTCCCTTCATTCATTCGAAGGGGCTCAATCCGGTAAAAAAATCGATATATCCTTTGTACTTATCTGGATCATTGGATATTGGGTCAAGTTTTCCAGCGGCACTCTCCTGAATTAACTCTGCTAATTCGGCCTGACTATATCCAGTTTTATTTTGAAGATATTGTGATTTCTTATATGAAAAGATACTCCCCAAAAAGAGAAGCAACAAAAAATGTGATCAGAAAAGTACCGCCGCTCCAGAAAAGAGTTACTCAGTCACCGAGATATTCGGATCCAAATCATTAGTCCTCATTATTCTGCGATATCGCGCCAGCGCATAAACCCGATGCTCTTCGCCCCAATCAATCATTACAACTTCTGAATTGGTCATAACGCCAGATGACATAGATTTATTAATTCTCAAATATTCAGCATTGTCCGAGCTATCCTGCCCGCTACGGTTGGATTGATCAACCCGAACTGCGCCTTCTATCTCTGCCTGAATAGTTTGATCGAATTTCAGATAACAGCTCTTACGACAGCTCTTGATACAGGCGCTGGTGGAAAAAGGATCCCTGGAAACCGGATCGTTTTGGATATTGTTGGTTTGGGTGCTGGTGTGGTGGACAATCTGCGTGCCCAGAGCTTCAAAGTCCGCGAATTCATTTCCGGAGCAAAGCCAAAAGCACAGGGAGGTACAGCATTCACCTTCCGGAACCTACGGTCGCAGGGCTACTGGAGGCTTCGGGAATTGTTTAAAGACGAGTTGATCCAGATACCGGATCATCAAAGGGCTGAGAGAGGACATCGCTCCCTACCGATACAAGGTGGATGGAGATAAAATGATCACTGTGCTTTCGAAGGATGATATCAAGAAGAGGCTCAATTATTCACCAGATTATGGTGATGCCCTTAGGATGGGTGTTTCAAACGACCTTTTTGATCCTGGTATTATTGTAGGACCAGAAACTTTCTGACATAATTTCGAGCACCGTAATTGTTTTGTTCTACTTTTTTTCTTGACTTTTACATGATTATTATACTTGATAGTTGCCAAAAATACATTAATTTTCAAACAATAAATCTGAATCACTCTGAGTAATGCAAGCCTTGATTAGGAGGGTATCATGCGCTATTTAGTATTTGTTATCACACTTTTTTTTCTTTTTACTTTTAATATGACCGATCTCCTAGCTTTTCACGCAGTTCAACATTCCAGCGTGAATAGTCAGACAACAACAATCAAGAAAATCCAAACCCATCCTGACGACATTATCTACGACCATTCTCAACCTGATAGAACTATTGATAGCCTTTCATTTCTTTTGCGCCGAGCAAAGCAATTATCGGACGAGAATGAGGTCAAGCGTCTGGATACTGAAATTCGTAAACGATGGAATTCACAACGTTCAGCCAATCCAGTAACTTACCCAAACATGCTAATCAGAACTAATCGTAATCAAGATGGGACCGAACCATTTGAGATCCAGCCTGGAAACGAAGGGTCATTAAGTCCCCATGATAACATAGAGCCAGGATTTAACCCCCTTCGAGAATATGAGTGTAACTTCCCGACAGACTATCTTGTCGACGGGAATACAGATGATCAGAAAGGGGTTGCTGTTACCGTTGGTTACAATGGGGTAATGTACCTCGCATATGAAGACTTTTCATTCAGTCCCACCCGGATTAAAATAAAAAAATCTACAGATAACGGTAATTCCTGGACATCAATAGTTACGGTCTCTTCAAGTGGGAACGTACTTTTACCTGATATGGTTGAATATAATGGTATGATATATATGGCATACTATGATGAAGATGATGCTGCGGTCTGGTGTTACAGGAAGGATGTACCAACAGGTAACTACAGTTTCGATCAGATTAGCTATGAAACACAAAATCCTCACAGGCCAAGGATTACATGCGATGCAAATGTAACTGCTCCAGTTTGGCTCTATATTATTTATGAAGAAACTGATGTCTTGAGTGGAGGTGATTTACATTTTGCGAAATGTACGAATCCACTCGCAACCGACGATGATTTCGGATTTGACAATCCGGTAGATATTTCCTCGATCGGGGAGGATGTACAACCCGATTTAGATATTGCTGTAGGTCATGATGGCAACATGTATGTTGCTTATAAAGTAGACGATTGGTTCGGCAAGATCCGCATGCGAATATCAAATAACTGGGGTAGCTCTTTCAGTGACCCAATTGCACTAACAACTTCAAATAACTATGCATGGTTGCGAATTGCGGCGTCTAAATCGGATGGTTCTGTTTTACTTACATACACTTACAAGTATTCTGATTCAGACTGGGATGTCAGGTCCAAGTATTCAACGAATCACGGCTCAAGCTGGTCAGGAAGTAGTATTGCATCTTCTGGCGAAATGGAATATCTCAGTGATTGTGCAACCGATTTCTATACTAGCAACAATGACTTCTATTGCAGTTGGTATCACGAAGGCACTATTGAATACGCACGTTCTGAAAACGGTTCAAACAACTGGGGATCGGTCTGTAGTGTTAGTGACAACGATGATGGTTCTGATGATGATTTTTCAGCCGTATATGTTGCTTCAGTAGATGGGGAAGAAGCAGGACTTGTTGCATGGGTCAGCGATTATAGTTCTAGTAACTACAATATATACTTCAACCTTAATAACCCTTCTGCTCCACCCGCTCCTGATCCACCAACCACTATATATGCCTCAGCAGGGGATAATCCAGGGCAAATTGATTTGTCTTGGTCAACTGTATCTGATGCCGATGGCTATATTCTTCTTTACGATGATGATTCCTCATTTCCACCGTGGGATCCTGTGAGTGGTACGCCAAGTCCTGGCTATACCACCCCCAGCACTTCTGTAACTATAACCGGATTAGAGGGCGGACAGCAGTACTGGTTGACGGTCAGAGCATACAATGATAATGGTTACAGCAACTATGCCGATATTGTCACCGCAACCCCAATCGGGAATGTTGAAATTATTGCGCTCACTGATGGAACACCATATTCTGGTTATGTCAATGCAGATCAGTATCTGTTGTTTTCAATTAACGTGCCCAATGAGGCAAAAGCTCTTGAAGTTTGGACATACAATACCAGTGGAGATGTTTTAGATATGTATCTTGGCCATGGATATTACCCTTCCACTGGAGAATATGATGCCGTTTCAGGTGGGTACTCGGGAAACGAGGAAATTGGAATCTATCTAAACTCCTCTCCATCTCTGCAATCAGGGGATTATTATATACTAGTTTATGGCTATATTGGAGGCAATTTTACGATTAGAGCGAAGTATCAAACTAACCACTACTTCTACGAGTTGTATTATGATACCGGTACGCCGACCACTTTCCATAATGGATTTATGCAAAATGAGGGTCCAGCGGTTCTTTTCAACGGATTCCATGATTTAAATGGTAATTGGATCCCGTTGTCCGCATTTGGGGATCAGACATTAATTTTTTGGAAAGTGAAAGCTCAATTCTACACGGCAGGACAATTTCAACTAGAGGTTCATGAGTTTAATGAGGCCTCTCCCTCTCAACCGGGAACCCTAGTAGAAGCCATTTCAGCTCAGATTGATGAAGATGAAATATCTGCAGGTTCGTGGTATTGGAAGGGCTTTCCAATTGGAATTATCTATGGTAATTTTTCTGAAGTAAAGCCATTTTGGGTATTTGCAAAGCTTCTTAATGCCACTGACCCACAAATCTTATCCGATACACCTGGGGATGGCGGGCATTCATATGGATATGCAAACAGCTCTTGGAGTGGACCATTAGATTTTGATTGGCATATACGGACAATCATTGCCACTTTTGAACCAATGCTCGTGAGTATTGAGAAGTCTGTGGCTCCTATAGATGAATTTAGGCTCTCTTCTAACTACCCAAATCCATTCAATCCTCAAACTACGATCAACTATGATCTTCCCCGCCCAGAAAGAATAACACTAAGCATCTTCGACATAGAAGGTAGGCTAATAACGGTTCTTCTGGATAATAATATGCCTGCGGGGAGCCATATGATCATTTGGGACGGTACAAACGATAGCGGATATCAGTTGAGCACAGGTGTGTACTTCTGTCAGATGAAAGCTGGTTTTGAAGTGCAGACTATCAAGATGCTTTTAACAAAATAGATAATTGCTTATCTCATTTATTTTCGGAAGGCAATTTTACCTGAATATCAAAGCTACAGAGTTTTTCGCCTAAAACATTAATTTCTCTGGTCATATTATTGATCTGTGAGAACAAATCACCGATACTGAGCAGATATCTCAAGCCACGCTGTACTACAATCCTGCCTCTATTGATCCCTGCTTCATAGGCCCGAGCCACTGCCTCCTTTGCTTTCTGCGGTAGGATACCCTCGTACTTACTGACCCGCCGTTTCAGGGGTGACATCAGCTGGTGCTTTTTCCTGACTACTGTGATCTTCTCGTCTCGGCGTCCATTCACCTTTTCGATGTATTCCAGAAAAACTAGTACACCAAACTCAACTTTTGAACTAGGAAGCGATCGGGTTTCGGCATCTTCGGGGGGGGGTGTTATTT
>JABMOW010000059.1 GCA_013204025.1 Fidelibacterota bacterium | reverse complement strand
TTTAAGACCATTACAAATGACGAAATAATTAGAGCCATTAACAGGCTAAATAACCGTCCTAGAAAATGCCTTGGGTTCAAAACGCCTTATCAGGTATTTTTCGAGGAAGTATCAATTGTTGCACTTAACACTTGAACTCAGGGGATGATACAATAGGATTTATTGGTAAAATATATCTTGTAGTAAGTGAGAATCAGGAGGATATATACAAGAAGATATTTAGAAAAGAGATTAACTCGGGTCGAATTCTATTGTGTTTTCAAAAAAAATATGACGAACAAGGTATATTCTTAGTGAGTGATAAGGTTGCAAGAGATAATGGTCTTGATTATGAACCATATTACATGGTCTTCCTTGGGGACACACTTTATCAAGATGGTTTTCTAAATGGATTGGTTGAAAAAACATTATCAATTCACAAAGAAAATAAATCGAAATCATGGGTAGTTGTCGGTACAGTTGAAAATATCCTTGATGATAATTTGCCACCATTTGAGGATGACCTTGAAAAAAATAGATGGGGCTATTATCACATAAATAAAACACCTCAATCATTAGTAAGTTCTGATGAGAAGTATTACAATTTTTCTAACACAGATATAGTTGATATTCAAAATAGTCCCTCTTATACAGAACTAATTGATTTTAATGGAGCCACATCATCAATAATTGATACCGGAGTAATGGTTATATCTCATAAAGCATGTCGCAATCTTCGGGGATTAAGGAGTCGTGATCCTCATGGGTTATTTTCAATGATTAATGCACTAAGGACAGCGTACATAGAAGATAAAATAGAAATATATGGTCTTGTGGCTACTTCAGGAAATGATTGGAAATCAAAAGACTGGGTTGAAATGAACTATCCGTGGGAATATTTAGGTACTAATTCAATTCTCTCAAATAGATTAGTTGCTGATACTATAAATAATCCTGAAGTTGATAGTCCGGATCTGATAAACTCTGATTATAAAGTTTTTACTGGGGAAGCTTTAATAAACCACTTTGGGAAATTATCTTCCCCTTCGAAATTTATTGAAGATACCAATGGTAAGGATTCTATTACTAACCATGGTTTAGAAAATTCTGTCAAATGGGGAATACATCCAGATGCGAAAATTGAGGGGTTTGTAATTGCACCAAAATCTGGGAAGTTATTTATAGGTGCCAACACAATTATTGATGGATGCTGTGTGTTGAAGTCTGGTTGTAGAATAATGGAACATTCACATGTTATAGATTCTATTATTGGAGAGAATGTATTTATTGATACATTCACCCTTGTAGATCATTCGATAATTATGAGAAATACAAAAATATATACTCATGGAATAATACCATATAGCGTTATAGGAGAAGCGTGTGTGCTGGGTAGTAGGAATACAATTGCATGTCAAACTATTCGTGGCCCTGAATATAGCATGAAAACCAATAAAGCATATGGGGAATTTTTTTCTAATACTCGTGTGATAAAATATTTCGACCATTTTGGTGCAATTATTGGTGATGGTACTAAAGTAGGTATGAATGTAACTGTTCAACCGGGACGGAAAATTGGAAGTAATTGCATAATCTATCCAGGTACAGAAATCCGGAGAAATTATTCAAAGAATTCTTCGATCAGTCGAGATCAATGATCAATGTATTTTGGAGATATACTTAATAGGTATTAAATGATTATGACACAATTTAACGACTTAGAAGTATACAATCGTGTCAAAGAGCTAGCAGAAGTGAGACTGGCTGACGGATCTTATTTTATTCAACCAGCGGTTTGTTTTATAAAACGATCATTAATAAATAAATACCCTTCTGACTCTGATATAATTAAGATTAAAACAATAGAGATTGTTTGTGAATTTTTTTTAGAGATTGCTAAAAATACAGAAAAAGCAATTAATCTACAATCCTTTTATAAAAGCAATAAAAAAATTGAAATTTTATATTCCACATTGCTCAATGATATCGGAATTACAGAGAAAATTAATGAAGTATTTAAACCAAAACCAGAACAATTTAGTTCAACTGAAATATCAGAATGTCCATTTTGTGAATTGACAAACAATTTATTATCAAACGCACTATTCATTTCTGTACATAACATTAAATCGTATTTAGAGGTGAATAGTTTTGGAGATAGGGTGTATTTTCGTTTTCTCTACTGCTTACTCATGCAAGCTCTTCTATCTAGAAAAATTTCTGATAAATTATATTTGATAGATCCTAAAGAATCAATAATTGGACGCTCCGGGATTAATAGAAAATTTGATGGTATGTTGAAATTTGCTGACGGATCTAACAGTAAAAAATACGTGATTATGAAATTAATAAATATTTTTTCTAGCGACATTTCAATTATATCTAATAATGGACTTTCTATGTATGATATTTCCGAAGAAATGAGTGACGTTTTAGGACAAAAAACTGATTCAATTATTTTCATTCCTGGTTTTCAGAGTAAAGATTCATTGGAACATATTTTATTTTGGCAGAATACATTTCATTTAAATATGAATGTACTATATTTAAGTGATTTCTTTGAATTATTTCGACTATGGAATAAAGAAAAAATAATAAGATATTTATTAGAAAAAATTAAATAGGATTTACAATGAGTAAAGATTTTTATGCGTCACTTATTTGGAATATTAATAGCAATTATAATCGATCTCAAAATTCTACTTCAGGTATAGATTCAGTTGATAGTGATGATGGAAATGACGCACAAGAATTACGGTTAGTCTCTGAAGAATTAATTGATAATAATAGGATTGTTAAAAAGAAAAGTAATTCTAATAAACTCTATGATACTAATATAATTGAGACTTCAGTACTAAATAAAAGTTTTCGTGAAGCTCCCTTAGCATACAATCGTCGAGAACAATTATGGGATCAAATCAATAAATTAGCAGAAACTTCGGAATGGGAAAAAATAGACACTATATTAAATATTAATTATGATAATAAATTATATGATTATTTAGATTATTTGTCAGAAA
The DNA here is from genome assembly GCA_013204025.1 of Fidelibacterota bacterium. GTDB lineage: Bacteria > Fidelibacterota > Marinisomatia > SCGC-AAA003-L08 > JACNLC01 > JABMOW01. The sequence continues at coordinate 18,357 of JABMOW010000059.1, read as the reverse complement.
CCACTTATTCCAATGGATACTACACAAAGTGTCTAGAATACCTTTCTCATGGTGTAAATAAAGAGTTTCAAGAAATTGTAAAAAATACTCTTCGGGTCTGTTTAGAACCCCGCTATATCATGAACAATGAATATTATTCAAATGATATGAAATTTATTTCAGATGTAATAACAAGTACTAAAGCCAATTCTTTTAAAAAATTGGGTGATATACTTGCAACTAGCAAATTAAAACCACGTAGAAGATCAGAATTATTTAATGAAATATATAATATTATAGCAATACTCGAGTATAAGATTGATAGAGCAACTTTATTTAGAAATTCAAAATTGAGCACAGAATTGCTATCCTTTATAATTAATGTATTAAAGACTAATAAAATGTTGAGCATATTGGATGAGTGATCTTAGTAAGATATATAGCACGAGAAAAATCGGTTTTGATAAAAATAACGATAGTGTATATATGCATTATGCAAAAATAAACGAAAAAATACGAATAGAGGTTCTTCGAGATAGAGCAGTTACTATAAAGTCTTCAGAAGATTTTGACCAGAAAAAAAAACCTATCAGTTTGCTTTATAAATCATATATATCTGTGCCCCTATCAAAAGAATTAATTATTAGTATAGCTAATAATCCATTTTATAAAATTAACCTAAAAACTATACTTCCAAGGATATGGCTTCTTATTAACGATAATTCGTCAATTTATCATGAGATTATTAGAATGATAGGATCGATTGATGTGAGCAATACATTATCAGTTCAGAGTAGACAATATAATATTATATCAACAATAGATAATAAAGCCATAGAATTATCAAATAAAATATTATCTATGATTAATACGGGGTTTGAACAAATAAAAAAAAATGGTAATACACTCGGTGATTACCGAATAGAAGTAGAATGTGTAGATATATTATTAAAAATTAATAATATATTTTCATTAATTATTTAAAATGACGGATATTCCGGAAATACTTGGTGGGATAAGTGTTATTCTAGTGTTTATTACTATTGCAATGAATTTCATATACCCCGAAATTGAGAGTACAGTTGCAGGGGAACCCAATGAAAGAGATTCACAAAATACTAAAAATGTATACAAAAAAGATATAAAAAATATAATTAAATATAGAATGGTACCATTTGCAACATTCATATTTATTTTGATATATATATGCTTGCCAAGATCCTTTGAAATATTTTGCAATAGCGTACCTTCGTTATGGAGATTTGATCTCAAAAATACTTTATTTATATTTATAGAAATAATAATGATTGCTATGCTATTGATTAATGTTTTCGTTATTGCTAAATTGTATAATAGAATAAAAAAAAATAACAAAATATAATCTATAACTCTTTTACTACACCTCTAATGGCTTCGGCAATATTGTCGATCTGCCAGGCTTGAATGGTAAGTGCCGGCGCTAGTCGAACGGTGCTGTGATGTGTCTCTTTGGCATAGACACCATTTTTCAAAAGCCCAAGTGAAACCTTATGACCATCAAGGTACGGTGCATCGAACATCTCGAAGGCGGTGAGGAGTCCACGACCGCGAATTTCTTTGATCTTATCGGGGAATTCTGATTTTATGTCCTCAAAATGCTGCATGAGTTGGGCACCGCGGGTTCGTGCATTTTCCGCCAGTTTTTGATCTACTAACACCTTAATAGCATAAACGGATACGACTGCTGCCAACGGATATCCGCCAAAAGTTGAGCCTTCAGAACCCGGAGTAAGTACACCTACCACATCGTCCCTGCCTGCCACAAATGATACAGGAAGAATTCCACCACCAGCGGCTTTTCCACAGCCCAGGAGATCGGGTTTCACATTGAATAGTTGATGGGCAAAATTCGCGCCGGTTCGTCCAAATCCCGTCTGGACTTCATCCATGGCCAAAAGGATATTATGCTTTTTGCATAATTCTGCAACCTGCGGAAAATATGTATCATCCGGTACAATCACGCCCGCTTCACCCTGTATCGGCTCCACGAGGAATGCAGCGATTTTATCTCCCTTTTGTTCGAACAGAGTTTTTAGCGCATCAATATCGTTGAACGGCACCATCTCGATGCCGGGGACAAATGGTCCGAAATCATTTCGGGAGTCCGGGTCATCGGACATGGAAATCGCCGTCATGGATCGGCCGTGAAAATTCCCATTTGCTGCGACGATGATCGCTTCATTTTGAGGGATACCTTTTACACGGTATCCCCACCGGCGAGCGATTTTGAACATGAGGTCAGGCGCTTCCACCCCCGCAACTTTGGGAACCACGCGGTCCATCCCGGTAATGCCTGTAACTGCCAAAAGAAATGCTGCCATGTATTTATGTCGGATAGAGCGGGGAACCGTGGGTAGTTTATCAACAGTGAGATGATGCACAACAGCATCCACAATAGTCTGGTTCAGTTGACCTTGGTTCACGGCGGAATAACAACACAATCCGTCGATGAGCTCTTCTTCAATGTACGCGCGAGTTTCATCAGATGACGGCTTTCGACAAATGAGCGTCGAGGAGTCTTTCACATGTGACACCACTACATTTTCCAGTGGATTGTAATTTCTTCCGCCCTTTTCTTTTTCGATACTTTCATGATCAGCGGGGGAAAGGTCACCCAATCTGATGCCGTTGATTGTCAGGTCGTCGCCGTAACCATGGATGGAAAGTTGTGTCATGTCTGTCTCCTCAAAATAAAGTTTATACAATGATAAAAAAGGCCGATAAAATGGCAGTGAAATTTAGGATGGATTCTGACTTACGCCTGAGGAATTTCGATGAGTTAAAAGTTGATAATTAAATGATCAATGCTCCAATAAATTCTGTTTTTAGGTTATGCCCTTTTCTTATTATCAAATCAAAATTATGGAGCCTCCTCGATCCCCCTGCCAGTAGTGGACAGGCTTTGTCAAAGGGAAATAACTTTATAGTATAAATTTATTTAAAAAAAACATTTGCACAGCACATAAACAAATAGATAAATTTCAATGTGTCTATTTTAAAAGAAATAAATGAACTTAAACTTAACAGCATTTTTTAAAGGGGTATCAGATCCCACCAGAGTCAAAATCATGACTCTTCTCAAAAACAAAGAGATGAGCGTGACAGAGATCGTGAGTCATTTTAGTATGACACAACCATCCATTTCACATCACTTAAATGTACTGAAAACAGCGGGGATTTTGACATCCCGTAAAGATGGTAAAGAGGTTTATTATAAACTGGAAGTCTGTTGCATAGTGGATTGTTGCGGCGGATTCAGAGCCATGTTTAATGATGAAAAGGAAACCATTTAAAAAATTTTTCACAAACGCATAGACAGATATAAATATTTGTATGCGTGAATATAAACAAAAAAAAAGGAGTCCAACATGGACAAAGACTGTTGTAACATCAGTGTAAAAGAGATTGATAACGGATACCGGATTGAAATTACCGGCAACGATGTAAAAGGCTGCTGTCAGACCGTGATCAAGAAAATGGACCACTGCTGCGATGAATCCACGTCAACAGACGACAAAAAAGACGTTAAGTAAGTGTCTCAAAAAGCAGGCGGGGGGCTCGTACTTCCGCCTGTTCTCCTACTACATCTTTACAGAAAGAATTTTACGCGACTTCCGCAAATGCTAGTGATTTAACTGGTTTTGGTATGATTCATATTCGAGGAAAAAAGAAATCCTGCAATGAGCAACCCGATCGCCAGGATGAGTAATGGAAGCGGTGGTGAATCCATTTTAACGTGTAGGGAAATTATAATTGTTAACAGCGGTAGTGTACCACATAGCCCAATCCCAGTGATTGCCCACCGTGACCATGTCTGGGCTTTTCGAAAAGGGATAAACGTCAATACAGCAATCGCAAGTCCAGATGTAAAAGAGGCAATTCCACCACCTCGTATTAACGCCAGGATCAGTGGCTGAAATTCAGGTGGTACCTCGGTCCACGCACATCCGGTGATATTTGCATGGTATGGCATAAATTGGCTGGAGAAAAAATACACCAGACCCTGAACCATAAACCCAATGGCAACAAATAGATTACAGGCGAATGCAATTTTTAGTTTATTTGTCATTTATTGAAGCACAAATTCAACAGAATAATTCATTTCGGTACTTAGAAATAATAGATGGTCGCACCGACGGTGATACCAGCACCAAATGTCAATAATACAACTTTTTTCCCCGGAGCTATCGGCTCCTGATCCATCAGATATTGTAATCCCAGAAAAACAGATGTGGTGAGAGTGTCAGCGAATAGATGTGTGGTATTAACTATTTTGTCCAACGGAAATGAAATTTTATCCGCCAGGTTTTTTAGAAATCCATCGGAGATTTGTGAGGGGATCAAATAATCAATATCTGCAAGTTCAAGATTCTCATGTTGGAGTAGTTCAGATAAGACGGGTTCAACACACTGTAAATATGCCTCTTCGAGACCTTGTTTTTTTCGAACGAGGAGACGACCTCTTTTCTCTAAAAGACTGACGACCGAACTATAAAGATCGCGGTATTTTTCAAATGTTTTAAATACAAAACCGCCAAATCCCTCACTAGAAGTAGGGGATACGTCAACGATGATTGCAGCACCACTCTCAGGATAGGTATAGTTTGGATCGGGTTTTTTATCACTGTTGGCTTCGCTGGAAATAGCCATTCCCACTTGTACCGAGCCGCTTTGGATCATCGTAGTTATGACGTAGGCCGCGCTGAGCATACCGCATCCACTGTTTTGCAGGTCAAATGACAACGTTTTCCTACCTTGGAACTCCGCGTTGATCCCAAGTTTTTTCTGGATGAAAGCTGCGAATGCAGGTTCCGCATAATGATCGTCCCTATGAATCCCCGTATTAATAAGGAGTTGAATATCCCGGGCAAGATGTTTGGATTTTTCCACACAGGTCCGTCCCGCCCATACCGCATGATTTAAAGACCCGGATTTGAAATGCCTTTTATTAGGATAACTGACACCGATACTTTCTAGCCTGCATCTTTGCATTTGTCAGGACCTCCCTAAGTGGGCTTGATACCGGGACGGCAGGTCGTCCAGTAAATAGGTTGCGTTGGTGATCACAATCCCGGATGCACCGCTGACAAAAAGGATCTTATGATCATTTTTAATTTGACCATTCAGCATAAATTCATGAAGTACGAGGAAATGACTTGTGGTGGTGGTGTTGCCGAATTTCTCCACATTATAGAGGAATTTCACCGGCATCACTCCATTGAGAAACTCTTTTGTCACCTTGATCCCTTTTTTAACCCCTCCAACGGATACCTGATGTGCAATTCCGAAATCAATTTCATCCATCGTCCATCCACTTTTATCTACGGCTTTTTTCAAATATCTGGGAAAATGTTCTGCGCCTTTTCTCTGTAATCCGCGTGCTTTCGTCATGAGAACGCCGCCAGGTCCGCGGTGGGAGGGTTTGGAATAACAGTAGTGATTATGTTTTGCACCGGTCACCATTTCAAGATAATGGAACCCATATTTCTCATCTGTCGAACCGTCGAGGATAATGGCTGCCCCGCAATCCCCTAAGGTTAGGGTCGCAAGCTGCTTATCTAAACTGCGTCTGATCTCCTTCACTGATGTCTCAACCAGCGGCAAATTATGTTCTCCGCTGACCACCATGCCACACTTGATCAAACCGGTTTTAAGGAAGCTTTTCATGATGTGAATACCATTGAACATTCCGGCACATGCATTTACCACATCAAAATTCAGCGCATTCCCAGCTCCAATCCCATTTCTGATCATGACACTGGCAGAGGGTTCAAAATCAACCTCATTGTCTCGATTGTATTTTGATATGCTGGTGCAAATGATCATGTCCAGGTCTTCGGCGTTGTACCGGGACATGGATAGGGCGTTCTGTGCCGCCTTAATCGCCAGATCAACAGCGTATTCATTCTCTGCAACACGCCTTTCAAGAATGCCCGTGATACGTTGGAAATCAATTCTTGGGCGATGCGCACACCGTGAGATCAAATCTTCAGTGGTAATGATTTTATCGGGAAGGTAAATTCCCAAGCTTTCAATTTTTGTTTTTATATCCATTGGGTGATGAAGTCAGGATTGTTGCGGTTTTAGTCGAAGTTGCAAAACAGAATTTTATGTACTACAAACCATTTCCGGTTATTTTAATTTTATCTGACCAGTACAATTTACGCTGTAATCGCTGCCAGGTCAAACATTCCTTATGTCTTTTCAAAATTGGGAATCGTTGCATAATTGACAGTTGACAATTAACAAAATTAAGTAGGTTTTTTTTATTATTTTTGATAATAGAAATCAGGAATTTTAATAACTCGATGATTTTATTTTAGAAAATCCAACCAATATTCTATCTCATTAGATTCACTCAACATAATCGATAGATTATTAACAAAGCCAGCTGAGCTTTCAGCATGTTCGGCTTTCCTAATCATTGTACCAATGGATGTCCCGCTTCGCAAAACTTGTTTAGAAAGAATGTACTCTTTCTGCTCTGTCTTGAAATATTTATATAAATTCACAATTCGAGTACCAAACTCAATACTCTAATTCTTAATGATGTTCTCTTTCATTATTAATTATCCATTGTCAATTATAAATTAAAGCACACCACTTTCGGTTCGGTCATCTCCTGCAGTGCAAATCGGATACCTTCTCTCCCCAGACCAGATTGCTTCACTCCGCCGAAAGGCATGAGGTCAACGCGGTAGTCAGTTGAGTCGTTCACAATGACACTACCCACATCCAAGTGGCGGATGGCATAAAATGCATTTTCAAGGTCTTTTGTGAAAATTGCGGCGTGGAGACCGTAGTTAACGGCATTGGATTTCTGCACTGCCTCTTCAAGTGAAGCAACCGAATACAAACTCACCACGGGTCCGAAGACTTCCTGACAATTCAGCTTTGCAGCATTGGGCATATTTTCCATAACGGTGGGTTGGACGAGAGTATAGTTTCGGGTACCCCCAGTGAGACAGGTAGCGCCTTGTGACACGGACTCATTCACCCAGTCGATGACCCGGATTGCTTCTGATTCGGTGATCATGGGTCCCATATCCGTGTTTTCATCAAGTTGACTACCGGTCTTATATTTTTGGGTTCTGCTGACAAACCGGTTTCTGAAATCATCGTAAATTTTCTCATTAATATAAATTCGTTGGACACCGATGCAGTTTTGTCCCACTGCGTAGAAAGCGCCGGATACACAGGATTCTACAGCCTTTTCCATATCGGCATCACCCAGAACGATCACCGGGGAATTGGATCCTAATTCCATCCCAATCTTTTTCAGTCCCGCAAGACGAGTGATCCGTTCGCCAGCTTCACCGCCACCGGTAAACGATACCATGCGGATCCGGGGATCGGATACCAATGCTTCGCCGATTTGATTGCCGTAACCGGTAACGACAGATAAAATTTCTCCGGGGAGTCCAGCATCCAACAAACATTCAGCCAGTTTCAGCGCTGACAATGGTGTCACGGTGGCGGGCTTGACGATGACTGCATTTCCCCCGGCGATGGCAGGTCCCACTTTGTGTGCCACCAGATTCAGTGGATCATTAAAAGGAGTAATGGCAGCGATGATCCCGATAGGGGAGCGGTAATAGTAGCCCACCCGGTTTTCTGAACCTTCCGCGCTATCAAAGGGAATAGTTTCGCCGTTGATCCGTCGGGCTTCCTCCGCTGAAATGGTGATGGTGTTGATGGCTCTGCCCACTTCCTTCCTGGCTTCTTGGATAGTCTTTGAACCTTCCGTAGCGATGGTAACCGCCAGTTCTTCGTAACGCGCCTGCATCAGGTCTGCTGCTTTTTTCAGAATGGATATTCGTTTGTGAATCGGTATGTCCCGGTTGATCTCGTATCCTTTTTGGGCGATATCAATGGCGGCATGCACATCTTCTGCAGTACCCGCAGGGACGGTATCTATTACCGATCCATCAAACGGATTTAATACATCAATCGTCTGAGATTTCTCTATCCACTGTCCACCGATGAGCATTTTCATGACAGATCCTCCGGCAATGACAGTTTGTGGATCGCAAGAAGATCGTTGAGAATGGAAAATCCCGTTTCAATTTTTCCAGCGCCGGCACCCACAATTGTCACATCACCCAGCAGGTCAGTGGTAAACGTAACGGCATTTACTGCACCCATGATCCCAGCAAGCGGATGTGTGAGAGATACCATTTCAGGATGGACAGATGCGCTGAGCTTGCCATCCACCATCTCCACAGAACCGATGAGTTTCCACCGGGCACCCTGTGCTTTGGCAGATTCAATATCCTTCGCGGTGATTTGAGTGATACCCTTGCAATCCACTTCATCAATCCGGCAGGGAACTCCCATCACAACATTGGCTAAAATAGTGACTTTCGCCCGAGCGTCATAGCCTTCCACATCACCGGTGGGGTCCGCTTCGGCATAACCCAACTCCTGTGCCTGCTGCAGTGCGGACTCGTATGACATCCCGGATTCCATCTGCGTGAGAATATAATTGGTAGTGCCGTTTAAAATACCTTTCACGGCGGAGATTTGACAGCCTGCCAGTGGCCCGGAAGCCAGGTTCAGGACGGGAGTTCCACTCATGACGGTACCTTCGATCATGAACAGCACATTATGTTTGTCTGCCAGAGATTTCATTTGATGATAAGCCAACGCAGCTGGTCCCTTATTGCTGGTGACGATGTGTTTACGAGATTGAAACGCAGTGGTACAATGTGTGAGTGCAGGCTCTCCGTCTTTCAGATTGGTAAATGCCAATTCACATATCACATCTGCATTACAGAAGCGAATGGTTTCTACTGCATCCCAATCCATCCGGTTAGAAGAAAATTGGCCTGTTGACTGAATTTCGGACATCACTTTTTCCATATCCAGTCCATCAGGATCGAACACTGTTCCGAATTTCATATCGCTGATGGCGACGATGGTATACGAATATCCATATATTTCAAACAACTCTGCTTTTTTGTTTTTTAGGATTTCCGCCAAACCCTGACCTACGGTTCCAAAACCGATGAGTGCAATTTTTTGCTCCATGTGAGACTCCATAATTATAATGATTAGTTAAACATGATTAAATATTATTCAACGCCCGGTCCAGATCGGCGATGATATCCTGTGGGTCTTCGATGCCGATAGAAATCCGAACGGCATTGGGACTGATCCCTGCGAGTTTTCGACCCTCTTCGCCCTGTTGCTGGTGCGTGGAAATGGCGTTGAGTGTAGCGATAGTTTTTACTCTACCCAGATCGGTCGCCCTCCAAATCATATCCAGTCCATCGAAAAATTTCCGAGTGTTGATAGATGAATCGGAATCACTTTCTTTGATTTCCACCATCAGCATGTATCCAAACATAGGTTCGTCCGAGTCCACCAGTTTTAGATATTTATTTGCCAGGTCGCGACCTTTGAAAGATTCCAATCCGGGATAGCTCACCATTGATACCTTTGAGTGGCTTTGGAGGAATTTAGATACGGTCAGCGCACTTTTACTCATCTGGACAATACGCATCCGGAGTGTCCTCAAATCGTTCAGTGTGAGAATGGCTCCCATAGGATGCAGAGAGGGACCATTGTCGCGATACGGCCACAGTTTTGCCCATGTAGCAAAATCCGCTTTCATCTCATTACAACCCACTTTACTGATCAGATTTTTCCTTGCCACAAGAAGACCAGAAATTGATGTCCCGCTGGTGGATATGACTTTTGATGCAGAATGAACCACGATGTCAGCACCATACGCCAACGGACGGGTCAGTGCCGGTGAGGCACACGTAGAATCAACAATGAGTGGTGCGTTTTTGAGATGCGCCAACTCCGCTACTTTTTCGATATCAAAAATAGATAATGATGGATTTGAGGGAAATTCGCCAAAGACATATCTCGTGCCGTCATCAATCGCCGCCTCCCATTCATTGAGATCAAATGGATCGTGTATCCAGCGGACTTCAACGCCCTGTTCTTCGTGCCGACGTACCCAGAATTGCTGAAACGTCCCGCCGTATACTTTGGCACAGGACACAATATTAGGTGGTGGAAGTGAATCGTCCTTCACCAGAAATGGATCGGTGGCGGTCCTGATAGCGCTCATACCACTGGAGGTGCTAAGCCCTGAAGCTTCTATGCCAGTACCGTATGTCTCTAAAAGAGCAATCACCTCTTCCAGAAAAAAAGTTGATGGATTGGCGATCCGCGAGTAACACCAAGTGGGCATTTGATAGGACAGAGCAGCTTCCATTTCTGCGCTATCCGTATAGGCTTGTGCCGGACTCATATAAACGGGCTCCATTATGGAACCATTATTTTGTGTGATAGCCTGTTGGAGATCATACAACCCGTGGGTAGCGACAGTATCAAATTTCCACTTTTTTGCCCGAAGAATACGTCTTTCCCGGTCTTTGATCATCTCTTGGCCTTTGAGAATCCAACTTTGTAGATTTGTCATGAATTTTTCTCCTGATAAAATTGAAATTTATAACGATTACAAAATATAACACTGTTATTGCGCTTGTAACTAAAATATAATTCTGGAAAAATCCAATAATACGAAATAATATTCCGAAAACAACAGAATATCATTACACGACTTTAAACATGAGAATGATTGAGATTGGAATCCCTTGGTTTGAACAAATTACCCACTGTAATTTCGTTTTCAGCCGGATAAATTTTATGATAATAAAACGGGTAAAACCATGAACCAAACCATGTATCAATCAGGGAAAAATCGATTTGCCAGAACTCCTATCCTGATTGTCATATTAATTGTCAGTCTCATCTTTCCTTCGAATTTAAGTGCAAGGGAATATGCAGCTCCGGAAGACAATTTTATTTCTACAGGCGCACTAGTACTGATCGTTGGATATTTTGGGTGGAATGTTTATCGTTCACTAGTGAAATACACACCATATCAAGTATTACCTGAAATTGAAACTGCACTTAATGAAATCCAATTTATCGCAACCAAAAACGAAATTAAACATCTCAAATCTTTACGTAATTCGGCAGAATGTGAAGTTTTCATGCAGGAGTTTTGGAAAAGACGGGACCCTACCCCACAAACCGCATTAAACGAATTTAAAATCCAACATGAATCACGAATAAAATTTTGTAATGACAATTATTCTACCGGGCTAAAAAATGGAGCCAGTACGGATATGGGCAGAGTGTACATTTTGTACGGAGCGCCTTTTAACATATTCAGAGATGAAATTGATACTTCATCGAATGCATTCAACAAATTTTCTCCCGGCGTATATCCAGTTGAGATTTGGATGTATGATTTTCCGTCAGTAACTTCAGGACTGCCCACCATTTTCAGTAATGTAAACTATGGCGGAACCTCTTTTGTCTTTATGGACCTGCAAAAAACTGGAGAATACACTCAGGTGTATTCAAACAAACCCAACGAATACATTGATAATCGAGTCTATCGTTGATATCAATTTGTGTGAAACAAGTAACATAACAAATTTAATGATCTTAAAAGAAAGGGTGTAATATGGATTTCACTTTGATTATTTCTGCCATCATCGGATATCTTTTCGGCTGTATCCAAACTTCATTTTTCATAGGTAAATTCGTCCGAAAGATTGATATTCGACAACATGGTACAACGAATGCAGGAGCGTCCAATGTGACCATGGTCATGGGATTTAAATGGGGATTGTTTGCAGGACTAATTGATGTGCTCAAAGCGTCAGCGGCTGTTTGGACAGTGAATGCCATCTATCCCGGATCGCTGGATTCAGCCCTAATTGCAGGATTCTTCGCTGTGATGGGACATATTTACCCATTCTTTATGGGTTTTAAAGGCGGGAAAGGAATTGCCAGCCTCATCGGAATGTACCTTGCCATAGACTGGAGATTTGGTCTGATTATTTTAGGTATTCAGGTGATTGCTTCTTTGGCTACCGATCTTGTTACAGTGGGATCAGTGCTGTTATACATTGCCCTACCCTTTCTTACGATTTACTTTGGACATCCGATATTTGGCTTATACATCAGTTTGATTTTATTGATGATTGGAATTTATAAACACTATCCCAACATCATCCGGGTCATTAAAAAGGAAGAACCACACATCCGCGCGGTTTTGTTTAAAAAAGGAAAAGAAGGGAAGTAGAAATTCCGTTATCTCCGGGATGATAGAATCGCTATACTTCTCCTGAAAGTGTTTTCAGATTGAGCTCTGTTTCCCTTAGCAGTCCGTCTAATCCAAGGCTTTCGTATCTATCCGTGGTGATGGGATCACCGACCCTGACTATTACTTTACCCGGTTTGAAAGTTTTTCGATGAAAAGGTTTATACTCATATGCACCCTCCAATCCGATAGGAAGAATTGGAGTGTTCGTGTTGATAGCCATATGAAATCCACCCTTTTTTAACGGTTTCATTTTCCCGGTTTCAGTACGTCCTCCTTCGGGAAGAAGAATCACGTGGTACCCCTTTGTCTTAATCACCTCTTCTGCAGTCTGAATACCATTTACAGCGTGAGTGCGATTATATCGATCAATGGGAATAACTTTGAAGCTTAATAACAATTGTTTCCACACGGGATACTTAAAATTATATAACGCAACTACGGCGGTATACTTTCCTTTTATGACGGCAGGTAAAAGTAAAACATCAATAAAGCTGCAGTGGTTGGACATGATGATATACTGACCTTTATCTGGGAACGATCCTTCAATCTTCAATCTGATACCTAAAACGACCAGCATGATACGCACAACGATTTTTGCCATTGGGAAAATCAATGGTCTTGCGATGATACTTGCGATCATCAATATAATAGCTAGAATGATAAATAACGGTACGGCAATAATCGAAATAGCAATGGTTACCCAAACATCAGTTTTCAAATGGACTCACCTCCGGGATTTTGTCAAATATTTTATGGTTTGCTTTGGGGAATGCCAGAGACACCAACTCATCACGTTTTATCCACATCCAATCTGAACAGCCGATGGACTTGGGTTCTCCTGTCTGAAATCGACAATGATAGCTGTCCATTGAAATGGAAAAATGGGTATAGGCATGTTGGATAGTTTTGATAAAGTCTCCCACGGTGACGTGGATGCCTAATTCTTCTAAAGTTTCCCTCTGGATACATTCTGGCGAAGATTCGCCATTTTGAATTTTACCCCCGGGGAACTCCCACAATCCACCCAATAAACCATTAGATTTTCGCTTTGAAACCAGAATGTGACTATCCTTCCAGATAACACCCACAGCGACTCTGAAATGTGGTCTTATCTTTTTTTCTTTTTTTACCGGGTAACGATGAATGGTTTGATCTGAAAATGCCGAACAATAACAGGAAACCGGGCACTGAGTACAAAGCGGTACTTTGGGTTTACATACGTCTCGCGCAAGGTCCATCATACCCTGGTTGAAATCTCCCGGCTGAGTGTCTCCGATATGCAGCGTGAGGAAATCCATGATCTCTTCGTTGTGTTGATCCGGGGGATGAGGCAAAGACAATAGTCGTGATGTGATCCTCCTCACATTTCCATCAATAACAGGAAGCGGATGCCCAAAGGCGATAGATTGAACTGCCGCAGTAATATAATCACCCACTCCTTTCAATTGTTTGAATTGGATAGGATCAGAGGGTACAATTCCGTCGAAATTTTCAGTGATCATTTGACATGCGAGGCGGAAATTCCTGGCCCGGGCGTAATATCCCAGACCTTCCCACAGTTTTAACACTACATCTTCTGATGATTCCGCAGTGTCCTTTACGGTAGGCAGAGTTTTAATCCATTTTAAATAATAAGGGATAACCGTTTGAATCTGTGTCTGCTGTAGCATGACTTCCGAAAGCCAAATCCGATACGGATCAGGTTCGTCTCTCCATGGCATGCTGGTTTTTTCATGATTGTACCAATTTAGAATAGCAGTGGAAAAATCGGTCATCTATTAATTATCTGCTCTCAACTTTGTGAGATTCCAGTTCAACGATTCCAGTACAGGGAAAAATTTCTCCCGGTCTTCATTAGTCATCATTTTTTGAATTGAAAATGATACTTCATCTAGGTCAATCTCAAGTTTATCGATTAACGCTTCACCGGCAGTGGTAGCGGTAACCGTAACCTTCCGTCGATCTTTATGGATTTTCGATCTAATGATGAGTCCAAGGCTTTCCAGTTTCATTAAATTTCGAGTGGCAGTGCTCACATCAATCCCAATTTTCTCTGCCAGATGAGACATGAGAATACCTTCAACAGGTATGGTTAGCAGAATATTGGCCTGTGAATAAGTAAGTTGATGCCGGGCAGCAATCTGCCTGATAATTGCTGTGAGCTGAGAGTTTAAATCGCGGATTTGTTCTGATAAATCCATAATTGTATCTTACAAATAATAATGGGTTTTCTGACAAGTAAAATTTTCTAATTACATAAGGAAATCGGTTTTGGTATTATCTGTAGATTATTTTGACAACAGACTGAAGATTTTCGTGTCTTAACTCACCTGTTGTGGATTTTATCATTAAAGTTAGGGGAAGAAAAAAATATGAAAAATTTCAGATTCACATTGTTGTTGATTATTGGGATTGGAATTTTTGCACAATTACTTACAGCGCAACTATCAAACGATTTATTTAAAAATCGCGTTGTAAATGCCGTCCGGTTAAACGGGTCCCAGATACAAATAGATGGTGATCTAACCGAAACAATATGGAATAATGCAGCCAGAGAAGGTCAGTTTATTCAACGGTCCCCAGATGATGGTGCACAACCCACAAATGAAACTTATTTCAGTGTTTTTTATGACGAAGATTACCTGTATTTTGGTGTTTGGGTGGATGATGAAAATCCAGAGGATATTAGTGCGATCCTCACACGGCGAGACGAGGGATCTCCATCTGATTGGGTATATGTATCTATCGACAGCTATAATGATAATCGAACAGCCTTTGAATTTGGTCTGAATGCAGCAGGTGTAAAGCAGGATCTGCGACGGTTCGATGATGACAATTTAGATTTTGACTGGGATGGAGTATGGGATGGTGAAGTGAGCAGAACCCCTGAAGGATGGACGGCTGAATTTCAAATTCCATTCAGGGAACTACGATTTAATACTTCAAACAACATGGAGTGGGGACTCATGGTGTACCGGGAATTTCCCAGAAACAGTAATGAACTTTCAGTATGGAATTACTGGTCAAAAGATGATGCAGGGTTTGTTTCCAATTACGGTACACTTACGGGGTTGAACAATATAAAATCAGAGAACCCCTTTATATGTGATCCCATATGTTGTAGGCAAAGATCATGTAAACGAAGAGCTGGTTACTTCGATTCATCCTGAAAAATATGATTTGGCTTCAAATGCCGGTGCGGATATCCGCTATAGTTTAGGCAACGGTCTTACCTTGAATGCCACCATTAATCCGGATTTTGGTCAGGTTGAATCTGATCCTGCAGACTTCAATCTCACAGAATTTGAATCCTATTTTTCTGAAAAACGTCCTTTCTTTATGGAAGGTAGAAACATCCTGAATTTCAGCATGGGATTTGGTGACGGAGATAACAGTAACAATACACTATTCTATTCTAGACGTATCGGGCGTACTCCCCATGACTGGATTGGGACTGATGATGGTGTGATTTCGGTGGATAACCCTGTTTATACGGATATCCTATCCGCTTTAAAATTGACAGGCAAAACAGAGGGTGGATTATCCATTGGGGTGATGGATGCAGTAACCAACGAAGAAAAAGCGGTATCACATATGATTGACGGATCCACTGGAAAAACAACGGTTGAGCCACTGACCAATTTTCTTGTTACCCGGGTACAACAAGATTTCCGGGACGGCCAGACTGTTCTTGGCGGAATTATCACTGCCACCAACCGTGACTTAAAAGATACAGGAATGGATGGTTATCTACATAAAACTGCTTACGCTGGTGGATTGGACCTAAATCACGAATTTTTAGACAGGAATTATTACATTCAATCTGCAGTATCATTTAGTAAAGTTGCGGGAACAACAGAGGCTATTTATGGAACTCAGACCAGTTCTGCAAGATATTTTCAAAGACCAGACGCAGAACACCTGACTCTTGATCCAGATGCTACCTCACTTTCGGGATATTCGGTCAAACTGGTTGGAGGAAAGTCTAGGGGACATGTTCAGGGAGCCGGAGGTATTTTGGCCACAAGTCCCGGATTTGAAGTAAACGACCTGGGCTTCAGTCGTACATCAGATTATTTCATGCAATTTACTTGGCTGTCATACCGCGAATGGAATCCCGGAAAGTATATTAGAAATTACAATATTAATATTAATCAGTGGATGAATGGGAATTTTGCACCTGAAGTGACCAGTTTTGGTGGGAATGTCAATTTTAATGCCACATTACTTAGTAATGCCGGGTTTGGTGGCGGGATCAATGCCAATGCGTCGGGCTTTTCAACAACCCTTTTACGTGGAGGACCGGCGATTGCCACACCGGCAAACGGAAGCTTATGGGCAAGCTACTGGACAGATTATCGAAATCCCGTTTCGTTTGACTTTTCTGCTAGCTATTTCCGAAATGTGGATGACGTGATATCGATTGATTTCTCTCCGGGATTTAGTTATCGACCTGTGGATAACCTACAACTTTCTCTAAATCTCGGATATTCTAATTTTACTGATACCTGGGCATGGCGAGGCAAGGCATGGGATGAAACCGATGAAATCCATTATATCTTTTCAGATCTTGAACAAGATGCAATTTCCCTGACCATGAGAACTAATTATACGATTACTACAAATCTTTCTTTACAATACTATGGCCAATATTACTCTACAGCAGGTAAATATTCTGGTTTTAGAGAAACAGATCAACTTAGGGACAGTGACTTTAACAGAAGGTTCAATGAACTTAATGCAAATGCCACCGTTGTATATCCCGATGATGAAGATGCGCGATTGTTGTTAAACAATTTTACAGGAATTGAATATGTTTTTTATGAAGGGCTTGATGAGGATTTTAATTATCAGCAATTCAGATCGAATCTAGTCTTGAGGTGGGAGTTTAAAACCGGATCTATGTTGTATTTGGTATGGTCTGATGGATATACAAACTATGTTGAAGGATTAACCGGAACAAATGATGCGGGTGAATTTAATTTTGATCAGGATAGGAAGGATCTACTGAACACTCCCAGTGATAACGTCTTACTATTAAAATTGAGCTACCTGATCAACATATAAAAGCTGTCAAATCGTTAATTAATTGTCCTGCGTCAGCGCGTAGAGTATGATTCCACCTGCGATAGAAACATTCAAGCTGTCCACGTTACCCAATTTAGTAATGGTAACTTTGACCTTAAATTGGTCCAGTACATCTTCATCAAACCCGTGAGCTTCACTGCCCAAGACCAGAGCCCATTTTTCTAATTTTTGCTTCTGAAGTTGTTGGAGAGGTTCTCCGTCCAATACGCCACCAATGATGGTATGACCGGAATCTCTCAACATTTGAAAAACATCTTTTGAGGGATTATCCAAAATATCCAAGTAGAAATGAGCTCCCATGGCTGCCCTCACCACTTTTGGACTATACGCATCTGTAGATAAATCTGATAAAACCACAGTTTTGATTCCAAACCAAGCGGCAGTCCGTAATAACGTTCCCAAATTTCCTGGATCTGATATTTTATACAATACCAGTACCTGATTAGATAATTCTCCTTTCGGTCGTCTCATCCTGGCTGAGGCAATGATTCCCTGATTATTCCTTGTATCGGATAGCTGATTTAAGGTTTTAGTTGGAATTATGTCCGTTGGAACATTATTTTTTTCACACAACATTTGAATGAATTTCCCTGCGGCGGATTGCTCAAAAATATCAGTCATCCAGACTTTTTCGATGTCATAGTTGCTTTGCAAGGAATCTTTAATGATTCGGTATCCTTCCAGGATGAACATTCCTTTTTGGGTTCTGAATTTCTTGATATTCAGTGAGCGGAGAGTTTTAAGCTCACCACCAAGATGTGGGGATTTTTGAGTAATTTTATTTTGCATAATTTTCTTATAAGTTAATTTTTAGTACGACTGGAGCATGATCTGACCCCATGATGTGAGGGAGAATTCTTGAATCTTCTACGGAAGGTAGAAGTTCCTGGGAAACACAGAAATAATCAATACGCCATCCAATATTTCTTTCTCTGGCATTGTTCATGTAACTCCACCAGGTATAATGACCACCGTCACTCGCGAACGATCTGAAAGTGTCCACAAAACCAGATTCAATAATATTGTCGACACCCATTCGTTCTTCAGGAGAAAACCCTGCGTTCTTTACGTTTGATTTGGGATTTGCAAGATCAATTTCCTTGTGAGCTACA
>JABMOW010000058.1 GCA_013204025.1 Fidelibacterota bacterium | reverse complement strand
TTTATACTTGTCCAACAACCAATTAACCGGGAGCATCCCTCTGGAACTTAGCAATCTCACTAATTTGCAAGTGTTATGGTTGTCTTCCAATGAATTAACCGGGAGCATCCCTCCGGAGCTGGGAAATCTTACGAATTTGGAAAGGTTATGGTTGTCCGATAACCAATTAACTGGGAGCATCCCGTCAGAGCTGGGAAATCTCACGAATTTGCAAATGTTATGGTTGTACGATAACCAATTAACTGGGAGCATCCCTTCAGAGCTTGGGGATCTCACGAATTTGACATATTTAGAGTTGTCTTACAACCAGTTGACCGGCAGCATCCCTGCAGAGCTTGGGAATCTCACCAATTTGCAGGAATTAAACTTGTACTATAACCAATTAACCGGCAGCATCCCGGGTGAACTCTGTAACCTTTCACTCAATTGGAACAACATATATAGTTTTAATATTACCCAAAATCAGTTTTGCCCACCTTACCCTGAATGCATGGCCGATTATGTGGGTGAGCAGGATATCACCAACTGTGAGATCACACCAGTACACTTTACAGACCTGCCTGATAATACCGGTGAATTTCATCTTGTATATATCGAAAGCGCTATCGGTCTTGAACCGGGTGATGAGATTGGACTATTTGACTCACAGGGATTCATAAATTCTGGAGATTGTTCAGATACAATAGGTGAAATCCTTGTGGGAGCGGGCATCTGGGAAGGCACTCCGCAGGGGATTGTAGGTATCGGGTCTATTGACTATTGCGATATCGGAGGTTTCCAATTTCCAGGGTACACTGATGGAAATCCCATCGTGATCCGAGTCTGGAATACAATTGATGATATGGAAAGAGGAGTAACAGCAACCTATTCATCTGGTGAAGGGATATGGGGTGAGACACTGACGGTTGTGTCCTTTGAGGTTAACTATGAAGTCGAACTAAACCTGAGTTTAGAACCATTTATGAATAATCTCATCTCTATCAATGTGGAGCTTGTTGACCCGTCGATTCAATCTGTATTTGGAGATAACCTTCTCATCGCATCCAATGATCAGGGTGAGTTTTATGTACCCAGTTTAAATTATAATTCCATTGGGAATGTGGATATTTTGGAGGGGTACACCTCATTTACGGTAGTAGATGAATTACTTACTGTACCTCTGACCGGATTACCCGTTGATCCTTATCAGACCATTACCATTCACCCTTTTATGAATAACTTACTATCCTACTTACCTCAGGAATCCATGTTATCCGTTTCAGCTTTTGGTGATTATGATAATGAAATACTGATCGTGAGTAATGATCAGGGAGAGTTTTACATTCCGTCATATGGGATATTTATGCTGACAACTCTGTTCCCGGGTAAAGGATACCGGATTTTCCTAAATTCAGATACAAGCATTGATTTTGTCTATCCATCCCCTGAATTAACACGAAATTTCGGCCAGGATATTGCTGATATAGAATTGTATAAATCCGAAAGTGTTTCCCAACGGTATGACATTCAAAAGACGGGTTTATCCACACCAATTGTAATTACATCCATTAATGGAGATATTGAACCCGGTGATGAACTTGTGGTTTATGCTCATGGTGAGGTTATTGGTGCTACCCGTGTCATAAACACCGATTCGCCAATCCTCATCACTGCTTGGGCAGGATTCCATGAATACGACATTGACCTTCCCGGATATGAACCTTATGATGAGATTGATATTCGTTTATGGAAATCCAGCGAAAACCGTGAAGTGAAGATCATTACTGAATTAGATAATCCGTATTTTGGACAATCACCGTTAATCGCCGGCGCACTTATCGTCACTTCAAAGGATATCATCCCGCAGTCGTTTATACTTCATCCGGCGTATCCGAATCCGTTTAATCCGATAACAACGGTCAGTTACGATCTGCCTGTAGATTCCCATGTAACCATATCAGTTTACGATCTTGCTGGGCATCTCATCGCAGAACTTATTGATGAGAACCGGACAGCTGGTACCTATCAGGTCAACTGGAAAGCTCAAAATCAAAGCAGTGGAGTGTACCTGGTGAAAATGGTAGCAGGAGATTTTCAATCGGTTCAGAAGGTGATGCTGGTGAAATAGATTTGTAACCGTTTTCGTTTAACAAAGGGGATAAGGAAATGAAGAAGTTATTTATTTAATGGTTTTATTATCCGCTCCCATCTTCGCCCAATGTGACTGGAACGGGGATATGTCGATAGATGTATTGGATGTGGTCTCAATAGCAGACTGTATTGTCAATCAGTGCTGGGATGGAAGTCAGTGCGACTGGAACGGCGATGGCTCCATAAATATCATTGATATTGTTGTACTAATTGAATGTATCCTTGATGAATGTGTTGTGTTTGGTTGTATGACTTCGTACGCAAATAACTTTAACCCAGAGGCTATGATAGATGATGGAAGTTGCGAATATTTTGAATGGGTAACTGTCCCGGCTGGGGAGTTTACCTATGGTTGGGAAAATTGCAATGGCGAAGAATGGTGTGGCGAAACTTTCGGCGAAGAAGTTAGATCTATTGATTATGATTTTGAAATCATGAAATACGAAGTTACAAATACCCAGTATATTGCTTTTCTACAAGAGACTTGGGATTCTGGGATTTTATCAATAGGTGGATGCTCAAATTATTACCAGGGAGAAAGTTGTATCCATGGGTATTATGAGGGTGATGAATATTTTTCAGCAGGTGATTATGTATATTATTTATTAGATCCCGATTACTGGGATCCTGATATTGTTAAAATTCAATTTGATGGTGAAGAATTTACCATATTAGATAGTTTTTCTGATCACCCGGTTAGTTTTGTTACCTGGTTCGGTGCAGTCGCTTTTTCTGAACGCTATAATAAGCGCTTACCTACAGATGAAGAGTGGGAAAAGACTGCCAGAGGACTAACAGGATATGAGTACCCTTGTGGGGAAAGCTACGGAGATGATATGAGTGATAAAGCGAATTACATGTATAGTGGTGATCCTTGGGGTAATGCCACCACCCCAGTAGGGTATTATAATGGGAACAATGAAACGATAGATTGTCAAAGTCCCTATGGTACTTATGATTTAGCTGGCAATGTGGGGGAATGGACAATTACTCTCATCCCTTCCCAAGGTTATTTAAGTGAGTGGGAAAATTCTACACGTGGTGGTGGATGGAGTGATAATTCCTATATTATCCAATCGTGGTTTCATTATAACTGGCCACCAATGTATGGATTTAAACAGGTAGGTTTTCGGCTTACCCGTGATCTTGCTCAAGAATGATTTTGGCAAAAGTTGTTTATAATAAAGTTAATACTTTCACTTGTACTCTAATCCTCACCCATTCTCGCCTAATGTGATTGGAATGAGGATGGTGAAATAAAATAGTAGGGTTTTCGTTTAACAAAGGAGAAGATGAAAAACATAGACCTAAAAAGCGTCATCACTGGTGTAGCCTTGATATTAATTTCGGGATGTTCAACAGAACCAGAGGATGTCTATGGATGCACCGATCCAGATGCATTGAACTATAATCCAGAATCTACCGTTGATGATGGTAGCTGTGAGTATTCTATTGTTGAATGTGATGACACCATTACAGACCTTGACGGCAATGTGTATGAGGCCGTACTGATTGGCAACCATTGCTGGATGGCGGAAAACCTGAAAGTTACTCATTATCGGAATGGAGACGAGATACCCACAGGTCACAGTGATTCTGAATGGTCAAACTTATCTACTGGTGCTTATGCGATTTACCCGTGGGATAATGACGATGCATCTCAAAATACATGTGGAGGAGACTGCGCTGATGTGTATGGTAACCTGTACAACGGGTATACTGTGGAAGATGATCGGGGCATCTGCCCTGAAGGCTGGCATGTTCCGACAAACGAAGAGTGGATGGATTTGGAAATGGCACTGGGGATGAGCTTTGAAGAAGCCCATGGTTTTGAAGATCGCGGAACAAATGAAGGTAGTAAAATGGGTGGTAATGCTGATTTATGGAATAGTGGTGATCTGGAAGACAATGGGGAATTTGGCACTTCAGGCTTCATAGCCCTTCCTGGTGGGTGCCGCAGTAGCATCAATGGCTACGGCTACATCGGTGACCTCGGCTACTATTGGTCTTCTACGGAGTACGGTAGTAACTATGCCGGGATCCGGTATTTGTTCTACAACAATTCAAGAGTGTACCGAGTCACTGGCAGTAAGCATTTCGGGTTTCCAGTCCGTTGCACAGGGGATTAGGTGTGCCCAGAGAATTACATTAGGGTACAAGGATTGACAAATCATTTTGGAAAGACCGTTTGTGATAACCCTATTGACTATCATGTTACCCCATTTAAGGCCCCCAAAATCACCTAAAAAAATTCCAAAAGTCTTTTTTATTTTGGATCCCGTATTACACTGCTTGCCAGATGGAAAATCGAAAAAAAGATACGTAAAAGCGTACAAGAAAATTGTCATGGTATATACACTAGTTCATTATTAGTATTGAAGATGTTGTAAATATAGGAGTTAGGGGGAGAGGTGATCAAATTTTAACTAGAAATTAATTCCAGAACCATTTTAATATAGTATAACTTTTTTGGCGCAAGTTCATTTATGTTCGGATAGCTCTATTAATTGGTTGTTTAGAAATTGAATCAATTACTGAATCTTGAATTCTTAGGAATCCAAAATAATATCGACCATTACAACGATGTCCAGAACATCGATTTGTCCGTCTACACTCATATCAGCGTTACACTGCCCAATGTCACTTAAAGGAGTATTTCCCAGGATATATCCGATGATTGCAACAATATCCGAGACATTTACTAAACCATCCAGGTTGACGTCACCATTGGACTGACAGGGAGCATAAACGGAGTTTTCCCATCCAGGTGTACCAAAATCGATAGAAACAGACCAACTGGTGGAAGAAGAATTATCCAGATCGGGATGAATGAGTTCCAAAGTGGGGCCGTTACCATCAGGTGCTTCAGGCCACGGATCAATGTTACTATAACTGAGTGAATCTACAATTTCACCATTACTGTTGAACAATCGCAGAATTTCTCCATATCGACTTAACCCGAATCCAAAATCACCAATAGCGTTTGTCACTTCAGGAAAAAACTCTGAAAACGATCCTAGTGATTGACAGAGTACCAGATAGTTACCGATGTCCAGAAATGTATTTTCCGGAATGATAAACACATGGCTGTCATCCGAATCACGGAATTGCCAGAAGCTGATATTTACTGCCTCATAACCATTATTATGGATTTCAATCCAGTCTTCTGTATTTAACTCATCGGAAGAACGGTAATTGATTTCATTGATGACTACATGCCCATCTCCAGTGGAAATAGGCTCAAAATACGCGGTTACCGAAAGCACATTTGTAGGTGATATGATAATGGTCGGATTGACGCCATAAATCCCTGACCATCCACTGAAATAATATCCTGGCGAGGGTTGTGCCGTCAATTGGATATCCACATCCTGAAAATAATACCCATGCCATGGGTAAGAATCCGGAATCACCGTATTGATCTTAATTTTCCCAGTATTAGGTACTGCGACCCCGAGGATGATCAATCCTGTACTTGCCAAATCAAACTCATTTTGTAAATGGTTTCTGATATTTACAACTCGCTGTTCAGCAAATGTCTCAATCACATTAACCCGGGTGTACCATTCATTCATGGAGCCATACCAGCGATTCAGATGATTAGGCATTTCTGGTTCAATCACCGTTTTAACAGCATCGATAAAGGGGACGACATAGTCCGGATCAAAAATAGTATTCAGCAGGTCACAGAAACGGTTAATGAATTGATTTCGAAAATCTGGATTTTCCACAAGTGTTCGTAACATAAACGTTGACCAAGGTGGATTTGGCCATCCTGGACCATAAGGTTCAAGGGCAAACGCCAATGTATTGTTCATATATGCATTTGGATTCCAAATGCCGAATCCGAAATCTGTATCATAGAGGAGCCACCGCCACCGACCATCCACAGTGCGAGGACGCCAATATTTAGTATTATTTCCAGGCCAATCCTGATTATCAAAATAAATCTGCGATACTTGATGAGTGATAAAATTGTCAATTTCCATCTGGGATGATACATATTCATAATTGTCAGGATTTGTGATATCCTGAGTTTGAAGGAAGTTAATCAAATTGTTGTAATGAACAGCATCCCCCAAAATGATATTGCTATCATTTTCCAATAGGTCCAAATCATCCGGATCAACGGGGTGGTGAGATGCAATGTAATGTTCATTCAACTTCTCTCGCATATTATGGATGCCCCAGTAAACACCATTCAGGTAAACCGCTACTGGACGGTAAGCTTGAACATCCAGGCCGGTATCATTAACAAGAGAGGTCATCATTCCATCCCGAAACATTGAAGATTCCCAATCATTTCCCGAATTTCGAAGAAGGATTGCCTCATAAGTATCAAAGGGTAGGTCGGGAAAGAATGGGTAACTGAAATTATTATAACCATATTCATCCCGGGCGTATAATGCCAGCGATTTTTGTGGAAGCCCCCTGCTCCACGCACCAAAAATCTTCACACCAGCGTCCGCAGCATATACCAGTTGACTGTCTGGTTCAATAAGTTCGAGATGGATTGGACGTTCCCAGTCTTGCCAGAAATTTGCTCCAAAATGGGGGAAATCAGAAGAGGCATTTGGTCCCATAACGTAAATGCCAGTTTCATAATCCCATAAATTTTCTGGTGTGGTGGATAAGGAAACCACTGGGATGGTTGAATCTTCATTTAAAATAAAAGTCTGGGTGATAATAGCACTGGATAGATAATCCGGATTAAATGCACGAGTCCGGACAACCGTCGTGGTGTTTAAAGCCAATTGGGAGGAATAGACGGCAGATATTTCTGTTGGCTCCGCACCATCAGTTGTATATCGAATTATAGCACCGAGAGTGCTAGTGCTGATGGATACATTTATACTTCCCGAATAGAAACCAGCAGGTTCAGAGAAGATCGGATTGTCAACGATCCCAACATAACCATCAGACCCGTTTTGAACGCCGGGAGTGGCGTTTGTGTAATAGATCCAATTATCACCGCCATCAGGGAATCTTCCTTTGGAGATATCTTCTGGCATTGGGCCGGTGAACAAACTGTCTACTATTTCACCTATGGACGAAGTCAGTACAAGATACTCACCATCGGCACTGATCTTAAAATTGGTATGTAGTGACGTTAATTGGAAATCCAATAAATCAGGCGTACCTGACGGATTATCAGGTGGTTCGCTCATCCCCAACGTAAAAAATGGTATCAGTGACATGTCACTGGACTCAGCACCGAAGTTATGAACTTCAATCGCCAGGGTATTCTGACCTTCCGTTAAAAGAGCTTCGGCATTCTCCACATCATAGAATTCTGGTAATCCACCCAGGTATATTTGAGCTTCACGCCAGGTATCAGCACTCTGATTAAATGAAGGAATGATTCCAGGTATGCCAATGTTTGATCGTGCAAATTCAGTCCCATTCAGATAAGCGACAAAGGCATCATCGTAGTCCACATGCAAAACCGCTTGTTGAATAATTCCCAGAGTTTCAATATCAAATGTTTTACGGATAAAAACAGAAATAACAGGCTGTATGATGGTGGCATCATCGCCATCTCCATATCCAAATCCACTGGGGCTCTGGGGCCAATAAGAATCCGTATAATCATTTTCCCGCCAGTTAGAAGGTGGAGCAGAGTACCCGATTACATAACGCCAGTCATCCCCCCAGTTAATGATTGTTTCCCAGTGGCTGTTGAATGGGAGACGATTTTTATCAGATGCAAATACCAGCAGGTAATCCCCAGGGTTCAATACAATACTCGAAAAAACCCATTTGAACGGATCACCCAGGTCGTCTGACAAGCCCATTCCATCCAGATTTACTGGCTGATCACCGTAATTATACAGCTCGATCCAGTCCGGATAATCTCCATCCTCATCTGTGATTGTTATTGAGTTGGAAGCCATGAGTTCGTTGATACAGACTGATTGTGAGAAATTAACAGAAAGCAGAAATGGAAGGAGAACTAAATAATAATATTGGATTGTTTTCACAAGTAATAATTTACTACCAAACAAAAGTGGCAAGAGTCTGACTAGGTAAATTATAAAACAGACTTAATCCGTTCTCCATGAGATAAAAACTTTTGGGGTTCTCGTCTGTATTTACAGCAATCAAAATTTTTGAACCATCCGGATTCTGGAAAGCAACGGCTTCAACACCATTCACCTGATTAGTAGATCCGATCCGAAATGCACCTGATTCAACGAAACGGCTAAAATGCCCGGTAATGTAGTAATCAATTTCATAATCCAACTGGCTTCCATCCACTGTTACGAGTCCAGTACAAACATCACAACCGCCGTTATAAGGCCCATTTTCTGAATCCAGTGCCAGGTTCCAAAGTAGTACGTTTTTGGACCAGTTATTCAGGACATCTATGAAGTAATATTTGCTTATATGACCTAACACACCTTCCCAATTGTCCCAATCTGAAATATTGGTACGCTCGGTAAAATATATTGATTTATTTGGATTCATATTATATATCACGTTCTGAAAATATGCATTGCCATCTCCATATCCGTGAAATGCGGTTCCATTAATATATGAGACTGCAAGAGGATCGTTATACACAGCCTCTATGAAATCATACGCCCCCGTTTGAAGACCTCCGTCATCCATAGTTCCGTCCCAGTTATGATCAAAGATTACTATTTTTGTATTGATTCCATTTTCTTCAAACTTTGGTCCAAGGTGATATTTTACAAAATCTCTCTGTTCCTCACCGGACATAATCATTCCTGGATAGTTCCCGGGACAGTAGAGAGGTTCATTCTGTATGGTGATAGCATCGATAGGGATACCTTGCAATGCATATTCTTCAACGAACTTTACGAAATAGTCGGCGTAGACCGCATACATTTCTGTCTTTAATCTGCTACCCCAAAGATTTCCACAAACAAACTGACCGCTTGTTTTCATCCATCCCGGAGCGCTCCAAGGTGAACCCATGATCTTCAAATTAGGATTTATCATGAGGATATCCTGAAGAAGCGGGATTATATTGTCCCTGTCCCTGTCAATGGAAAACTCTGATAGGTCCATATCGTTTGGAGTTTCTGCATATGAATAGTGGGATCCGTTCACAAAATCAGAGGATCCCATGGCAAGTCGTGTATAACTTATGCCAATTCCTTCAGTTTTCGAGAATAGTTTCTCTATAATCAAATCTCGGTTGGGTGAATTATCAATGAGCCATGCAGAGGAATGAGTAAGAGCGGCCCCAAATCCGTCGATCTGCTGATAAAGCTGGGATGAGGTGATTTCAATGATGTTGGAATTACCGCAATTGGTTCCGAAGTATCGGTTTGGCTGCTGTTCCAGTCGCGCAGTTCCCCCTCCCTCAGTCAACCACACCTGTACAGCGATATCCGAATTTGCTGAATTATCCACATTAAATGTATGAATTCCAGATTGCTTTGAATTCCCCGAAAAATCATATGCAATTGCACAGATCAGATATGTTGAGCAGTCATCATTTAGTGTCGTATCCCAATTCAAGGTAAATGGTGCAATGGTGTCGGTTTCCATAATTTCAAGAGTATCGCTGATAATTAGAAAAAATTCAACACTGGAAACTGCATCATTATCAGACACATCCGCTGATATGGTTATGATTCCGCTGATGGAAGTAAACGTGTATTCAGGAGGATAACTTAATTGTATGGAAGGTGGATCATTGTCGGGAGCAGCTGTATTTGATTTACAGCCTGAATAAAAAACCAAGACCGAGATCAGAAATAAAGAATATATGTAGATAAACTTTTTCATTCAGGAACGTATACTCTCACATAATCAATTTCTAGTGAAACGGGGAAAATACTATCGTCGGGATTACCGGGCCAATCCCCGCCAATCGCTAAATTGAGAATAAAAAAGAACTCCTGATCAAATGGCCACATATCATCTCCAGGGGTAATAGGGCGGCT
>JABMOW010000057.1 GCA_013204025.1 Fidelibacterota bacterium | reverse complement strand
TCCACTACAATCTTCATCGATACCGTTACAGTCATCGTCTGCACCCGTGGATAAACCTTCTACACAGGAATCAACTTCTTCACCTGCAAAACAATCAAGTATACCGGTGGATTCACAAACACCTAACCCACAAAAGGTATCGGTGGGTGCATAACCTTCATCGGCAGTTCCACTACAATCTTCATCGATACCGTTACAGTCATCGTCTAGCCCGGTCGGTAGACCTTCAACGCAAGCATCCACCTCAATGCCGTCGTTACAATCAAGCATACCAGAGGATTCACAAACACCTAACCCACAAAGGGTATCGGTGGGTACATAACCATCATCGGCAGTATCATTACAATCATCATCGATACCATTGCAATCATCATCGGTTGCATCGGGATTAATATTCTCATCCCCATCATTACAATCTTCGCGATTTTCAACATAACCTACAGGTAGTTCGCAGTCTAAAATAGTGCTATTGGGGTCGCCAAATGTATCTCCATCACTATCTGAATAATATGTGTAGTAGCCCGGACCATCACAAACATCACACTCGTCTAATGCTGCGGGTCCACCACATTCGTCAAAACAGTCCAGATACAAGCACGTACCGTCATCAACGTTAGCGCCCGAATCGTAGTTGCAGGCTTCTATATCCGTACACCCAAGCACAACGGAATAACCGGCTAATAACTGAATATAAAAAATACCGTTGTTCTGCCAGGGGTGATTCTCCGACGCAACCGCATCATAATAATCACCATTGGCTCCATCGTAAATTTTAAAAGTGGGGATTTCACCTGGCAGGAGGTACCCGGCAGAGTATCCATAACCGTCGTCACCCATTGCCAGAACCGCTGTATATTCGCCATCCCAGGCAACCGCGCCCACACATACATCACCCTTGAAAGCACCGATCCAGTCCACTTCGGGAGTCAGGGAACCATCATCCAACATGGCTTCAACGATAAAATAAAAGGCTTGTTGGGTAGATTGGTTGAAAGAGAAGTCAGAGGGTTGTTCGGTGGGAAGGATGCAGGAACCGTCGTCTAAAGTAGCTGACGGATCGTAATTGATGGCACCCGAATCCGTACAACCGTAACAGCTATTGTCGCCGTTACACACGCCACAATCATCCATGTCGATATTATCATTTCCAGGATCGTTATCACAGACACCGCATCCGTCTGCATAGGCATCACCACCGCAAACACCGTTACAATCTTCAACTGCAGTACCGCCGCATTCGCCAAAGCAATCTTCGTCCAGACAGCTTCCATCATCGATGGTGGCATCGGGATTATAATTGCAAGCGCTCATATCTGTGCATCCTTCAAGTCCCGTCGTCGCGTTCAGTTCATTTATGTAAAAGATGCCATTATTTGCCCATCCGTCCACATTTGATGCAGTAGCATCCAGGTAATCGCCCGTTGATGTATCATAGATTTTGAACGAAGGAAAACCTCCCGAAGCCATGTATCCGGCAGAATAAGGATAACCGTCATTCCCCATGACCATAACAGCAGTATATTCACCTGCCCATTGACTGGACCCTACACATAAATCACCATTAAAAGCGCCTACCCAGTCATCTGTTGACAGTGTCCCGCCATCAATAGTACCAGATATGACAAAGTAAAAGGCCTGTTGTGTAGATTGATTAAATGTAAACTGGTCCGGTGGTTCAACGCCCTGAACCAATGACAATAATAAAGTTATAATAAATATGCTAATTTTCTTCATGATGGTTATCTCCCTGTATCGGTTAATTCTGCAATAATTCTTTTAGTGTTGCGAAATCAGAATTCATAAAATGAACGAATTGGATACTAATTGCCCAATTTCTGCAAATTATTTGAATAAAATAATAATCAATTACAGTGCATCCATGAAAGATTTTTCATGACATTTTACCCAAAATAATTCCTTAATTGAATGATCGAATCAACCGGATGCAGCTATGTTTTTTGAGTGTTTTAGAGAGATAACTGATGGAATTTGTTAATCTTCATTAGTTTTCTGTGAAAGTGTAGGCTTTTTGGACAGTAAGCGTTTTTTATTCAACTCACGTTTTAATCTTGTATCCTTTGCTAAACATGAATGATGCCGTAATCGTAAAAATAACAGCAATGGCAACACTGATCAACAGCGAAAGTAATGGAGAAGTATCATAAATCCCCAGTGTTGCATATCGCATCCCGTTGATCATCCAGTACAGTGGATTAAATTGAGAAATGCCTCGCCAAAAAGGGGGTAACATATCAATTGAATAAAAAACGCCACCCAAAAATATCAGCGGCATAAAAATGAAATTTGTGAATACGGCGATGTGATCCCAGGATTCTGCAAAGATCCCTACGATGACACCGATGGCTGAAAATCCCCAGGAAACCACGATAAGATACAACAGTGTGAGCCACCAGGATGAGATTGTAAATCCGGTAAGTAACCAACCCAATGCCAAGACGAGGATCCCGTTTAAAACACCCCGTACCAAACCTCCCACAATGTAGCCGGTGCTCAGCTCCAGACCACTCAGTGGCGTCACCAGGATATCTTCGATGAATCGTAAAAATTTGGACTGCATCATGCTGGAGGATGAATTCTGAAACGAATGATTGATGACAGCCATCATCGCCAGTCCAGGGATTATATAATCAATGTAGCTGGATTCTTTTATCGTACCGATCCGTGAACCCAAACTTTGTCCAAACACCATAATGTACAATCCGGAGGAAATCAAACTTGGCAGCAGCGTCTGTTTATACAATGACATGAATCGCCAAATTTCCCTTTTTACCAACGTGAGAAAACCAATATTAAACATAAAAATTTTCTTACTGACGTGATGATCAGTTATCATTTATTGGATTCCAATATCCCAAAATGTAATTGATAATAGAATGATGTCAGGATTCATCAATCCGTTTTCCTGTCAATTTAATGAACACTTCTTCAAGGTTACTTTTCTTCAATTTTACTTCCAGAACCGCTACATTTTCCTTTGCCAGGATAGACAAAATGTGCCCTATATCCGTATCGGGATCACTGGTTTGAATATGCAGTTGGTTATCTACAACGGTGTACTGCCATTGAGGAAGTTCCATTTTTTCCGGCCAGTCGTTTACCCGGATGCAGATCATACTCTCCCCTACATCCCGGATCAATGCTTTGGGTGTACCTTCTGTGATGATTCGTCCCTGATCAATGATGGCAACATGGTCGCAGAGATTCTCTGCTTCCTCGATGTAGTGAGTGGTCAGAAGGATCGTTTTTCCTTCTTTATTAATCTTGGCGAGGTACTCCCACATTAGGTGCCGGAGTTCGATATCCACACCGGCGGTGGGTTCATCTAAAATTAGAATAGGTGGATCATGAACCATAGCCTTGGCAATCTGAACTCGTCGTTTCATTCCGCCGGAAAGCTGTCTCATTTTCACTTTGCTTTTGGATTCCAGCCCGAATTGTTTCAGAAGCTCCATCGCCTTTGCTCTGGCTTCTTTCGGTTTCATTCCATAATATCCGCCTTGCAACGTCAACAGGTCATCCAAAGTGAAGAAGGGGTCGAAGTTCAGTTCCTGCGGGGAAATCCCTACGATGGCGCGGGATTTTTTATACTCTTTCACCACATCGTAGCCCATGATGCGGGCGCTGCCTGATGTAATGTTTACGAGCCCGGTTAATATTCCGATGGTGGTTGTTTTCCCGGCACCGTTGGGACCCAGTAGTCCAAAGAAGGATCCTTCCGGGATATCTAGGTTGATCCCCTTCAATGCTTCAAAGGAGCCATATTTTTTTTTCAGGTCGGTTATAGATATTGCATTTACCACGGTTAATTTCGGGTTAGTACCGCTACCGTCTCGATATGGGGAGTATGCGGAAACATATCTACAGGGATAATTTTATCAAGTGTATAACCCTCATCACACAACAGTCTCACGTCGCGTGCTTGTGTGGAAGGATTACATGAAACGTACACTATCCGACGTGGAGATTGGGTAAGTACGTCTTTCACGGTGTTAGGATGTAATCCAGCTCGCGGAGGGTCGATAATGAGTACGTCCGGTAAAGGCAATTGAGACAATTCAGGAGAGTCACGGAACATATCCATCAGATTGCCCTCGAAAAACCGTACATTCTCAACACCATTCAATTCAGCATTTTGCCGCGCGTCCCGGATTGCTGACGGTACCAATTCAAATCCCAGAACTTCTTTTGCTGCGGATGCAACATATAACGAAATAGATCCTGCACCGCAGAATAGGTCGTAAACTGTTTCTTTTCCAGTTAATCCACAATGATCACGGACGATATCATATAATGTTGTGGCCTGCCTGGTGTTTGTTTGAAAAAACGAATTTGCAGAAATATGGAATTGCAGCTCTCCGATTCGGTCAGCCAGATAATCTCTTCCAAAAAGGATGGTCTCTTTTTCACCGACAGATACACCGGATTTCCGTGACGTAATATTATTCACAATACTGATAATTGATGGAAACCGCTGTATAAGTTCATCCACTAAAGGTTGGAGTTTTACTGGCGATTCAGATGCAGTCACCAGGTTCACCATGATCTCGTCATTCACTTCACTGGTTCGAATGATCAGATACCGCATGAATCCGGTATGGTTCATTATGTCATATGGCGCAATATCCAGTTCGCGAACTCTGGCTTTCACCAGTTGCAGAATATCGTTACACACATCCAGTTGCAGCAAGCACTGATCGATATTTAAAATTTTGTCGTACTTCCCGGGAGTATGCGCACCCAGTACATAATCACGTGGCAGGTCTTCGTCTAATTCTGTGATAAATCGGTGGTTTGAGAAGGTGAATTCCATTTTATTCCGGTAATGGAAAGTTTCACTACAACCTACAATCGGATCAATCTGCACATCGTTGAATCCGCCAATCCTGCGGTAGATATCCCGAACTTGTGATTCCTTTTCTGTCAGTTGAATCTCGTATGACAGATTTTGAAAAGTACATCCCCCACAGTATTTGAAATGAGCACAGTTCACAGGAACGGAGAGAGAGGAGTCAGATATGACAGAAAGCGCTTTTGCTTCCAAGTAAGAACTTCTTTTCTTTAGGATTCGGGCTTCCACTTCTTGCCCTGGGATAGCGTTTTTCACAAAAACGACCATCTCGCCAATATGCGCCACACCCATTCCGCCAAATGCCAGAGATTCGATGGTCAGGGAAACGATTTCACCTTTTTTTGGAAGTATTGTAGTCATAACAGGCGGCAAATTTACGGGCATATTTTCGTAACTACCATCAGGAAGTTGAGCGATGATTGCAGAATGCAGGATATTGGATAATGGATGTTCGATATTCAGCGTTTGGCGTTATGAGTTCGTTATACTGTCAACAAATTTTTGATGAGATAACACCCGTGTCCACAATTTGATAATTCGTGAAAACTTGTATTCATTCATATTTATTTTCAAGAATTGCCAACTATTTCCTGGATTACACTGTTTCATCCTTTGTAATGAGTATAAATACGTTTATGTGAAAGGACAGATCATGATTAAAACATCAGTACAACTTTCGGCTATTGCACTATTCCTTTTCGCCTGCTCTCCGTTTGTGATGCACGTGGATGACCAACTGAAAATACAAGGTACCGAATTGAAGGTAAAGGGATTACAAGGTTGGCAAATTTGCCGTGTGCTCTCTTTCGGAGAATTTAAAACCAGTAAAGTAAAAGGTGGATGGAAGACCGGGACAGAAATCCATTTGCTCATCAATTTCAAGAATGCTCAGCAGAAATTTAGCTTTACTCAATTCAATGGTTCGGGCGAATCTGTGGAGGTTTATTGCGCCGGTAATCTGAATATGAAATCGGTAAAACTATTGAGGACACAGATAGACATCCCTCTGGATGTGGATGATTTCTTCAAAGCTCAAATCATCCTAAATGATCCTGATTCGAAGTGGGAGCTGACCTTAACCAATCCCAACGAAATTGCCTTTGAAAAAAGCAGTCACGGAGAGTTGGTGGGAAAAGACCAAACCTATGCTATCAGTCCGGTGAGAGAGCTGGAAAAAGGCTCCCTGGGACCCAAGGTCATAGGATACAAATTCACCCTCGATGATGTATCCGTTGCGGCAGTCCAAACGCTAAATGGTGGAAAGGTCTGGCTGTCCAACCACTTAACCGGCGATGAAAAGATCGTCCTCGCAGCCGCATCATCGGCCCTGATGTTCAGGGATGATCTGGATAAGTGAAGACGAGCTATTAAATCTTGACTGGTTTAGGAACTTTATCCGTAGGTAGTACATATGTCTGGGTTAAATGCCTCTAAAAAACATACTCTAGTTTTTGTATTCGGAATCCGTTTTCTTCGTGAACGGTTAAAAAGCATGTAAATCAAATCCAAATAGATTTCCCTTTATACAATAATTGCCGACTCATTCGATAATTTTTTGCACCCATAATCTCCAGTATCTACGCAATATTTCATAACATTCTGAATTTTATTTAAATATAATGCTTGCTTTATGTAGTCATTTTCATAAAATATTTCGTTCAGTTTACTGGAGAATTATCCTTTGATAGAACTTCCTGACATCTTTCGGAATGGAAATGATGAGTATCCCACGCTCAAGGATGGCGCTGATATCAGTCCGTCGCAATGGGTAGAATTTATTTCCCAGGCCGCCCTTCTGGCAGAATCCGACCTGCCAAAAACCTATCGGGAATTTACCAAATTTGATCTGGATTCATGCAGCGATACCGTCCGTGGAGTATATCTCGCCGGGCAGGGGCGCTGTATCATTCGACAGGGGGACTTCCTTTCTGGTGCAAAGCTCCTTGGCCAGGCATATGAATTAGTACCGGAATCTTCCGGTGATGCCCGAGCATTCATCCTTCTTGAGATGGTCTCATTTCTAGGTATGATCGGCAGTTTTGAAGTCTCCCGTCTCCTCCTTCAGCAGGTCCCTCACCTGACCCGGTCAGAATATTTGATCAGACTTTCCGAATACTACACTCTTGTCCAACATATCCGTACGGGAAACCTGGATGTGATGGATCAACTCACAACATCACTCAATTATTATAAGAAAGTGAATTTGCATTCCGTCGCTGCGTATCATCATAAGATCATTGGCAATCTTTTCCGTCGAATGGGAAAGTATGAAAATGCCCATCAGGAATATGAGAAAGCCATCGATCTCGCTCAAAGACACCGGTTTAACCACATCGCCATTGCCGTCCGACATGATCTGGGGATGTTGAAATTTTATCAGGGGGATAATAAAGCCGGGATCGACACCATGATGAAGTGTATCGACAGCGCGGAAAATTGCTATACCCGAGCGTTCATTTTTGCGAATCTGGGATTCATCCATCTGAATAAAAAGGATGGAGATACCGCCCTTCAATGGTTCGAAAAAGCGATGGATGAGGTTACATCCCATGGAATCTTTCATATGCTCCCCGGCACCTGTTATTATCTGGGACATATCCACGAGTGGCGTGGGCAACTCCGCCTGGCGAAATTTTATTTGGAGAAGGCAAGCAAGGCCGCTCATGAATTACTGAAGCAGAATTTCCCCTACAATGGTGATCGGGAGCGTGCCGTCATGGGATATATCCGATTTCTGGAAAAACACCCGGGTGTTTCCGGCGACCCATTGGAGGATCTGGACATCAGCTTCGCCATCGATAAATCGCTGAAGGAGATCCGAGGGATATTCCAGTTCGGGGTGTTGTCTCATATGGTTGAGAAATACGGCTCTGCCCGGAAGTCCGCACAGATGATGGATATGTCTGAACGCACCTTTCATGCAGTGCAGAAACGGGTAAGGGATTATGCAGACGAACCGGTTCCTGATGAGATCATCCAACTATTCATGGATCGTCAGGAATTCACATGGTCAGACCTCAACCAAAGATTTGAATCTGTTTTATTAAAATACCTGCTCAAGGCGTACGGTAGTAAACTGGCCGCCAGTGAAAAACTGCAGGTGAGTTATCCCCACTTGGTGGCCATGACAAGAAAACAGGATCACTGATTTGGAGGATTACACTGATGGCACGGAAAAGGATGGCAGTCAGTGATTTGAGAGGATGACACAATTAAAGTCAGAATCACTGATTAAGCGGATAACACGGAGTACAAGGATGAAATTAAAATATAAAGAAGAAATCCGTGAAATCCCTTAATCCAAATCATCTGTGATTCAGACAAAGTAATAAAGAAAGTAAAATATGAATTCTACAAAACCCGATTTGAAGTATAGTGATATTACTGAAAAGATCATCGGCTCCTCATTTGATGTGCATTCATTTTTAGGCAATGGATTTCAGGAAGTGATCTATCAACGGGCATTGGCATGGGAGATGACTCAAAAAGGACTATCATTCGCCCGTGAAATTGAACAGGATATCTTTTATAAAGACCTGCCTGAACCCATTGGAAAACGAAGAGCAGATTTTGTGGTTGAGGAAAAAGTTTTGGTTGAACTCAAAGCCATTATTGAATTGGAAGATGTCCATCTTGCACAAATACTCAATTATCTGAAAGCGTACAAACTTGAGGTTGGTCTCCTCATTAATTTTGGTAGTAAAAGCATGACGTTTAAAAGATTGGTGCTTTAAATCAATGTCGGAATCCCTGATAATAAGTCAGTATCACAGATTATTTGAATGACATAGATAACACAATGAAAAAATCAGAATCACTGATTGTACAGATGACACAGAGAACGCGGATTGTTAATCTGTGAAATCTTGAAATCCGTTCCTGTCCGTGATTCAGACAAAAAGGAGAAATAACATGAAAAAGTTTATCATTATTTTGTTTATAACCATCACAAGTTTGGCATTCTCACAAGTCACCTTCTGGATGGAAGAAGAAACGGACGATTATACCACTTTCTATACTCTGAATTACGATAGTGACGTTTCGTTTTCCGGCTTTCAACTCGTTGTGAATGGGGCATCAAATATAACACAATATGGTGGGACCATTCCTGAAATCCCTTTTATTATATTGGCAAATGATTCAGCCATGATCGCATTTTCCCTAACCATGCAGCTTTTTCCATCAGGGAATGAAACACTGTTCCAATTCACATCCGACACCATACCAATGGAAAATGGTATTTCAGGTGTCTTGGTTGTTAACAGTGAAGGTATGCCGATTGAATGCACAAACGGATGTACAACGACAGATTTTCATTGCAATTCCGGTGAATGTCTGGCTGAAAACTTGACCTGCGATCAATCCAATAACTGTGCGGATAATTCAGATGAATTGTATTGCAATGATTTCACGGAGTGCGAAGGTAATTTCGACATTCTATATGTGGTTCAGTTGGTTTATTTCATCCTTGGTATAGAAGAACAAGTCTGCATCGGTTCAGATTTGAATGAGAACGGTTTGATCAGTATCTCCGATGTGGTGATGCTGTTAAACCTGATTATGAATAATGGTGGTGAGAGTGGTTGCACCGATTTGGAGGCATGTAATTTTAACCCAGATGCTACCAACGACGACGGCAGTTGCCTTTATTTTGATTGTAATGGTGAATGTGGTGGCACAGCCTATGAAGATATGTGTGGTGACTGTGATAGTAATCCAGAAAACGACTGCCTTGACGGAAACTGTTCAGGAATTTGGGGAAGTGAAGATCATTTAGACGAATGTGGCGTTTGCTGTGGTGGAGAAACCGGTGTTGAATGCTCCTTTTGGAATTCCGAATACGATTTTGGCGGCGCATATGATTGTAATGGTGATTGCTTCGGTTTTGCATATATGGAATGTGGGGTGTGCTGCGGCGGCAATACAGGCCACGATGAATGTGGCTATGATATAGATTGTAATGGCGATTGTTTTGGTGACGCGTTTATAAATGAATGCGGTTGTGTGGGAGGAAACACAGGTCTTGAGCCTGATTTTTGTTTTCATCAAGTACAATTAACGTTTGGAACCGTCACCGGGAATCAGAATGGTCAAGATGGAACGATTGAAATCCTAGTTGATAATTTTGATGGATTTACGATTACAAATTTTTCATTCAATATTTCCAATATTAATATTACTGGTGTGCACGGTAATAGTGGATTTCAATTTTTTGGAATTTCAAATGAGGGTACCATTAGTAGTATGGGACTACCGCAACCAATTGTTTTACCCGGTCCGATTGTTCAGATCTCATTCGACCAAGTGTATCAGGAGATAACCTGTATAACTAATTGTGAATTTCAGACCGAAGAAGGAATCACCCTTGACTGTGGAGATTTTATGGATTGTTATCCACTTATACCTGCAGGATGTACCGATCCAATTGCACAAAATTGGGATCCAAATGTAGAATTCAATGACGGGAGCTGTGATTATAGCAATTTGAACTCCGGGGACTTACAATTCCTTCAGGATTTCATTGATATCAACGGACTTGGGATGGATCCTATGGAATTAGAAGAAGCTGTTTGGGAGAACAACCGGCTTGTTGAATTTGACCCTTATTGGTCCGGGACTCTTCCAGAATCTATTGGAAATTTAGATTCCTTAAGGATTATGACTATTTCCACCGGTTACATTCCATACACTTTTGGTAATTTGGGAGCACTGAGACGTTTATCGATAAATTCCTATTATCCAGATGAATTGACAGAACTGCCTGAAGAGTTTGGAAATCTTTCAAATTTAAGACAGTTATTTTTAAACAACTGTGCCTTTACTCAATTACCGGAATCCTTTGGTAATTTGACAAATCTGACGACTTTAGGTTTGACCTCCCTCAGCTTGCAGACTCTACCGGAATCCTTTGGAGAACTATTGAGTCTGGATTCACTTCATATCGGAGAGACGGAACTTTCTATAATTCCAGATAGTTTTGGAAATCTGGCCAATTTATCTTTTCTTGAGATAATCGGAGCGCCAATTGAATCTTTACCGGATGGATTTTGCAATCTTGATTCCCTAATTGAAATGCACGTTCGTGGAACCGAATTAGCTACACTCCCGGATTGTTTTGGTTCGATAGAGACATTAAGGGAGCTTGACCTTACCATGAACGAATTGACTTCTCTTCCAAATAGTATTGGTGAATTTCAGCAACTTGAAATTCTCGACTTGAGTTTTAACAATTTAATTTCAGTACCCGAATCAATTGGTGATTTGACCACTACCTCTAATATTTCTTTAAATTTTAACCAAATAAGCTCACTACCCGCCTCTATTTGTTTTATCCCAAGCCTTACAACACTAGCGATTGGCTGGAATCAGTTAATCAGCTTACCAGATAATTTTGGAGAGTTCGACTTATTACAAAACCTCGGTATTGATCATAATCACTTAACCAGTCTTCCGGAAAGTTTCATTGGTCTTACTGATAATCTGCATTCCGTCTCATTGGGAGCGAACATGCTATACTGTGATGGAGATGAAATCGATCTATCCCTTATTCCCGAGTACCTTCTTGATGGTTCAATTCCAAATGTAGGCGGATTATATAACCAACATTGTGAGCCAGTCATTCAAATGTGGTATGAAATTGAAGTAACCAATGACGAATCAAATTTATTCGGAAATGTTTATTATTATTCAGATGCTCCATTTTCAGGATGGCAATTTGTAATAAGCGGTTCTACAAATTTGGAATTATTGGGGCATGCACCTATTGAAGACAATGGATTCGTGCTATCCGCTTCTGATTCAACAATTGTTGGCTATTCGATAACCGGAAGTGAAATTCCCGCTTCCGGATATGACTATCTATTCTCGTTTACCGCAGATGGAATAATTGGTGAATTATCAGCTCTCATTGTATCAGATCAGTTTGGTAACCCTTTGATTGTAGAAAATGACTGTGACACTGATGAATACCAATGTGGTAATGAGCAGTGTATCACTTCTGATCTTCTCTGCAATTACACCGATGATTGTGGTGACAATTGGGATGAATATTTTTGTTCGAATAACGTTAATTGGATTGCATGTAATGAATTTGACATTACCGACGTGATTTCAATAGTAGAATTCCTCTTAAATCCCGCAGCTTCGGTTGATTTATGTGACAACATCAACCTGATTGATCAGGATGGTGTGATCAACATCCTTGACGTACTGTCGATTGTAAATATGATATTGGAAACAGACCTAGAACACTTCACAAATATCCTCAACGGATACGAAGAAGACTACATTGAATTTAACGATAACACAGGTCTGGGAATCATGCCCATTTACATCCTAAACGCCGGTGAAGGCGTGGATATCGGCGATGAGATTGGACTTTTTGACTATAACGGAATCATTGGTCCCGGAGATTGCCCCGGCGAGTTTGGATCCGTTTTGGTGGGGGCTACTGTGTATGAATCCGACCCCTTTGACTTACTGGCATATGGTGCGGTGTTTGACTGTGATGAGGTGGGTGTACTTCCGGGATTCATTGGGGGTAATGAAATAATCGTCATCATTTGGGATTCTTCCAGGGGGATTGAATTCGAAGGAGTTTTCGAAGATGGTCCGGAGTTCACCAACTCATTCACTCCCGACGACCAAGTTCTCACAGTGAGTGTGGATTTCTCTTCTCTCACATTGGGAGATATGAATTTTGATTCACAGATCGATGTACTGGATATTGTTACCGTGGTTAATGTCATCGTGGGAAATCACGAGCCTGATAGTCTTGAAATTTTCGTTTCGGATATGAATGGAGATGCGACGACGGATGTTCTGGATATTGTGATGTCGGTTAGTGTGATTTTAGGTGGATAGAATGTCTACTCAAAATTGAAATATCTGATGTCATTAACAAATCATGGAAATAGAAAATAGAAACCGTATAGTGGATCAATTCCCGAGGATCATTCCAATCAAAATAACAATATCGAGGATATCGACTATTCCATCATGATTCAAATCACATAACCATAATTCAAAATCAGAAAGATTAATTTCATTAAGTACGTAATCGATAATGATAACTAAGTCTAATATATCAATTATATTATCTTGATTGACATCACCTATTAAATTATTTGAGTATTCTGTTTCAAACGCACCAAGGTCGGGTCGAAATCCAAAATAATCATCAGAGTTCATATGAAAAGAAATAATATCATTTTCAAAATTATCGATTCCCGCATCAATACAAGGACTTTCCATGCTTAAAGAATAATCAAACTCTGTTGGATTAACAAACATTGGATCCACAGAAATATTCGTACCATACCCTCCCACTCCGTAAATATCACAATATTCTATATTTACGTCCAATAATAAGCTTGTCGTTATATTATCCCAAATAATTGAATTAATAAACACTAAATCCGGAGAATTATGCACACTGATATCATTCCCATTATCAGAATTGTTATTTGTAATTGTAACATTAGAGAGGATCGGTGCAGAAGATGTGGACTCAATAGCACCCCCACCTTGTGCATAATTGTTATAAAATATTACTTGATCCAGCTCCATGTCTGCACCATACCAGAACACAATCCCACCACCAAGATTACCGGCCACATTATCTGATATTATACAATTTTCAAGTCTTGCACTGGAAATACCACAACCAATTCCCCCACCATCGTTTACGGTACTATTTGACCGGATTCTTACATCAGTTAAATTGGGTGTCCCATGATTGTTATAAAATCCCCCACTATTATAGCCTGCAGTGTTACCAATAATATCAACATTATTTATGATGACATCCGAATGGTTGCTATGGACACCCCCTCCATGACTAAAAGAATCACCGGAAGCTGAATTGTACGAAATGACCGAATTTTGAATTGTTGGAGATGAATAATGTATTTTTAAACCACCTCCTCGTAATGCAATATTATCCGTGATTACCAAATTCGTTAAAAGAGGATTTGAATTATTTATTACTGTGATCCCTCCCCCGTAATACGTACCGGAATTTATTTCGCCTAAACCATTTGTAATGGTAAATCCAG
Organism: Fidelibacterota bacterium; assembly: GCA_013204025.1. Lineage (GTDB taxonomy): Bacteria > Fidelibacterota > Marinisomatia > SCGC-AAA003-L08 > JACNLC01 > JABMOW01. The sequence continues at coordinate 45,840 of JABMOW010000057.1, read as the reverse complement.
CTAAAATTGCAGTTGAATCTTCTCCATTTTCAAATGTAACAACACTCCCTATTGCATCTCCATTGAGAATGGTTTGAGATATGAAACTGGTATCTCCGGTAAAATAAAACATGGAACAGATCAGCAAATTCATACCATCATAATTAATATTCTCATGAAATTCCCCTGTATGAACAAGAATAGTATCGTGTTCTGCAGCCACTCCGATAGTATGGTTTACCGTGGCAAAAGGGTTATCAATCGTACCTGTTCCTGTACTATCAGATCCTGCAATTGTAACATGCCATATATGTTTACCTGGATACACACAATTCTCCCCATCAATGATCGCATCCGGATCATAATTAATGGCCGTTTCATCCATGCAACCCGTGCATGTTTCGTTATCATTTTCAAAGTTTGCATCACACACACCGCAAAGGTCCAATTGAGCGAGACCATCACAAACGCCATTACAATCTTTTATATTTGAAAAGCAGTTGTCAGCAGGATCGTTTGGATCATATGCCCATCCATCATGTAAGTAACAACTCTCAATCGTTACATTTGGATTACCCAAACCGTCTCCATCGAGATCTTGAAAAAAAGTAGATAATTCCGAACAACAGTCCCCAAAAGTATCTAACTGCCAATTCCCATCACAATTATCGTTGCAGTCTAAATTATTCGAGAAACAATTATCATCCAAATCCCCGTTATTAGTTACCCAACCTGAATAGTTGATACATGCCAATGCTTCAATTTCCGGGTTGCCTAAGCCATCGTTGTCACTATCCTGCCAAACTTGAAAGGGACTCTCGCAGCAATCGCCAAAACTATCCGGTATACAGCCTACCCGTTCAATATAATGCACAGGTTTCGGAGATTCCACTTTTGGATTTGTACACAATACGAGGGTAATAAATAGTGATGTAATGGTAAGGTTATAAAACTTGTTCATTTTTTCTCCTTCTGAAATACTAACGTTTACCAATATGATAATCTTTGTTGCGGTAGATCAAATTTATCAAAATAGTGTCAATTCAGTATATCATCAATAATGGAAAATATGGTAATAATTGCAGTTGTTAATTACGGATGAATTATTTTTTATACAAGGAATTATTTATTTTGGTTATCTTTGAGAGAGACCAGCAGGTAAGACCTATGGCGAGCCTGATAACTTCCTCTTTACCTCCCCAAATTTATAATCGCTGATCACTCGAAACACGTTGGTATGTTCATAGAATCTTTTAATTGTAAACTAAATAACACTTTAACTCGACAGCCTTTTCCTGAACCATTCCAGAATTTTAGACCCACTTTTTTACCATTATCTGTGTAAATTTATTGAACGTATAATGGACTTAAACAAAAACCTGCTAACCGGTATATTAAAACTGAATAAATGAGTACATAGACAATGAATACAGCTTTAGCGAAGAATGGTGATTCTGTCACCATGATGTCCGGGGATTTGTTCTGGAGGATTATCAATATCGGTATCTCTTTATCATCTGAGAGAGACACCAGCCGGTTGATGGAATCTATTTTGATCGAAGCACAATCGATTACCAATGCGGATGGTGGGACACTATATCTGATCCATGAGAAGGACGGAATAGTGTTGTTAGATTATGAAATCGTCCGAAATTCTAGTCTGAAATACGCATTGGGTGGAACATCGGGTAATGACATCAACTTTCCCGGACTCCCCATGTACGACCCGGAGACTAACGAACCAAACCATCACAGCGTTGCAACACATGTCGCACTAACCGGTGAATCTGTCAATATCGAAGACGCGTACAATGTTGAAAATTTTGATTTTTCCGGTGCAAAAAATTTTGATAAACGTGAGAATTACCACTCAAAATCATTCCTGACAGTACCGCTTAAAAATCACGAGGATGATGTGATCGGAGTAATCCAACTTATCAATGCACAGGATAAAGTAGGTCAATTGGTTCCCTTCCATAAAGACATTGAACCAGTAATCGAAGCACTTTCCTCCTTTGCCGCGATTTCGTTGGATAATCAAAGCCTAATCCAAAGTCATAAAGACCTTTTCAATTCGATTGTCAAAGTGATCGCGCAAGCGATTGATGCAAAATCCAAGTTTACTTCAGGGCATTGTTCAAGAGTCCCAGACTTAACGGAGATGATCACTCGAGCAGCCTGTGAATCAAAATCTCAACCATTCTCAGATTTTTCTCTAGACGACCATCAGTGGTTTGAGCTGACGGTGGCCGCATGGTTGCACGACTGTGGAAAATTATCTACTCCTGACCACATATTGGATAAGGAAACCAAATTACAGACCATCCGAGATGGAATTGTGACCATCACAACACGCTTCGAATTACTCATCAAGCAAAAGGAAATCGAGTATTTACATCAGGTAGTAAAATTCCCAGAAAATCAAAAAGAACTGCATGAGAAATTCCTAAAGACGATAGAACAAATAAAATATGAGCTGGCATTTATTTCAAAGGCAAATGTAGGCGGAGAGTTCATGACAGACGAAGATGTGGCACGTGTGGTTCTAGCTAGTGAGATGACCTGGGAGGATTCAAAAGGGGAAACTCATCCTGTGTTGACAGAATCAGAAGTGTATAATCTTTGCATCAGAAAGGGAACTCTGAATAAAGAAGAGCGGGAAAAAATTAATAATCATATCGTTGTGACTATCGATATGCTGACTTCACTACCTTTCCCCAAATATATGAAAAATGTCCCGGAGATTGCCGGTGGTCATCATGAAAAGATGGACGGAACCGGATATCCAAAAGGTTTGCGTAAAGAAGATATGTCCATCCCTGCGAGAGTGATGGCATTAAGTGATGTATTTGAAGCCCTTACCGCAAAAGATCGTCCCTACAAGGATCCCATGAAATTAAGTCTTGCTTTCAGCATCATTCGGAAAATGACCGGCGACCACCTGGACTCGGATATTGTCAAGCTCTTTTTAGAATCAGGTGTCTGGAAAACCTATTCGAAAAAATACCTTTACAAAGAACAAATAGATGTGACGGATATCAGACCATATCTTGAAGGTTTATAATTTTACTAAATTACTCCAGAAAGGAAAAATGAGATGGAAGTACTTTATTTAGTCACAATTTTGACCATAAAACATTTTTTGGCGGATTTTACTCCTCTGCAAACTCATTACATGCTTGCAAACAAAGGAACTTACGGGCATTGGGGAGGAATATCGCACGCTGGCGTACATGCTATTCTATCTATTATTGTATTGGTCATAGCTTCCATCGGATTTGCCGAGATCAGGTGGGCAATGATTTTTTGTATTTGTATCGGAGAGTTCTTTATCCACTATCATATGGACTGGTTTAAAGAATACGTATGCCGGGTAAAGGAATGGAAATCCACTGACTATCCATTCTGGGGATTGTTCGGGATTGATCAACTAGTTCATCATTTAACCTACATTGCAATGATCTGGGTTTATGCCATATTATAAAATTTCTTGATTAATAATAACATAACCAAATTTTCATTTTACCGAAGAATTATCACCTTGTACACGATAGGAAAAAATTGAACGTATGAGAAATTTAGTACCCGATTTTGTAGTTGAAAAATATTTGAGCCAGGAATTTTCGGGAAGTTTTAACGCTTATTCCATTTTCATCGATATTTCCGGATTTACCTCTACAACTGAAGCATTGATGAAACATGGAAAAGAAGGTGCTGAAGTGCTTTCCGATATTCTTGAATTTCTATTTTCCACGTCTGTTGACTCCATTTACTCTAATGGAGGATTTATCACTCGGTTTGCCGGTGATGCTTTTACCGCGCTGTTTATTACTGAAAAGATTGCCCCCGAAATACCCAAACGGGTACTGAAATCCGCATTGATCATCCAGGATTTCTTTAAAACCCATCATAATTATCATTCAAAATTTGGTGATTTTGAATTTGCCGTAAAAATCGGTCTTTCACAAGGCAATGTCGATTGGGGGATTGTGGGAAATGATCATTCAAAAGCGTATTATTTTAAAGGATATGCTGTAGATAATTGTGCCTATGCTGAGCATCATTGTGAAAAAGGTGACATTTGTGCGGATGAAATGTTTCTCACCAACATATCAGATCTAATTTTAAAAAAGAAATTAAAAAACAAAGGACAAACTACCTTCTTCAGAATCGATAAGGTTGCTGATTTTGAAACATCACCTAATCCCTTAAAAAAGGGCAATTTTCAAGAGGAGGTGGTATCTGTATTCACAGGGAAAAATGAACTCCACTTCCCGGCTGGGGAATTCAGAGAAGCATTCTCTGTTTTCGTATCTTTTGATAATGTATCCGATCTAGACACATTTATCAACGTCATTATCGAACAACAGGAGGCTTATGGTGGAAGTCACCCGCACTTGGATTTTGGCGACAAAGGCGGGAATATTCTGGTGTTTTTTGGAGCACCTCTATCTTATGAAAACAATGAACAGCGCGCATTAAAATTTATTCTGGGTGTGCAGCACCACATGGAGCCTTCTATCAAATTACGGGCAGGAATCAGCCAAGGAATATTATATGCGGGGTATAACGGAGTAGAATTGCGTCAGGAGTTCACATGTCTTGGGAATACCGTGAACCAGTCAGCAAGATACATGATGAAGGCAGGTTGGAACGAAGTACTCACCTGCGATCGAACATCGAGAAATCAATCCTTCCAATTTGAACATATTGGTGATTTTGAGTTTAAAGGGCGATCAGGGACTATCCCCACGTATCGGTTGACAAAAGAAGTCAAATCGAAGCAGGTGATGTACACGGGTAAACAATACGGAAGAGTCGAAGAACTGAAGAAACTGAAAAATGTCCTTCTACCCATTGAAAACCATGGTTTTGGTGGTGTTGTTTATGTCGACGGATTAGCAGGTATCGGGAAAAACAGGCTGCTCCATGAATTAAGACGGAAATCAAAAAAATCAGCTTTCTCCTGGTTTGAAATGCGTTGTGATGGGATATTGCGGAAAAGTTTTAATCCAATCGTGTATTTCTTTGAGCATTATTTCAACCAATCGAGTGAGAATAATCCAGCGACCAACAAGCAGCAATTTGAGAAAAAACTAAAGTGGTTAATCGATAAAACGGATCAGCCTGATATCAAAAAAGAACTCCGACGAAGCTATTCCTTTTTAGGGCATTTAGTCAACCTTCACTGGGATAATTCATTATATGAAAATCTTGATGCTAAAAGTAGGTATGAAAATACACTCTACGCCTTTAAAAATCTCGTCAAAGCAGAAAGCCTACTGAAACCGATTATTATTATACTTGACGACTGTCACTGGATTGATGACGACACTCAAAATTTACTTCAAGTGCTAACTCGAAATGTTGATGATTATCCTTTTATTATCATCTCTCCGTGCAGGTATGATGATGACGACACTCCATTTCATATGGGATTTACTACAATTCCCGAATGTCGGATAGGTCTTGATTTGCTGGATAAGGAAACGACTTTTGAATTAACCAAAAGTAAATTTATTAAGAAAAATGTTCCTGAACTAACTCTCAATCTTGTGTGGGAAAAAAGTAGCGGAAATCCTTTTTATATTGAGCAGATGGTCCTTTATCTTCAAGAAAACCAGCTGCTTGATAATAAAAATAATCTCATCGCCAAAGATATTGAAATGCCTTCAGGAATAAATTCAATCATCGTTGCCCGCATTGATCGCTTAACAAGCGATTTGAAGGTAATCGTTAAAACCGCATCTACCTTAGGACGCGAATTTGCCGTGACTATTTTAAGCGCAATGCTGAGCAATAAATCTAAATCCCTACAGGATTATCTGGAGTTAGGAGAGAATGAAACTATTTGGTATCATTTATCCGAAATAGACTATGTGTTTAAAAACGCATTGATCCGGGATGCAGTATATGAAATGCAGTTAAAGAAGCAACTCCGAAACCTCCACCTACTCGCAGGAGAAACAATGGAAAATATTTACAAAGATCAATTGGAGATGTATTATTCCGATCTAGCCAATCACTTTGAAAATGCAGAAATTGAAGATAAAGCGCTATTTTACCTCGAAAAGGCTGGTAATTACGCCAGAGATAACTATCAAAATAACGAAGCCATTACATTTTATAATAAATTGCTCGTTCACTTCGACTGGATTGAAAAGATTCAAACCAAACCAAAAGGTGTCAAGTTATCCAACGAGCAGATTGATGACATTCGAAAGTATATTGACATTTGTCTCGAAAAAGCCAAAATTCTGCAATTGGTAGGAAATTGGGATGAATCAATTGAAATCTGTCATCGATTACTCAAATTAGCAACCACCATAAAGGATGATTCTCGATATGCAAGAACGGAAATTCATTTAGGAACCAAACTGTACATGAAGGGAAGCTATGAAGAGGCGATGAAACACTATAAACTTTCTCTTGAGCGATATGAAAAAATAAATAACGAACAGGGTATCGCGCGAGCTGTGGCAAATATGGGACTGGTTTACTGGCGCTTGGGGAAAAATGAAGATGCCATGGAGAGTTTTGAAAGAATGCAAAAACTGGCTGAAAACCAGAAAGATGAGATTGGAATTGCCAAAGCTGTGGGAAATATTGGGTTAATTTACCAATCTCAGAGAAATTTTTCGCAAGCTATGGAATACTATCAAAAACAGCTGGAAATTGATGAAAAAATAGGAGATAAAATTGGTATCTCCGTTGCCACTTCCCTTATTGGTACTGCCCATTATTACCAGGGAAACCTTGATGAAGCCATGGACTTTTTTAACAGACGAGTCCAGCTTTCAGAGGAATTAGGCGATAAAAAAGGTATTTCCGATGCTATTGGTAATATTGGGAGTATCTACCAGAAAATGGGAAATTATAATATGGCACTGGAGTGTTCCCAAAAACAACTCCGTCTGGCAAAAGAACTGGGAGATAAAAGGGGAATCAGTACGTCCAGTAATTATATTGGTGATGTGTACCGCGTGCTAGGAGACCTTCGAAAAAGTATTCAATATTTTAAGCAGGGATTTGACCTTTCAGAAGAGCTGGGCAATTTAAGGGGTCTTGCAAATGCAGCCGGCAGACTGGGTGAGCTCCATACCGAGTTCATGGAATACGATATCGCCCTTAATTACTATGACCGCGCCATCGAAGCTTCTGATAAACAAAAAATCGAACGACATTTTTATTCAATGAAATATCAAAAAGCAGAATTGCTGTTTTTAATGGGTAGATATTCTGAAGCCACAGAATTAAATGAACATGTATTGGAAAAAAAGGAAGAACTGGGGTTCCCGGAAAAAGTGCTTGAAGGAAAGATGCTCCGGGGAAGGATAGAATATAAAACGGGCATCACTGATCGATCAAATACACTGTTCACCATGCTTGATGGAACCGAAAGTATATCAGAAATAGCTGATATCAATTATGAACTTTTCAAATTATCGAAAAAGGATGAGCACCAAAAACCAGCCTTGGATTTCTACCTTAAGCTAAAAGCCAAATCGCCTGACCGTCCTAATTATGAATTGGACAAACGGCTCAAAGTTCTGAAAAAAAATCGAGGTATTTAGTCTGATTGATTTATCAGTTAGCCGAGTCACTTCCACATACGGTATATAAGCCTTATCCAGAATAATTTATTGTCATTCTAGTTTGCTGATTTCCCCTAACTAGGGGGAATTATCATTTCTGTGCAACCCAGTATTAGTCAACGTTGTAACACCGATTCTATAGTGTACTAAATTATTATGGATAATACCCTTCTTCGAAAATCCATCCTCCCCACTGGGACTTAATAATCAAATTTATCTACTTGAACCTGTGTCAGACGTAAAAACACTGGTAGAAAGTCTTTCAAAGTCATCGAGACTTAAAAAGATGTTAAATAACTTTGATCTATCCCGATCTGCTGCAAGGAGTTATATTGGATCGGTAACCGACCCTGAAGGATGAGCGATATGTCCCAATTCCACATGACACAGCTATAGGGAAAGAAGGATGCACATTGCACCTAACCCTCCAAAATTTTTTTATTGCATTGTTTTGGGTAGTGGTTTTAATATTGAACAATTGTCAAATATTGATGAACAATTGTTCACAAGAAAATGCAGAATAAAAACAAAGAAGATAACCTATCTCGAATGCTCTATGAAGCTGCGCTCCTCTATTACGAGCACCAGTTCAGTCAACAGCAAATTGCTGAAAGATTGGGTGTGTCACGTCCCGGAGTCTCACGGCTGCTCCAGAAAGCCAGGGAACAAGGCATTGTAAAAATTGAAATCATCGACCCCCATATGCAAGGAGCTATTCTCGAAAACGGATTGAAAGAAAAATTCGGATTAAAATCTGCTGTTGTCATACCCAATAATGATGATGACGACAAGACCATCAAATCAAGACTGGCAATTGCTGCAGTTAAATTTTTGAATCATATCATTCAGGATGGTACGGTGCTCGGTGTTTCTTGGGGAACGAGTCTGCAGGCCGTATCGCTAGCCCTGCCAAAAAAGAAATTTCGTGAGATGACGGTAGTGCAACTCAACGGCGGAATTTCTCGAGCAGAATATGACACGCACGCAAGTGAGATCGTCCGTAGATTCGGCGAGCGATTATCAGCCATACCTTTTATGCTGCCGTTACCGGCTGTAGTTGATCGGGCTGAACTCAAGCAAACCATTACTTCCGATAAAAATATTGCCCGAACTCTAACACTTGCTGAAAAAGCCACTGTGGCTCTCTTTACCATCGGTTCATTCGACCACCATTCTGCGCTGGTGAAAGCTGATTATTTCGATTCTACTGAGGTCGATCGGCTGCTGCAGAAGGGTGCCGTGGGGGATATCTGCTCCCGGATCATCAGTCGCGATGGTTCCATCTCTTCCACTGAACTCAATGAACGAACCCTTGGCATCAGCCTGAAGGCTCTGCAGGAAAAGCCGTGGTCTGTGGCCATAGCAGGTGGCAGGGAAAAACTCGAAGCCATCAGAGCGGCACTGGCAGGAAATTATTTTAATACACTCATCACCGATGAATTGGTGGCGAAAGAACTTATAGAAAACTAAACATGGATACGTCTAAAACTAAAAATGGCAGAATCTAATCAAATTTTAATTGCACTTGGCGCTGATCACGGAGGATTTCCTCTAAAGGAAGCTCTGTTGACCCATCTGGCAGGACAGAATTATATCGTGAAAGATTGCGGTACTTTCAGCGAAAAAGCCGTGGACTACCCAGAATTTGCCCGGATCGTGGCTGAAAAAGTCGCAGCCGGAGAAGTTCGATTTGGAATCATCGTGGATGGCGCTGGTATCGGATCGGCTATGACGGCCAATAAGGTCCCGGGTGTCCGGGCTGCCATGTGCTATGACTTATCCACTGCTCGCAACGCCCGAGAACACAACAATGCCAATGTTCTCACTCTCGGTGCGGGTCTCACAGGAACTGCCCTTGCCAGACAAATTGCGGATATTTTTCTGACCACAGATTGTACCGTAGAGAGGCATTTAAACCGCGTTAAAATGATTGATGAACTGGACCGACCCCGATCATTCTCGGTCACGGCCCCCATCCCGAAAAAAGAAAATAAGGAGGAAGAGGTGAATTCCATCACTCAGGAAGATATGACCAGAATTGCAGAGCGGGTTAGTGAACTGCTGGCATCCGGTGGTGCAATGCCAGGCGGTGCTCCGTCTCATTGCGATAGCGAAATGGTTTGTAGCTGTGGTGTACATCTGGGAAAAGACCCTGCAACTATGCGCCAGTTCATGCAACTGGGAGTCAATCGTTTCGGCTATCATGAAGGTAGCGGATGTGACTGTGTCCCGGAAGATATTGCCCGGTGCATCGATCACACCATCCTCAAGCCCACAACTACCGACGATGATATCAAGCGCATCTGTGACGAAGCCAGAGAATTTCAGTTTGCCTCTGTATGTGTGTCACCCAGTTATGTGAAACTGGCCGCAAAAATACTTGCAGGTACTTCCGTTAATGTCTGCACTGTTGTAGGATTTCCTTCGGGAGCCCATGCATCTGAGATAAAGGCCATGGAAGCCCGACAGGCTATCCGCGAAGGCGCTAGAGAAATCGACATGGTGATCAATATTGGTGCCTTAAAAAGCGGCAATGACGAACTGGTTTATCGGGACATCCGCCGAGTCACCGAAGCCTGCGAAGACGGCAATGCCATCTCTAAAGTCATCATCGAAACAGCCTATCTTACCGATGAAGAAAAGGTCCGTGCATGTGAACTGGCTGTAAAAGCCAAAGCCAATTACGTCAAAACCTCTACCGGTTTTGGACCCCACGGTGCCACAGTAGAAGATGTGGAACTCATGAGTAAAATCGTACAACCCAAGGGTCTGGGGGTGAAGGCATCAGGTGGAATTTCATCCTACGATGATGCCCGCAAAATGATAAAAGCGGGAGCAACTCGTCTGGGTGCCAGTGCTGGGATCCGGATCATGGGTGAATCCCGTTCTGTAACATATTCAAATTAATTTAAAACAATCGCGAAGGAGACAATGTGGTAGACCTGAGAGCTTATGTATTTTTAGATAATCTACAACCCCAATATGCGGCCTTTCTAGGCACCGTTGCAAAAGGCTTCCTGCCCATTTCCGGAATGGCATCCCTTTACATCGAAATATCCCCGGGAATCGAGATCAACCGGATAACGGATATCGCTCTGAAATCGACTAATGTAACACCGGGAATGCAAATTGTGGAAAGACTCTATGGCATGCTGGAGATCCACTCTGAATCCCAGGCCGATGTTCGGCAAGCAGGTCAGGCCATTTTGGATGCCCTGGAACTCACCGAAGCGGACCGTTGGAAACCGAAGATATTCTCGAACCAGGTCATCCGAAAAATTGATGACCATCAGACACAGCTTATCAACAGGATGCGCCACGGGAACATGATCGTCCCCGGTGAGACTCTTTTCGTCATGGAGGTCCAGCCGGCAGCCTATGCAGCCCTAGCGGCCAATGAAGCTGAAAAAGCAGCCGAGATCAACATTCTCGAAGTCAGTTCTTTCGGTTCATTCGGACGGATCTACCTCGGTGGAAAAGAGCGGGATATCGACGTGGGTTGGCGTGCAGCCGTTCGGGCAATAGAGGAAATGACCGGTAAAGAAAATCATAAATAAAAAACGGTGCAGACCAATTTGGAATGCACTGCAGAAAATTTAAAAGTGAACAATAATCCAATAAAACAAGAAAAGGAGATAACAACATGGCAGATGCATTAGGAATGCTGGAGACCAGAGGCTATCCAGCAGTGGTAGAAGCTGCGGATGCAATGGTGAAAGCCGCCAAGGTTGAATTGGTATCGTACGAAAAAACGGGTGGTGGTTACGTCACGGTGTGTATCCGTGGAGATGTTGCCGCTGTAAAAGCAGCCTGCGAGGCTGGAAAAGCAGGTGCCGCTAGAGTGGGCGAGATCGTAGCTGTCCATATCATCGCACGACCTCATTCAAATGTGGATGCAGTACTTCCCCTGGGAAGAATGGCAGAAGGCAAAGCGGAGATGAAAGGCACAAAATAGCCAACTGGAGGTAATATGAATCTCGCAAAAGTAGTGGGGACCGTGGTCTCCACACAAAAAGAAGAGAGCCTGGTAGGACTGAAATTCCTGATCCTCCAAAAGATCGATCTGGAAGGTGCTCCTGCAGATGGAACGTTGGTTGCCGTCGATGCAGTAGATGCCGGTCCCGGGGAAATTGTTCTTTTTGCCACAGGCAGCTCGGGACGACAGACAGTGAGAACCGATAAACGCCCCTGCGATGCGGTGGTCATGGCCATCGTAGACAGCTGGGAAGTTGCCGGTCAAACCAAATACAAAAAGGGTGTGAATGATTGATCCGCGATGGCAATCGTTATCAGGTATCAATCTTTACACCATTGTGATTAGTCATTGATGGGAGGAAAACCGTGTCACAGTTAACATCGGAACAGGTAGAGTCCATAGCCGGAAAAGTTGTCGGTTTGATCCGGCCGGTAGAGTACAGTCCTGTGAAAACGCCGAGCATTCGTCCAATTCACGAAGCTGGGAATGCTAGTGGAGTTGGCGTCTTTGGTCAAATCGATGCCGCCGTGCGAGCCGGCAGAAAAGCTCATCTCGACCTTATGGGCATGTCTTTGAATCGCCGGCATGAGATCATCCGCAATATCCGTATTAAAATGCTGGAACATGCTGAAGATCTGGCTGTTCGGGCGCATGCCGAAACGGAACTTGGCCGCGTAGAAGATAAAATCATCAAAAACCGCTTGGTAACGGAGAAAACTCCGGGACCCGAGGTACTCACTCCCCATGCTGATACCGGTGACAGAGGTCTGACGCTCATGGAATCTGCACCCTTCGGGGTTATCGGTTCCATTACACCCTGCACAAATCCAACATCGACCATCATCTGCAATACTATTGGAATGGTCTCTGCAGGGAATGCCGTCGTGTTCAATGTGCATCCCACTGCCCGGAAGGTGAGTATTTTTACCATCGAACTGCTGAACCAGGCAATACAGGAAGCGGGGGGTCCCGTGAACCTCGTAACCACCATCGACCGCCCGACAATCGAAAGTGCACAGGAGCTCATGGCTCATCCCGGCATTAATCTGTTGGTGGTAACCGGAGGTTCAGCTGTGGTTAAGGCGGCCATGCAGAGCGGTAAGCGTGCCATCTGTGCAGGTCCCGGCAACCCACCTGTAGTAGTGGATGAGAGTGCCGATATCGAGAAGGCAGCCCGCAGCATCGTGGAAGGCGCTTCGCTGGACAACAACATCATCTGTGTGCTCGAGAAAGAGATTTTCGTGGTGGAGTCCGTAGCCGATCAGCTGATCTCCGCCTTTCAGCGGCACAACGCAGTCGTATTGCAACCCCACGAAGTAGATCAGGTGGAAAAACTAATTTTCACCAAAACCAATGGTCTTCGTAAACCCGGCGTCATCAATAAAGAGTTTATTGGCCAAAATGTGCAGAAAATTCTCGACAAAATCCACAAAAAAGTGGATAATTCTGTGCGCCTTGCTATTGCACCTGTACCGGCCGGTCACCCCTTGGTTTGGACGGAACAGATGCTACCGATAATCCCACTGGTGCGCCAGCCCAATGCCGATCAGGCTATCGATATCGCCAAAGAAGCCGAGCATGGATTCCGGCATACAGCCATTATGCATTCGAAAAATCTGGACAATTTGAGCCGCATGGCTAGGGTCATGGATTGTAGTATCTTCGTGAAAAACGGTCCATCAGTTGCCGGACTGGGATACGGTGGTGAGGGCTATTGTTCTTTCACTATTGCAAGTCCCACCGGAGAGGGATTGACAGGTCCTCGTGACTTCACCCGTGAACGTCGCTGTGTGCTTGTAGATCATTTCAGGATCGTCTGATGAAGTATCCTGCAATTGCTATCATTGAATTTAAGCATATCCCTGCCGGTATTTTTACCAGTGATGCCATGGTTAAAAAAGCACCCGTAACCGTATTACGATCGGGAACAGTCCACAACGGAAAATACATCGTCATGCTGGGGGGCAGCGTTGCCTCGGTGGAGGAATCCTACCACGAAGGGCTGGCCAGAGGCGAAGGCAGCATCATCGACCAGCTTTTTCTGCCAGCTGTCCACGCACAGGTCCACGAAGCCATTCTTGGCAGTCGTTTACCTATCACATCTGAATCGCTGGGCATCATTGAAACTTCCACACTCTCTGCAGTGGTAAAGGGAGCCGACAAAGCCCTGAAAGGAACTGATGTTTCCCTGGTGGAACTCCGTCTTGCTGACGATATCGGGGGCAAGGGACTGGCCATCTTCTGCGGAAAAATCGAAGAAGTCAGCACAGCCATTGAACTGGCAAGATCTGTGGTGGAACCGTTGACAAATTGGTTGAGCGAAACGCTGATCCCGAGACTGTCAGGGGAAATCCTTAAACAGATCGAACACTCCACAAGTTTCAGTGATTCAAAACTGCAATTGCTGCAGGGAGGGGAAATTTAAAATGCATCTGGGCAAAGTAATTGGCACACTCACACCCTGCATTGTGTACGAGGGACTCGAAGGCGTACCCCTGCTTTTAGTTCAACCTCTAGATGGGAAGCAGAAACCCTCAGGCGCACCTTTTGTAGCAGCAGACTCCACCAGAATGTGTGGCTTTGGAGAATTGATCTCCTATGAAAGTTCAAGAGAGGCCGCTCTCACACTGGACCCTTGGTTTGTACCAGTTGATCACGCCATCATCGGAATTGTGGATGATGTCCATCTACTGAATCTGAATGGAGAAAGGTAAAGGACCATGCAAATTGGTAAAGTCAGAGGCGCTATTCATTCTACTATCACCCATGCTTTTTATGATGGCCGAAAACTACTGATCGTAGATTATCTCGATATCCACGGAAAGCCCACAGGTGAATATGTCATCGCCGTCGATGTGGTGGGTTCGGGCGCTGGTGAGACTGTGCTCGTCTTGGACGAAGGCAACTCCGCCCGACAAATAGTGGATCAACCCAATGCCCCCATCAGGTCTATCATTGTTGGCGTTGTGGATGAAGTTCATCTGCATAATACTCCCCGGACTTAACTTAAAATGAGCGATGTGGATTTGAGTTAAAGACAAATGGAGGAGTGGCAGTTAGCAGGAGCAATTGGCAGTGGCAGTTCAAATGAACATCAAATATCGATTGTTGAAGTTTGAGAAGGGATGAGTAGATAGGAATCATCACTGCAGTATAGCTCTGATTTAATGAGCCATATTTCTTCTTCGTGTGCTTTGTGCCTTTGCGAAAGTGATCTTACAGCAAGCCGCTTTTTAAACCAATTTTTTAATTTCCCCCACCAACAACTGCACGTCCTTCGCCGTTTCTGCCTCAGCATAAATCCGTACGATGGGTTCGGTATTTGATTTTCGGATATGCACCCAACGATCCTGCCAAATCAGTTTAAGGCCGTCCTGATGATCTTGCTCTACATCACCAAATTGTTTGGAAATTTTCTCGATGACCTGATCTGGATTGATATCCCCCAACTGGATTTTATCTTTCACCATTGTGAATTGCGGCATTGACTTGAAAATGGTACTGACCGGATCGGTGGTTTGCGACATTCGATTCAGGAAAAGCGCAACGCCTACCAATGAGTCTCGCCCTAAATGTGATTCTGCTAAAATCACACCACCGTTGCCTTCACCACCCAACACAGACTGGTGAGCTTTCATGGCATTGACCACGTTTATCTCCCCCACTGCCGTTCGAATGACAGGTACATCATATTTTTCTGCCACACGGTCTAACGCCATGGTAGTTGAAAGATTAGTAACAATTGGTTTTTGAGATGGATTTTCAGTCAGAAATCCATCGGCGCAAATGGTGAGTGTATATTCTTCACCAAGAGGATTTCCCTGCTCATCCACTACAGCTAGTCGGTCTCCGTCGGGATCAGTAGCAAATCCCACATCCGCACCGTGTTTTCTCACCAGGTCACCCAAATCTTTCAGGTTGATTGGCAGCGGTTCAGTTCCCCGAGGAAATTGTCCGTCAGGTTTGCAATACAATGGGATCACTTCACATCCCAGTTGCCGAAGGACTTCAGGCAACAAGATTGAGGCTGCACCATTCACGGCATCCACCACCACTTTGAATTTCCGGGAAGCGATTCGTTCACGATTAATCGTCGTTAGTGTAGCCGAATGGGAAATATGTTCTTCTGGCAGGTGAGAATCAATGGTTGAATCGTCTTGTGGTAGCGCAGGATAATCAGGTAGTTCGTCCGCGATATTGAAAAGGGTTTTGTTCGCATCGCCATCCAGAAAGCAACCGTCATTATCTACAAATTTCATCCCATTCCACTCTGATGGATTATGACTAGCCGTGATGACGATGGCACCAGCGAGATTTTTTTGCTGAACGATGAATTGTGCCGTGGGCGTGGGAATAATATCGCAATCAATCACCTCTCGCCCGGATGTTATTAATGCATTGTACGCTGACAGGAGTAGTGATCTGCCATGGGTCCGACTGTCTCGCGCTAAAAGGATGGTTCCCTTTGGCTGTAATTTTGCAAATGCGAACGAATATTTTTCAACGTCATGTGCAGTCAGTGTCAGACCGACGATACCACGAATACCCGAAATACCTCGGATTAAATCCATCTGTTTCCTTTATAATTTTCTGTAGATAATTGCTGTTTTAAATTAAACACTATTACGAATTCTGAACATAATAGCTCGAAGTGTACTCTTTCCATGAGTGCACTTAATTGATGATCGTTTCCTTAACAACATTGATTCCATTTTGCTTCAATGTATATTAGTAAAAATCCGCATTAATTTGCAGCTAAAACGATTTTACTTCTGTTAAAAATCCACATGTTGTTTGACAGAATTCTGGTAATATTCTTCCACTTCCGGGATTAAATCTCGTATCTCCTGTATCCGGTGTTCATCAGAGGGATGTGTGCTTAATATTTCTTCAGATACATTACCGTTTTTCATATCAGACATTCGCTGCCAAAACTCCAGTGCAAAATCTGGATCATACCCCGCTTTTGCCATAAAGACCATTCCCAGGCGGTCGGCTTCACTCTCATGCACTCGGCTATACGGCAATAGTATCCCAAGGTTAGCACCCATACCGAACACCTGCATCCACAAATCCTGTGTTTGCTGTGGCCGAGATGCCATGGCAGTGGATAGTGCCATTCCCCCCATTTGTGCCAGTAGCACCTGGCTCATTCGCTCATTACCGTGATTGGCGATGGCATGTGCAATTTCATGAGCCATGACGACGGCAAGTCCGCCTTCGTGTTTGGTGATATCCAGGATTCCCGTGTAAACCACCACTTTCCCACCGGGCATACACCATGCGTTTGCATCTTCCTTCTCAACAAGATTGAATTCCCAATTGTAACCGTCTAACAAAGAAAGTTTACCCTGTTCGGTGAAATATTCTATCACTGCATTGGTAACGTTTTCACCCACATGCTTAATCATTCTCACAATTGTCCCAGAGGTAATGATCTTATTTTCGTTCAGAAATTCACGGTAATTGGATTCGCTGTACTCCAGAATCGTGTTTTGGGGAACCATCGCTAATTGTCTCCTTCCTGTGATGGGGACGGTGGCACAGGTTGAAAGTAGAATAGTCAACAAACTTATTTTTAGAATAAATATCAATCTTTTCATGGTTTGTACCTGGTTTTCCAAAGAAACGCCAACCGGTCCCGTAGGAATTTTTCACGCCCTTCACCTGAAGGCTTATAAAATGACGGCGGAGTCTTTATGGTTTCCGGGAAATACTGTTCTTCCACAAAATGGTGTTCAGAGGAATGGGGATACTGATATTTTTTGCCATATCCCATATTCTTCATCAGATTGGTGGGAGCATTTCTTAAATGGAGAGGAACCGATTCTGTGCCATGCTCACGGATGTAATCCCGTGCTGAATTAATGGCGGAATAAGATGCATTGCTCTTGGGCGCACTGGCCAGATACGTTGTGACCTGCCCCAAGATGATGCCACTTTCGGGCATCCCCACCATGTGTACAGCCTGCATACTAGAGGTTGCAAGCATGAGGGCATAAGGTTCAGCATTCCCGATATCCTCTGATGCGAGGATGATGAGTCGTCGGGCAATAAATTCAGGCTTCTCGCCGCCTTCTAACATAATCGCCAGCCAGTACACAGCGGCATCCGGGTCTGACCCTCGTACAGATTTTATAAACGCCGAAACGGTATCGTAATGATAATCACCTGCACGGTCATAGATCACATGCTTTTGTTGAAGCGCCTCCTGTAAGTCATGGGAAGTGATCTCTACAGGATCCTCCGGATGAAATGAAATCGCCAGTTCAAACGTGTTCAACATCTTCCGGGCATCTCCCCCACAAGACGCTGCAAGTTCTTTTTTCATATCGTCGGGGATAAGGATATTCCGCTGCGAAAGGATGACATCTTCTACCAATGCTCTATCCAAGATTTTCAGTAACTCATCAGATGAAAACGAATTCAACTTCATGATACGGCACCTGGAAAGTAATGGGGAGATTACTTCAAACGATGGATTTTCTGTCGTTGCGCCAATGAGAATAATGGTGCCGTCTTCAACCGCATGGAGCAGGGCGTCCTGCTGGGATTTGCTGAACCGGTGGATTTCGTCAATAAACAGGATGGTGGTTTTATCAAGTTGACGCATATCTTTTGCCGAAGCGAGTGCCTGTCTGATTTGCGCCACACCGGAAGACACTGCTGACAATTCGAGAAATTCCGCTCCATATTCATGTGATAATATCCGCGCAAGCGTCGTTTTCCCCGTACCCGGTGGTCCCCAGAAAATCAGCGAAAACGGACGGTTTTGTTTTACCGACTGCACTAATAAACTTCGCTCTGATGTGAGGGAAGATTGTCCGATGAATTGTTCCAACGTTGATGGTCGAACGCGCTCTGCCAGAGGAGGCAGTAGTGCGTGCCGTTTGGTGGATAAATCCGTATTTCCAGAATCAGTTTTCATTTAATTTTACTCAATCATATTTGAATCATCTCTATGAAATTACGCTGGCAAACATCATCACAAAAAGGGGGAAATTAGGGAGAAGCATTATTAGACTGTGGAATTTCAGACTACTGATCTTACAGTTCCATCTGATAAATTTGTCACCATATCATTTATTGACCATCTAAATTGGTATCTGTCATGAATTCAGAAAAATTTTTATTTGATACTATCGGTGGAACGGGTGAAAAATACCTATTCAAAATTCAATTTAATTTACTGGTAAGCACATCATGAACTATCTAAAATCATTTATATTTACGCTCCTCTTTGTATGGATACTCGTTGGCGGTACCCCCTATGTGGTGATGGTTTCGTTTGACGGATTCAGATACGATTACGCAGACCGAACAGACACTCCTAATTTCGATTATCTCCGGGATCATGGTGCCAAAGCTGAATCCATGCAACCGGTATTTCCATCAAAGACATTTCCAAATCATTATTCCCTCGCCACCGGTGCCTATACTCAAACTCATATGCTAACAGGAAATTCATTTTATGACAAAATTTTTAAGGAGAGATACTCCATATCAGACCGCCAGACAGTACAGAATCCAAAATGGTACCAAGCAGAACCGATTTGGGTAACCGCTGAACGTCAGGGTGTTAAATCAGCCTCCTATTTTTGGGTGGGTTCAGAAGCGCCGATCAAGGGTCTGTCCCCTTCCATTTCTAAATATTATGATGGATCAGTATCCTATGACGCTCGAGTCGATAGTGTCATCGCGTGGCTTCAATTACCGGAAGCGTCCAGACCTCACCTGATCATGCTGTATTTTGATGAACCCGATCATACAGGACATGGAAAAGATCCCGAAAGTTCGCTGGTAGATGAAAAAGTTCGTTATTTAGACAGCATTCTTGGAAGTCTCATCGCAGGTTTATCATCTCTACCCATTGCTGATGAGCTGAACCTTGTGGTTGTGAGTGATCATGGGATGACACCGATATCTAATGATCGGATAATTCCCCTTAAGAAACATATTAATTCCGACAGATTGATTATTGAAAATGATGGACCTTTCGCACAAATCGATGTACGTTTTTTCTGGCAGCGGTTTGCTCTTCACCACAAATTAAAAAATATCCCTCATTTGGCAGTTTATCCTCGAAATTCCATACCGGAAAGGTTTCATTTTGTTAATCGGAATACAAAAGATTATCTCTTGGTTGCAGACGATGGCTGGACCATCATTTCCGAGGAAACAATTGGAGGGAATTACAGTATATCTGCTGGCAATCATGGATTTGACCCTGAAGTTAAAAATATGCATGGTATTTTCTATGCATCAGGTCCCGCCATTCGATCGGGCGTAACTATTGATACTTTTGAAAACATCCATGTTTATCCTCTCGTATGTGAAATTCTCGGAATCCAACCCTATGGCCCCGCAAAGGACGCACCTGAAGGCGATCTGGACATTTTATATCCTATTCTGGAGGAATCCCGTCGGTAGGTTGATTGAGCATTGTATTAAAAGACAATAAGTAGGTATTATTTGCGCTATGAAAAAAGGACTATTAATCATATTAGCTGGTGTCATTTTATTGGGAATTTTCGGATTCCAATCTGACGCTGGAAAAGACAAATATCGAAAGATGAAAACACTTAGCCAGTTGATCCAACTGGTAAATAATAACTACGTTGAAGATGTAGATATGGATGACATCCTTGAAGGGGCAATAGAAGGGATGTTGGATCGATTGGATCCCCATTCTAATTATATCTCCCAAGAGCATTTGAAAACGGTAACCGAGCAATTTGCGGGAAAATTTGAAGGTATTGGAATTGAATTCGCCATCCTCGACGGTTACATAACGGTTATATCCCCAATCCCCGGCACACCATCTGAACGAGCAGGTCTCCAATCAGGAGATAAAATCGTACGCATTGATGGTGAATCCGCATATAAAATCACACAGGAAGATGTGCTGAACAAGCTTCGCGGCCCCAAAGGGTCAGAGGTAATAGTAGCCATCCGCCGATCAGGTTTGGATGATCCGTTTGACGTTACTTTGATTCGAGATGAAATCCCCATCGTTAGTGTTCTTGCATCATTTATGTATAAAGAAAATAGTGGCTATATCAAACTGAACCGGTTTGCATCAACAACCGCTCAGGAAGTTGAAGATGCATTAGACGAGTTGGAAGCATTGGGTATGGAGCAGTTGATCCTTGATTTAAGAAACAATGGTGGTGGCTATATGGATCAGGCCATCAAAATCGTGGATATGTTCGTTTCTTCAAATGACACCATCGTATTTACAAAAGGCAGACTCCCCGATTCAAATGAGGTCTTCCGTGCCCACAAATGGGGAACACACAAAAAATTCCCGATCATTGTATTACTCAACCGAGGTTCTGCCAGTGCCAGTGAGATTGTCAGCGGCGCTTTGCAAGACTTGGACAGAGGACTTATTTTAGGTGAAACGAGTTTTGGTAAAGGTCTGGTACAGAGACAGTACCCATTACAGGATGAATCCGCTGCTCGTATTACCATCGCCCGATATTACACACCAAGCGGAAGGTTGATCCAACGTGATTATAACGCCGGGATTGAAGATTATTATGCGGACCTGCGAGAAAAAGATCGAGAGGCTTCTGATACAACTTTGGCAGAACGACCTGAATTTAAAACGAAAAAAGGCAGGACGGTTTACGGTGGAGGTGGTATTACACCCGACATTCATGTCGTTTCTGATTTAGATGTGGCGAGTTCCACATCACAATTAATCTGGAATTCAAAGAGGCCTATTTTCAATTATTCCGGTACGTTAAAAAACAAAGTCTCTGACAAGTATTCGACCTACGAGGCATTTGATACAAAATTTGAGTTATCCAAAAATGATCTGAAAGATTTTATAAAATGGATGGACGAGAAAGAGATCGAATATGAATCTGATGATTTGGAAAAAGATTGGGACATTGTCAAAGTCCGTATTACCGCTGAAGTGGCCGGATCAATATGGGGTAAAAACTATTTATACAAAAAACTACTCGATATCGATACTCAAGTTAATGAAGCAGTTAAACATATCAGTGAAGCCAAAAATTTAATTGTAGAACGATAGAGATTTACGACTAAATTCACTCAAATACCTTTTGGCAAAAATGAATAAAATTGCTTAAGATTCAAGACAGATTTTTTATACAATACATAAACAAAACTTTAAAATAAGATAGAGAGGAAAGAATGGTACAATTATTTCTCGATGGCGGTAACTTCATGTGGCCTATATTGGGCTCGTTCATCATCGGTTTATTATTCGTAATCGAACGATTGTTTCATTTGGTAAGTGGATTATCTTCCGGGGAAGATTTTGCTAATCAAATCGCACAATTGGTAGAATCTGATGGTTTTGATAAAGCGAAATCTGCATGTGAATCCGGGAAAGGTCCCGTTGCCAACTTGTGTCTTGCATCTTTAGACAGAGCTCACCTTGGAGTTGATGAAGCAGAAAACTATTTAGATAGAATTGGTGCGATAGAGATGGCTTCGCTGGAAAAAAACATGACTTGGATATCCCTTATGATTGCTGTTGCACCCATGTTAGGATTTTTGGGGACGGTTTGGGGAATGATCATCGCATTCAACGACATCGAAGCAGCCAATGACATTTCACCTGCAGTAGTTGCCGGTGGTATTTCACAGGCTCTGCTCACTACTGCGTTTGGTCTGGTTGTAGCCGTAATTCTTCAGTTCCTTCAGAATACATGCCTATACATTATTGATATGCAAATTGTGACGATGCAAAAGAGTACGTCTTCTCTGATTGCGTCTATAAAAGACAAATTCCGTAACGAAAAATAATCTGTAGTCTGATGTACATAAAACCCAGACGCGGACTCGGCAGTTTTTCATCAGCATCTATGGCGGATATTGCATTTCTGCTATTGGTTTTCTTTTTGGTAACTACTACCATTTCAATGGACAAAGGTATCCAGATGGTTCTCCCTGAACCGGGTGATACTGATATTGAAATTCCAAAAGGAAATATTTCAGAAATTTTCATCAATCAAACAGGTAAAGTACTCTTTAATGATAAACCAGTACTAATCCGTGATATTGCTCGTGAAGCCGAAAGCCGAATTAATAAACGAGGATTCACGCCTGAAGGTGAACAAATCATGATCTTTTCAGTTAAGCCACATCAGGATACGAAATATGATGTATATCTCCAGGTTCTGGACCAGCTCAAAATCGCAGGAGCCAAGAAAATATCAATCGCAAATCCGGAAGCATTCTGATGCATATTGAAAAGAAAACAAAAGCAAGTAACGAAATCTCCACATCATCCATGCCGGATATTATCTTCATGCTGCTCATCTTCTTTATGGTAACCACGGTTATGAGGGAGTATGAAGGCTTGATCGTACTTGTACCCAAAGCCAAAATGATTGAAAAACTTGAAAGTAAACGTAACACGTCTTACATCTGGGCAGCAAAAGATGGTACTATCGTTGTCGACGACCGTAGAATCAATGTTGATGATTTAAGACATATTATGTATGATAAAATGGTAAAACGGCCGAAAACTACGGTTTCTCTTTTAGCAGATCAAGAAGTCTCTATGGAAACCATTACTGATATCCATACGGAGCTTCGTGAGGCCCATGCGTTAAGATTGAGCTATTCAGCTAAAAGAATCGAAGGAGAAAAATTATGATAAGACAAGATCCTCTTATTCTAAGCTATCCTGTTCGGTTGCGGTCTATATCAATTTTAGTGATTGTCGGTATTGCATTTGCAATGTATCTGTTTCCAAAATTTTTGGGAGAAGCTAATAAAATCACATCTGCTCAAATATCGGAATCGATTGAAACCATTGATATTCCGATTACAGAGCAGATCAAAATACCTGAACCGCCTTCACGACCCACTATTCCTATTGCATCTGACGACGAGTTCCTTGATGAGGATATTACCATTGATGAAACTGATTTCGATGACCTTGATGATTGGGAGGCCCCACCACCGCCACCCAGTGATGCCGGCTCAAAAATAAAATTTATTCCATACGACAAAGCGCCTGAACCCATTGGTGGTTATGCTTCATTACAGCGAAACGTTGTTTATCCAGACATTGCAATGGAAGCTGGTATTGAAGGAACCGTAATCATACAGGCATTCATTAATAAAAAGGGCATTGTAACCGACACCGTCGTTCTAAAAGGAATTCCCAATACCGGATTGGATGATGCTGCAATTGAGGCTATCAAACGTACAAGATGGAAACCTGCACTACAGCGTGATCGGAAAGTCGGTGTATGGATTTCCATACCTGTCAATTTCAAACTTACGTCAAATTGATCTAAACTTTTTAAATACTTTAGAGGGGCAGCAAGTACTTGTTGCCCCTTTTTTATCTTAATTATGAATCTAAATCATATGGTTATTCTCATTTTTGTAAATTGACTACCAATGTGAGCAACATATCTTATAATCTTTTCTTTGATCTGTTTGGAGTCTTAATCGGTGCCGACCCATCTACCGTGATCCACTACGTTGCAACTCAAACGGAGATACCCTATCATCTTGCAAGAGATATTTTATATGGCGACCCCATGAAAAGGCTCGAACGCAATGACATCAGTTTCAAACAGTATTTTTCAGATATCCAGTATGCACTGCCATCTAGTGAAAAGCTCCAATACGAAACATTCAAGGCACGCTGGGATCGGATCGGGTTAAGCGAATTACCTGCTACCGGATTACTTCCTGAATTATCAAAGCAACATAAGGTTCTGATTCTATCGAATGCCTCAAATCACAATATCAGATATTTAAAATCCAAATTTGATTTTTTTAAGTTTGTTGATGGAGTAATTACTTCGGAGGATGCGGGAATGATGAAACCTCAAGCGGGAATCTACGCATTTGCATTACAGAAATTTAAAGCTGATCCTGATCGTTCAGTAATGATTGATGATTCCCCGTCAAATGTGCGCGCAGCAATAGATTTCGGTATGGCCGGTCACTGCTATACCCATTTTGAAAAATTGGAACAGTTTCTTAATAATTTATCTTATAAATAGTATGAGTTGCAGATGAATTTTTTTCTGATTATAATTTTAAGCACACTGGTTATCGAATTTGTAATCAGTATAATATCTGGATTTCTCACAGTAAAATCTCTAAGCTCCATTTTACCCTCTGAATTCGTCGGTGCTTATGACGAAGATAAATATCAAAAATCCCAGAGATATACGAGGGATAACATTCGCTTTTCGCGCATTACATCGACGGTAAATCTCCTTGTGATAATTTCCGTCATTTTGTTAGGAGGATTTGAGTTGGTGGATTCCTGGACCAGGGGAATCACGATGCATCCTGTTTGGGACGGACTGTTGTTTATGGGAATTCTATACTTCATTCAGGATATTATTTCCCTTCCCTTTTCGATTTATCACACATTTGTTATCGAAGAAAAATACGGCTTTAATAAAATGACCCCGTCTTTGTTCATCAAAGATAAATTGAAGGCGTATCTGTTATTGGCAATATTAGGAACCATCATTTTGGGAGCAATTCTTTCTATCTTTGAGTCATTGGGAAGTGAGGCATGGTTTGTAGCGTGGTGTACGGTGACCCTCATCACCATCGTGATCCAACCATTATACATTCATTTCATCGCTCCTTTATTCAACAAATTTGTACCACTGGAAGACGGTGAATTAAAGTCGCTCTTGGAAAAATATGCAGTCACCATAAAATTTCCTTTATCGGGTATTTTTGTGATGGATGGTTCAAAGCGATCGACTCATTCCAATGCATACTTCACTGGATTTGGTAAGAACAAAAGAATTGTTCTATATGACACATTGATCAAAGAACATTCACCACGGGAATTACTTACGATTCTCGCTCATGAGATTGGTCACTACAAAAAGCATCATATTCTGAAGGGAATGCTTCTGTCCATTACACACACGGGAATGTTACTGTTTTTACTCTCATTGTTTCTGAACAACCAGCTTTTATTTGATGCATTCAAAATGACACACGTTTCTGTTTATGCAAGTATCCTGTTCTTTGGACTGCTTTACTCACCCATTGAATTGATACTGGCATTGGGATTAAATGCATTATCTCGGAAACATGAATTTGAAGCGGACAGATTCGCCGTTGAGACCACCACCGATGGAGATAGTTTTATTCGCGGATTAAAACAATTGTCAGCGCATAATCTGAGTAATCTGACTCCTCACCCATTTACCGTTTTTATATCATACAGTCATCCGCCCGTGCTAAAGAGAATATCTGAAATCAGAAATAATTCATTGAATTCATCCTATATTACAACATGATTCATAAAATGAAAAATCATCGAATCGTGTTCCTCGTAGTTTTGTTTATTCTCCAATCCATTTTGGTCGCTGAAAATTCACACCCAATTATTTTATTACATGGATTTATCGGCTGGGGCAGGGACGAGTTGAACGACTACTATTATTGGGGAGGTAAATTTGACCTCGAAACTTATTTAATTGAGCAGGGATTCGAAGTATATACTGTTTCAGTTGGACCGATTTCATCCAATTATGACCGTGCAATTGAAGCATTTTACCAGATCAAAGGCGGACAAGTTGATTATGGTGCTGCCCACTCAAAAGAGTACGGGTTAATCCGAGTCCCTGACGGAAAAGAATTCCCGGGTCTTTATCCACAATGGGATGCAGATCATCCGGTACATATAATTGCCCACAGCATGGGCGGACAAACTGCCACCATGCTTGAAACCTTAATGAACGAAGCCAGTAGTAAAGAAGATTCTCAATTATTGAGCTCAACGCTTTCCGGTTGGATTAAGAGCATTACAACCATATCCACACCTCACAACGGTACAACATTGCAACCGATTATTACGGACATGTTTCCTTATGTTCAAAAACTAGTGGTGTACCTTGGGAGCAGCCAAGAAGGATCATCGGTTGAAAAATTGTATGACTTCGATCTTGAGCAATGGGGACTCGCCAGAGATCCAGATGAAGAATTTAGCCAATACCTTAAACGGATAAAAATGTCAAATCTGGCGCAAACAAAGAATTTTTGTACATGGGATCTTTCCCTCGAAGGAACGTCTCAATTTAATATGAGCTATCGGCCTGATACATCCGTATTTTACTTTTCATATGCGACCTATGCCACACGGCAAGCCAAACGATCTGAGTATTATGTACCGGATAATCAGATGAATTGGAGAATTTGGAGTACCGGGTTTTTGATGGGACGATCGAATAAAGCCGATTCACTTTGGTTTGAGAATGATGGGGTGGTCAATACAATTTCTATGTGGGGACCAGGACTCGATGGAACCGCCATTCAAAAACAAATCGATTTTACCGGCACCCCTGTTCCGGGAATGTGGCAGAAGATGGGAAAACTTCACTTCAACCATGACTCCGTGATCGGACATGCAACGGGTAAAGATGACCTAGATCCAATTAAAAAACTATTTGTGGATCATTGCACATTGCTGTACAAATTAGATTAAGGAATGTTCTTAACAATGGAAATGAATGATTAAAGCAATTTTATTTGATATGGATGGTGTGGTTGTGGATTCAGAACCACTTTACATGCAGGCTGAGATTCAGTTGTTCCGACAGTATGGTGTGGAAATTCCGGATGACGACTGGAAACTTTTCCGGGGGTGCACTGAAGAAGCTTTCTATAAAATATCCATGGAACGATATGGTATACAGGAGGAAGAATCTACGTTTCGTCAAAAGGGTCGGGCACTGGTGTTCGAAGAATTTTCCGCTCACCTTAAATTCATGGATGGTTTTTTATCTCTGATCGAAATGGTCCGAAAACACTTTTCCACGGGATTGGTCACATCCTCACCTGGAGATGTATTTGAATTTGTGAACGACCGGTTAAAGTTGAAAAAATATTTCCACCAAATCATATTTGGTGGAATGACCCAAAATGGAAAACCTCATCCCGAACCCTATTTAACCGTTATGAAAATATTGGACGTTTTACCAGAAGAATGCGTTATTATTGAAGACTCCATCCACGGTATCAATGCTGGTTTGGCATCTGGTGCAAAAGTTATCGCTCTTACCGGATCGGTAAATCCAGAAGACATGCCTACGCCTCACCGGATTGTCAACAACTTATCCGAGATTACAGAGACAGTACTCCGCGAGCTATAACAATCTTATCCCTTCAGTCGGTGCAGAATAAGTTTTATCCTTTGGGGGAATGACAAACCACCTCAATATTATTTCCATCCGGATCAAATACAAATGCAGCATAATATGTAGGTGAGTAATCTTCCCGAAGGCCTGGTGCACCATTATCTTTTCCTCCTGCAGTCAGGGCAGTAGAATGAAACTGATCAACAGGATTTCTGGTTTCGGATTGAAACGCAACATGCGCCCTCGTCGTGACAGGTGATTCACATTTTATCCAAAAGTCAGGGATATTGTCTTTGCCAAAACCTGCAACTACATTGTCAAACTCCATGATCAACTCATAACCCAATGGTTTAAGTGCAGTTGAATAAAATGCTTTACTTTTTTGAAAATTGCTGACATTCACACCACAGTGATCTAACATGGTGATTCTCCTGAATTTTAATTATGAACTTCGATACCACCAAAAGCAATTGTGCAATTGCATTGAATAACCGGAGCTTGATCATCTTCACAATTCACTCTGTTCTCCATGCCGCCCAGAATGGGTGTTCCATTCATAACCACTCTACAATTTGCAGGGGCAGTGATTTCGACTCCACCGAAAAGAGCAGTCAAATTCAAGACTGCACCGCTTTCTGAAACTTTTACATTTTTCAAATCTAGTTCGATACCACCAAAAATTGCCTGTACGTCCCCCCCCTGAAATTGTTCAGAGTTGATGCTTTGGTTGGACCCACCAAATAATACGCTGGTATGCACGGTATCACTGTTGGCTTCCGAAGTCTTGCTGAATGTCCATACTTTTTTATTTCTGGATTTTGACACCATCGAAATACCCAATAGGACGAGTAGTACGGGCCAGAATTGGAGAATTTCTCCCCAATTGATAAAATCCAGTGTAGCAGTTAACAGGATAATCCCGACGATGAATATAACTGCTCCTCCTGATTTCGATTCACCTTTTAGCTTGAAAAAACCAACTATCACGATGATGATAGGCCACCATCCATGAATAATATGCCCAAAATCTAAAATATCCAGCGTACCCATCAGAAATAGAGCTCCCAATACAATCATGATAATTCCACCCCACGGTGTATTGGATTTATGCTCGGATGATTTAGTTGAATGATATGTTTCCATGGTTTTTCCTTTGTTGTTTGTTTTCCAAGTTCGGTGATGCAGTTTCTCATCATTCTTTGAGAATACCTACTTTAAATTTACGATTAATTTTAAAAAACGATCGCCAAACTGACAATCGTTAATATTTAGTAGTAATTCAGACTACCGAAAAGAAAAAATAGTTGTGTGGTATAATATGGTTAATTAACGGCTATCAACTCGCAATCTCGCGAAGACGCATCCGAATGTCGTCGTAATAAATACTGTCTGGATATTTTTCAAGAAATAACAGGTATCCGTCGATGGAAGATGATAAATCCTGAAGAATGTAATCTTCAATTTCAGACCACATAATCAAGCCCAGTGGAGCATATGCTGATTCTTCCGTGATGAGTTCAAGCTGACTCAACGATTCTGTAACATCGCCCTGTAACAGCAATAACTGCGCGTACTGGTAACGCATTAAACCGATATTGGAAGCATTTTCAGACTCAAGCATTGTTTCTAAAAGTCGAATGGCTTCAGTTCTTTTATTTTGGTGGATCTTTAGTTGTATCTCGGCAAATCGGGATAGCATGTCTCCTTCGGGCTTCATCCCTGTTGCCAACCCGGAAAGTTCCAAAACATCATTCAACCGATCATCACTGTTAGGGAGTGTTTTAATCATCCATGTGGTCAGACTATCCATCTCCTGTTGTTTACCAGAATAAAAATACACTTGGATGAGTTTCATTCGTAGATCTGATTCTGCATTTTGCCCCAATGTCCGGAGGAATACCGGATTACTCAGTGCATCCACAATCTTTGATTCAGCACGAGTAATGTCCCCCTTTGCCAGACGGATATCGATCATCCGCATAAAGCTGCTCAATTTATAAGCATGGATCCCGGGCATTGAAATCAGTTCATTGTATTGAATGTCAGCGCCATCCAGATCATTCATCGCCCGAAAACGGATTTCACCCAGCTTGAATCCTGCTTCTAGAGAATTGGTTGCTGTTTTGAGTGAGTCATAAATCGCCATGGCTTTATATAATGCCATAGATTGTAACTCATCCACTCGTAAAAATGGTGAAGTAAAAAATAAATTCCCACGGAATAATCCGGATATTGGAAGTAGAAACAACGATTGCAGGGTTCTCTCTTCATAAGCCTGAGCAATATTGAAAATCGCAGATTCAAGCGTTTTCTCATCTTGACTGGTGAGTAAAATGTCATTCATTACTGAATCCACAAGATTATACTGCTTTATTAATAGTAAATCATTTCCAAATTCCAGGATTCTCTCGTCGCCTGCATTATTTTTTTTCAGTACTTCGTAGGCTTTTTGATAATTCCGATTTTTAAAATAAACGTCTGCGAGAATAAATTTTGCTTCTGGTATCGGTGCAGTTTCTAGTTTCGACAGTATGGTTGACTGAATAGATTCATCCTCCGGCATAGAAAGAATTCTTTCGCTGATGATAGAACTATGAACCTTTGTTCCTGACAGAAAATTCAGATATTCATCCAGTGAGTTTTCCCATGACATTTGCATAGAAAAATATATCCCCATCTCAAGAGAATAAAAATGTGGATCTCCGATTTGGTCACGGTATTTTTGTAAATAAATGACTCCCTCTTCGTTCATTCCGTTAGCAACCAGCCTGCCGATTATCATTTTAACGATATTCCCATCACCAGAGCGGTTTTGGATAAGATCATCAAATAATAATTCCCATTCGTCGGGTTTATCCCACCATATATAAACTTCCCCAAGGTCAACCCACCCCTGATCATCGGTTGGATTGGCTGTGACATACCGAGTGGAATATTCTTCCAGAGCTTCGAAATCATCTTTTTGTTTTAAGAGATTTCTCAATGGTCTGAAATACTTACTTACACCGGGGAATTGTTCGTTTAAATCTCGGTATACCTTTTCTGCTTCATCTAATAACCCAGCAGATTCCAGAGACTTTGCCTGGTTATATTTCCGTGGCTCGGGATCCATCATCTTTTGGGCACTGATGGCTTTCTGAATGAGATCATCAACTGCGGGATTATTTTGACCTGCAATCACTGTTATTAGAAGCAGATATCCCAATATTATAAATTTAAGGCGGTGTGCTTTAGTCATTATCCGTACCCGATTTTTCTGATGCTTCGCTTTCTTTTTGAAGATTCCTAAAATAGGTTTTCATCATGGATTGATATTCTCTAGAATGTCCTTCATTCAGTGCATTTTCCATGGCTTTGATCAGAAGGATTTCCCTCTGACCCAAATCTGATGGTAATCCTGCCGGACCTGAATAAAGGAGTGCTTCACCGGTATTGCTCTTCCGTTTCTCTGAGTAATCCCTCTTAGTAAGGGATTTTTGAGTATCCAGCATTCTTGACAGTATCCGTTCCTGACGCTCCATGGTTCGCCGGTTGACCTGTCTGCGTTTAAAATCTTTAACTACTTCTTCCATGTCATCAGCAGCTTTACCCAGCCCATCCGATCCCTGTTCGGGCATACTCTGCATAAGCTCCTGTAATGATTGTTGAACCTGTTGCTGCTGTGCCTGAAGTTTTTGCATCATCTGTTGTTGCGCTGACAAAGCCATTTGCCCCAGTTGCATCGTCCCTTGGTTGATTCCCTGCTGTTGTTTGCTCATTTCTCCCATTTGCTCAAGGAAAGATTCGAACCCGGATGCAGAACCGCTGGATTGCATTTGATTCATTGCACCCAGTAATAATTTCGCCGCTTCATTCAATCCTTCCATCGAGGCTTTCTGATCTTTCAATGCATGGCTGATTTGTTTCTGTTCCAGCTTTGCGATGGACTTATCCATTGACACTCTCGCCGAACCCAATGCACGTCCAATCTTTGGAGATATGTAAAAGGTCTTTTTCGATAACTCAGTTAACTGGTTAAATAACTGGTTTGTTTGCCGTCGAACTTTGTCCTGTTCGTAAGCCGTTTCTGCCAATCGTGGGCTATTTGACCTAAGTCCTGTAGACGATTTTCTCAATTGCTCTTGTCGCTGAGATATGGCCAATGTGTTCTGAAGCACCTGCTGGAATTCAACCATCATCTCCTGAACCGTTTGCTGTTGATAATCATCCTGAATTTGCTGTGCTTTGCTAAGCATGGTTTCCAGGTTTTCCTGGGATTGCTCTGTTTGCTCCTGAGAATTGGACATTTCATTATTCTGCAATGATTGTCTGGCTGAGGAAATACTCTCTTCTGTGTTTTTGGACAGGTCACTATCTAGGAGTTTTTTCATGTCTTCGGCTGGTTCGGATGCAAAATCTTTCATGGCCTCGGATGCATCGTCCATTTGATCTTTTACACCTTTAAATCTTTCTTCCTGACGACGTTCTTTTGAAGCCAGCTCATTCATTTTACTTTCATCAGGATCTTGTGCCATTTCTTCAACGATCTTCGTCTGCTCCTGAACCATTTTTTCCAATTGCTTCACGACTTCATCCAATTGCTGTTCTGCTAATGCTTGCTGGAACATATCAATAAATCGATCCAGCTGTTCTTCCAATTCAGCCATGTTCATTTCAAAATTTTCTAGCGCTTCCAGCATTTTTTCTGGGTCCATGGTCTCCATGGCTTCCTGTAATTTTGCCATTGCTTCCAGAAGTTCCGGAGTCATGATTTCATCTAATAATTCCTGTAATTTTGAAAATTTTTCCTTCAAAGGTTCATCGACCAGATTATTTTGTTCAATCTGCTCGTTGATCTTATCCATGTTCTCCTGAAGTTGTTCGATCTGTTGGGTAATATCTTCCATTTTTTCCAGCATTTTTTCG
Source organism: Fidelibacterota bacterium (assembly GCA_013204025.1). Lineage (GTDB taxonomy): Bacteria > Fidelibacterota > Marinisomatia > SCGC-AAA003-L08 > JACNLC01 > JABMOW01. The sequence continues at coordinate 13,264 of JABMOW010000057.1, read as the reverse complement.
GTTTTTTTCGTTTGCTCCCAATCAACTTCGTCAGATTTCAATAGTTCGAGTTCCAATTCCTCCATCAATTCTTTCACATCATCCATAGAAAGGAAGATATCCTCCACATTTTCTTCCGTTTGAAATTCAGTGGATTCAAGATCAAGGAACATGTCCTCCAGAGAAGGATACCTTGCGATAAATTGAGATGATTTTGTTTGAGAAGGACCAGTCAACAGATTATTATCAGAGACAATAACATGAAATTGTATTTCGTCTTCAGGAGCAAGTCCCAAATATGAGACATCCCAAGAGTGATAGATCTGCTGAGAACGGATATTTTCCTCCAGTTCAGGAATTCCGTGAGTGTAAAGATTAGTATCAGGAAGAATGTATTCGGGATGTGTGATCGTATATTCGATCCATGCTGCCGAAAATCCATAATCGTCACTGGTTTGGATGCTGAAATCAATTTGCATCCATTCATCCAATTTTATTTCTTTGTCCGGTCGTGGAATGAGTAAGTCCGGCGGAAAGTCCGGAATAGCCCTCATTCTGTAGCGCGTAGGATTGATATTCGCCACATCGTTCTGGTCCAAACAATAAATTTCTATGGTTTCATCCTGGGAGACGGTCAGGGTGCCTGATATTTTGTCTCCATGAACCGACAAATTTTTTCTGTCGTTTTCTAGCAATACCCACGCCATAGTCAACGGTTTTGTGGATTGTGCTTCGATAGCCAAATGACTCCCTGATAAGGCAGTAATATCTGTGATATTTCCCGGATGCAGCCAGGGTTCATCGAGTGTATATTCCGGAGGTATAATTGTAAATTTTACATCTTCTACAACCGGCCGATCTTTTACAGAAATCTGATAAGTATCCGAAGCAATTTCACTCCAGGAGGAAAACCAGTGTGATGACTTTGAAAAGGCAAAATATTCCATATCGGATTTAATATCCATAAACTGATATGAAAATACATCATTCATTTTTCCGACCGTTGCCTGTTGAGATTGATTTCTGGACTTCCAAATCAAGGAAATCGAATCAGGTAATTCTCCTACGCCGGTAATGGTAATTGTCAGACTGTCGCCCCCTAGAATGCTTTGATCACCAGTCAATGAAACCAGGGCAAAGGGTAATGGGACAGGGTATTCAACGTTTGGATGTACCCATCTGTCAACTGCCGGTAAACTGGATTGATAAAACACCGCAATTAGGAGTAAAGAAACAAATAAGATTCCTGACGTCCATCGCTTCAGATTTTTACTGATGTTTATTTTATAAATATCGATGGGATTTTGACGAATGATTACCATGATCCGGTTTACGGCTGCCTGAATTAAATCATTTTTTTCACCGGATTCCATCATGTTTTTTTCAAGCTGATGGGCATTTAACAATTTGTCCTGAATTTGATTGTCTTTTTGCCCGACCCAGTTTGCCATTGATTCGTCAGAACTATTTCCAAACCAACCATTCCGATGTATAAAATACTTTATTAAAACAAATGTAACACATACTCCAGTCAAAACCATGAGCAGTGTTATTATCTTCAGTCGTGAGTCTGTGGATAGATAAAATACGGATTCTAAAAAGATGAGTAAAAAAATGAGTGGTATGGATATGGTCAACCCATACAACAAAGCATTTACCATTCCAATTTTGGTTTGGTTGGATCGGACTTCTTGTAAGAATTTTCGAATTTCGGTCATAATATTATATCGAGGAGTAAAACCATATCCCTCATTCGTTTCATTTTAGTATTCAGTGTGGTTCTTATCATGGTTGATTTCATTGGCTCAAGGCAGATAAGACAATATTCGTACCCATTTTCAAGGCTAAATCGCGGATTTCAGAAGGATCATTATGGACATTTCCATCTTCCCATCCATCACCGAGATCACACTCAAAAGTGTAGAGAACAAGTAATTTATCTTCATGAAATAGTCCGAGAGCTTGAGGACGATTACCATCATGTTCATGAACTTTGGGTAACCCGTCGGGGAATTTGTGATAAATATTGAAAATTTCATGTGAAGGCGGAATTTCAACCCATTCTTTTTCAGGAAATACTTTTTTCATTTCCCGCCTGAATGATATATCCATCCCATAATTATCATCAGTGTGAAGGAACGCCCCATTTAACAAATGTTCTCGCAATATTTGGGCTTCATTATCGGATAAAAAAACGTTCCCATGTCCTGTCATATAAAGATATGATGATTCGAAAAATTCGTCGTCTCCGATTTGTGATCGTTTTTCGATTGGATTTACTTTCACTACCGTTTGATTGGAAATATTTTCCAGCAAATTGGGGAGTGAACTCGGGTCAGCATACCAATCTCCTCCACCGTTGTAATGTAAACGTGTGACGGAAAACACACCGGGGCTCTCGGCCGATTGCGAAAAGATGGTGCCGATGATGTGAATTCCAATGATCAAGATTCGGGATAATAACTTCATTTTAAGCATAGAAAATACAAATTTTCATTTAATTCGGTTTACTTCTTTAAAAGAAGAAAAGAATAATTCTGGAAATAACTGCTAATAACAAAAAGAGGGCAGAAACACTGCCCCCTTTCACATTTCGTTATTGGAAAATTTTATGGTGTTACTTTTTTACAGCAATCTTCATTTTTCTTTCCCCAGACTTTCCACCATGATTTTTTATGATTGCATTGTGCAGCGTCAGTTGTAGTGACGACCGTAGTTGTAACCTGCATGTTTGCTTCTGCGGCTGCTCTTGGACATGATACGGGATCACATTTTTCGTTTTCTGCATGATTACATTTGATATCCGCAATATCCACTTGACTATCAACGGTCATTGTATTGCATTTTGCACCGGCTTTTGCACATTTTTTGCTACATCCTTTTTGTTGAGCAAACATGAATGAACATGATATCACCAGCACGGTTAAGAACATTAATTTTTTCATTTTTTTCTCCTGATTTTATTTCTGAATGTGACGCTTACGTCGTGTGTTAAAAAAAGTTTCTTCGCTTTTTTGACTTTTAGTGTAAACTGCTCAGTCCTCACTCAACGGTTACACTCTTCGCCAGATTTCTGGGTTGGTCAACATTACACCCTCGTTCTACAGCAATGTAATAAGCCAACAGTTGTAATGGAATTGTGTTTATAATCGATGATAGACAATGATGAGTGTCCGGGACTTGGACCACATGATTTGAATAATCTCCGTAAGATGCATCATCAACACTTGTTAAAATGATGATTTTACCTCGTCGGGCGAAAACTTCTTGAATATTGGACATGATTTTCAGGAATCCCTGCTTGGTGACCATGAATACCACCGGCATATTTTCATCGATCAACGCGATGGGACCATGTTTCATTTCAGCTGCAGGATATCCTTCAGCATGGATGTAGGAAATTTCCTTCAGCTTGAGTGCCCCTTCCAAAGCCACGGGGAATTGGTATCCTCGTCCTAAATACAAAAAATTGTTTGCATGAGCGAAATCTTTTGCAATCCCTTTGATCTTATCTGATAACTTTAGGGTTTCCTGTATCTTTTCGTTAAGAAGCGAGAACTCTTTAATTACTTCTTTGACCTTCACTTGATTAATTTTAAGTGTTTGTGCTATAAGCAAGGCGATTTGATTGAGAACAGTAACCTGAGATGTAAATGCTTTTGTTGATGCTACTCCGATTTCCGGTCCTGCATGGATATAGACACCACATTCCGTTTCACGGGCAATTGTGCTACCAACAACATTGACGATCCCAAGTGTAAGAGCTCCTCGTTCTTTTGCTTTTCTAACTGCTGCAAGCGTATCGGCAGTTTCACCGGATTGGCTCACTGCAATCACCAATGTCCTGTGATCCACGGGAGTATCACGATAGCGAAATTCTGAAGCATACTCGACTTTGACTGGAATATTTACCAATTCTTCAATAACAAAACTTCCGATAAGTGCCGCATGCCAAGAGGTTCCACAAGCAGTAATAATAACTTGTTTGGCATCGATAATTCTGGATAGATAATCACGAATTCCGCCTAATTTTATTTCTCCGGAATTGGAATCTATCCTTCCGCGAGACGCTTCACAAACAGTGGATGCCTGTTCAAATATTTCCTTAAGCATGAAATGCGGATATCCGCCTTTCTCGATTTGTTCAAGACTGAAATCGACTTTCTCTACATCCTTATCAACAATATGATTTTCACTAATATTTCTGACTTCATAGGAGTTCCGACTGATTACTGCCATTTCACCTTCATCAAGATACACGATGTTTTTTGTATATTCAATGATTGGCGATGCATCCGATGCAACAAAATATTCGTTATTTCCCAGACCCAAGACTAAAGGGCTACCCAATCTCGCAGCAATCATTTTTCCAGGCTCATCACTGCACATTACCAATATCCCATACGCACCGATTACTCTTTTTAGTGCTGACCTGACTGCCTCTTCGAAGGACGATTTATTTTTTTTGTAATAGTATTCAATAAACTGCACCAATACTTCGGTATCGGTTTCAGAAGTAAATGCTACCCCTTTTTCTTCAAGAAATTTGCGGATGGAATAATAATTCTCGATGATCCCGTTATGGATAAGTGTGAAAATTCCGGTGGAAGATAGGTGAGGATGAGCATTTATGTCGTTCGGAAATCCATGAGTTGCCCAACGAGTGTGACCAATGCCCATATTTCCATTAAGGGGTTCTTTTTCAAGTAATGTGGTTAAGTCGGATACTTTCCCCTTGCACTTGATGACAGATAATTTATCCCCGTCCATTGTAGATATACCGGCGGAGTCATAACCTCTGTATTCAAGCCTTTGTAAGCCTTTTAGAAGAACATCCGTTGTTTTGCGATCACCAATATATCCTACTATTCCGCACATTTTTCTTCTACCTTTTTTTCTTAAAATGTAAAGTGAAAATCATTGGTATAGACTTTCAGCTTTGCTTGACTAAAATTATTTAAGAAGATCAGTATCATCCACCTATTTTATCTCAATATTCGATCAGATAAATTAATATTGGTTGGGTATTTAAACCAAAAATAGAAGTCTGTTCATAGTTAATTTATTTATTTATTAGATCGTCAATTTGGAATTTGAATTCACCTTAAAATTAAGGATTAATGAAATTATATCACCGTTTTTGACGATTTTACTGGAGAATAAAATGCTAATTTTCTGTTTGAATATTCTAATTATTTTAGTCGATTTTACATTATAGGAGTCACAACTGATGGACAAATCAATTTATATCATTTCCATGTGGGATCTACTGTGGATTTTTATCCCGGTTACGCTGGTCATTTTCATTTTTAAACTCTGGAAATTAAAAATAACCTCTCCAATCCATGGAATTGTCAGAATGTTCATTCAACTCTTATTAATCGGATATGCATTGAATTACATTTTTCAAACGGGACGCCCTGCGATTATTTTTGGAATTCTAACCGTCATGTTATGCGCCGCAGGATTTATTGCTCCACGTCCATTAGAAAAAAAGACACCACTTATTTACTTTCTGTCACTCATTTCAATCGGTGTTGGAAGCATCCCAATTTTAATCATCGTTATTCTGGGAGTAGTTCATTTATCACCCTGGTATGATCCACGCTATTTGATCCCAATCGCAGGAATGATTTTCGCTAATTCAATGAATGCAGTTAGCATCGCTGCAGAGCGGTTTGAGTCTGAGTCGCACAGATCAGATGAGGTTCAGGTAGCCAAATCGACGGCATTCAAAGCGGCGTTGATACCCATCACAAATTCTTTATTTGCCGTGGGGATAGTATCTCTTCCAGGGATGATGACGGGGCAGATCCTTTCCGGGGTTTCTCCGCTCATCGCTGTGCGGTATCAGATCATGGTGATGTGTATGATCTTTAGCTCTGCAGGTTTGTCTTCTGCCACGTATTTATTTTTCACGTGCAGATTTATAGATAAAAACAATCATTCTATGCAGGAATCACCGACCCTCGGATAGCTTCGTCACCAACGCACCCATCGCCACTTGAAATTCGGGTGTAAACCAGATATCTGTCACTTGTTTTAAATCATCATCTCTATGATTATTCATATAATCTATGATGGGTTTTCTGAATTGCAATTTGGTCATTCGCTGCTGCATTTGAGGTAATTGTATCCATTCCTCCATCAAATTTTGAGCACGAAACTGAATCTCTTCATTTGGACATACTTCATCAATTAACCCGTATTTTAGTGCGTCATTCGGGTAGATTAATTTTGCTGTAAGTGCGAGTTTTTCTGCATTCCGTTGTCCGCACAGATATTGCGCAATATATCCGATTCCGTAAGGGATAACCAATCCAACAGCGACTTCATTTAATCCAATCGTAAATTTTCCTTCGGCCATCATTCGATAATCGGTCATTATTGCTATAACGGTACCTCCTGCAGGGCAATGCCCACTAATTGCAGAAAATAACGGTTTTGGGAATGTAAAAATCATCATCAGTAATTCGTAGAACCGTTCCCAGAAGTCCAGTATGTGTTCTTTATTCAATGGAAAAAGCTCAAGCACATCAAGCCCTGCTGAAAAATATCCGGGTAAACCGGTGAGAATGACTCCTTTTATAGATGCATCGGCTTCAATGGTTTTCAACTGGATTAACAGTTCGTCAACTAATTGACCATTGATAGCATTTACCGGTGGTCGGTTCATCTTCAACCACGCAACGCCCTCTCTGTTTTCATATGTTACAATCATGATTTTCCTTTAATTAATGTTTCTCTGTATTCCTGGTCAGTTTGATAATTTTCGTCCAATACTTCACAAATGTGCTTCACTTTCTTATGAATTGAATATTGAGTTAAGCCCTTTTGAATGTGCATCTGACACCCCGGATTTGCCGTGATTATGACATCACACCCCGTCCGCTCAATATCATTCGTTTTCATCTTCAAGATAGATTCTGCCATTTCCGGTTGGGTCAACATAAAACTTCCTGCGCTCCCGCAACACAGGTGGCTTTGCGGAAAAGAGATTTCCTCCAATCCGAAATGCTTGAGTATCCGATGAGGAGCGTCTTGAATTTTTTGTCCATGAACAAGATGACATGGTGCATCCCAAATCACTTTCAATGATTGGTCTCTATCTGCTGTATTGACCGGACGCATTTCGATGGATTCCAAAAACTCTGTGATATCAAATACTTTCCCAGTGAATTGTGGATCTGGATAATCCTTCAGCTCTGCACCACATCCGGCAGCATTCATAATGATCGCATCGTGGTTTCTAAATGCATCAATGTTTTGATTCACGAAACTTGACATACTTCCCTGCACACCGTTATGATGATGCAATGCGCCACAGCAGGTTTGTCGTTTAGGAATATGAACTTCATAGCCATTCCATCTCAATAATCGCAGAGTAGACTCGTGAACGTTCGTGTACAAATTATCCATAACACATCCGGTAAACAAGGCAACCGATCCTTTCCTTTTACCGATGGGCGGTAGCACATCAGACTGATTACCCGAAAACGAGCGGAAGGTTAACTTGGGCAATCCCTTCAGTGTGGGAAATCCTTTTGCCAACAAATTGATTACACCGATCCTTTGGAATGTCCACAGGAATATCTGCCCCAGGGTTCGGATCTGTTTGTTGACCGCTAAGGACAAGATCACTCTTTTCATCATTGAAGGAGGAGAGACCGTGACAGCTTGTCGATGACGAACTTGGTCCAGAATGCCGGGATAATCGACACCAGATGGACAGGCAGTTGCACAGGCTCGGCAATCCAAACAGGTATCTAAATGAGCGTAAGCAATTGCAGATGTAGAAGAATTGGCTGGATTTTCGTCTCGTTGGAGGGAATTCATGAACATGAGACGACCGCGTGGACTTTCTGCCTCCAAACCGGTAACCAGATATGTGGGACATGCCGTGAGACAAAGTCCGCAATGGACGCAGTCGGGGAGTTGAAATTCCATTGTCACCTAAATGTTACTCTTCTCAAAAAGTTGAATGATACGCTTGTTCAAAAATGGAAGATTCAATTCAGGAACTATCGGGATACCCTTTCGAATTTCAAGAATATCCGTTTTAAATTCTGTTTGAATACTTTTTACACCATCGGGTAACTTCAGATCTTCAGTCAGGATATCAATGACTCCCAGGGATTCATAGCCTAATATTTTTAGAGACATCGCCCTTAATTTTTTTATCAAACCAGAATAATTTTCCGGTAAGGTGATAATACGAAAACCGGATTCTATAGGTGATTCGGGTTCCGGCTGTTTTGATATGGGCAGAAGTTTAAACGTAGCGTGGACGATCATTCCCAACTGACCCTGACTACCAATCAGGATTCGAGTGAGGTCATATCCACTAACATTTTTCATTACATCCGCTCCGGTGATAAATTCTCCCATGGATGTCTGAAGATTGGTATTGAGAAGCCAATTTCTGATCGTACCAGACTGGTTTGAGAAGGACCCTATGAGATTGTGGTTGATGGCATCCCGGATGGTGATTCCTTCACAAAACGGACCGATGGGTATGAACTGATAATGCATTTTCAATGCATCTTGTACATCATTCACAAATGCACTACCTTCTACAACCACAGTCAGATTCGCTGGATGATGGGAAACGATCATCTCACTGTCCGTTTTATGATAGACCTAAACTCACCACATCCTCCAGACTCGGGGAAAATTTTACCCGGGTTTGCAAGATTGTGCGGATTGAAGATCTTCCTAATTTCTTCCGCGTAATACAAATACAGCTCACTATACATGTTTGGAAGTAAGTCCTTTTTTTCTGCACCAATACCATGTTCACCCGTCAATGAACCACCAAAATCCAAGCAGGTTTTTAGTATTTGAACCGAACAATCCACCGATCGCTGCGTCTCTCCAGACTTTTGGGGGTTGTACAAAATCAAGGGATGGATATTTCCATCACCCGCGTGACACAGATTCGCCACACGTAATTGATGATACTGTCCAATGCGGTAAATTTCGCTGAGGGTTTCCGTTAATCGGTGTCGCGGAACCACTCCGTCATTGGTATAATATGCTGGCGATAGTCTGCCCATGGATCCGGCGGCATGCTTTCGCCCTTTCCATAATAACGCACGATCTGTCTGATTCTGTGCCTCTCTCATGGGCTCTGATAATTTACTGGCTACAATTGAACGTAATTTCTGTGAGTCGCTTTCAACTGTTAATGGGTCCCCATCCAGTTCCAACAGCAATACAGCTTCCGCGGAAATTGGGTAACCTGCTTTTATAGTGGATTCTACCGCCTGAATGCAAAGTTTGTCGATCATTTCCAAGGCTGCCGGGATGATACCTGCCTCCAATATTTCAGAGACCATGTCCGTTGCTTTTGCCACTTCATCAAATATCAATAGAAAGGTTCGTGCGGTTTTAGGCAGTGGTTCCAGATTGACAATAATCTCGCTCACAACGCCAAGGGTACCCTCCGATCCTGTCATGATCGGGATCAAATCCATGCCCGTGCTATACCGGAACTTTCCCCCTAATTTCAAAATCTCACCATCGGGTAGAACCACGGTCAATCCCAGAATATGATTGAGGGTGACACCATATTTCAGGGTATGTGGACCACCGGCATTTTCCGCCACATTTCCACCGATGGTACAGACGATCTGACTGGATGGATCCGGTGCAAAATGATATCCATTGGGTCGGGTCATAAGCGATAGATAGGCATTCACCACGCCGGGTTGAACGATGGCACATCGGTTTGGGTAGTCAATCTCGACGATTTGATTCATTCTGCTGAGTTGGATGATCACGCCACCTTCAGATGTGGCACCTCCACTTAAACTGGTTCCCGCACCTCTGGCGGTAAACGGGATTTTGTATCGATTGCAAATCCGCACAATATTTTGGATGTCTGTTGTTGTTGCCGGCAGAACTACGCAACCGGGTGTCGTTGTGTGTAGTTTTAACCCGTCACAGGAATATAATTCAAGTTCGTCGGGATGCGTCAATACCGTTGGGTGGCCGGGTAATGCATGCAAATCCGATATCACCTTTGAGAGTGTATTAGATATGTTATTCAAATGTTCGTTCAATGTGTCAACGTTTTCCTGCTTTTATCAATCGCAATCATACAGATAAATTAGAATCAAGACTGACATCAGGTAAACGAAAATGAGCGATATACCCTATCTTAAAATTGAATAATTGTTTACGTGAATCATTCGACAATGGAATAAAATTGTCTTTTTTAATACAACTCTCCTTCTGAAAATCAGAAAAATATTTATTTGGCAAAAAATATTTTGTCAAATCACCTAAACCATATTAGTTTTGACAGCAAAATTTTTGTCAAATAAGTTAACAACAATAAATTTGTTAAAAGAGGCTATTATGAAAAATATTACCGGTCCTCCCGTTTTCGGAGAAGACTTCTTCGATAGAGAAGAACAAATCCAACAGTTTTGGGAATTGATTGAATCTGGTCACCATATCCTGATTTCTGCTCCCCGCAGAGTGGGAAAAACATCCCTCATGCTTCAGGTTCGGGAAAATCCTCGTTCCGGATATTCCATCCTTCATCTGGATACAGAATCTATTAATAACGAAAATGAATTCTTTCGAAGATTGCTAAACAATATTCTTAAGATGGAGCTAGTAGGAAGAACAGAAAAAGTGATGTCATTTTTCAGAGAGAATGTCCCGGGAGTGAAAAAAGTCGGAACCGACGGAATAGAGTTTGGCAGCAGAGAAGTGCATAATTACAATGAGATCCTGATACGAGTTCTCCATGCTATTGGTGAAAATGGTCAAACTCTCATCATCATGCTTGATGAATTTCCCATGACACTTGAGAATATTATTAAAGATGAGTCAGAAAGTGCAGGAAGGCATTTTTTAGGTAGTAATCGCGAATTGCGTCAAGATCCGCTAATCAGTAAAAACGTCCGATTTGTGTATACAGGGTCCATCGGTCTTGAAAATGTTGTGAACAGAATCCATTCTGCAGGTAGCCTGATGGATCTTGCCAGATTAATGATACCACCATTATCTCCCGGCCATGCCTTTGAGCTGATGGATAAGTTGTCTAAAGAATATGATTTCACTCTTAACTCAATTGCGAAAGAATACATTATCGACCGAATCCATTGGTTGAATCCTTTTTATATTCAATCGATCATTTGGGAATTGAGAAGTGCTTATACTACACTCCATGAAACGATTACGCCTGAGAGGATTGACACCGCATTCAATAGTATGCTAGAACAGCGAAACCATTTTGAACACTGGTATGATCGGTTACGGAAATCTTGGGAAGGCAATGAACATAATTTCGCCAAGGAGTTACTGAATATCGCATCAGAAACCGGAATGATCCACGCTAACCAGATCAACGATATTGCAGAAAAATATAGTGTGACCGAATCACACCGTGATATTGTAAGTTCTCTCAAGTATGATGGATATATTGATAATACCGACGATCCAAAAATCTACCGATTCAACTCTCCGGTGGTAATGGAATGGTGGAGGAAAAACGTTGCGAACTAATCTCCCTAAAATTTATAATCCGGCTTCACAGTCCAAAGAAGAACTGATCCAAAATTTCGTCGTTCGAACCCAGCTCTTCAAGGATATCATGGACGATATCAGAAAGTGCAAATCGAACCACACGTTACAGCATTACATCATCCAAGGGATTCGGGGGCAGGGAAAGACTACCCTCCTCCTCAGAATTGCCTACGAAATTGAAAATGATCCAACCCTCCTTGGGAGAATGATCCCCATTCGGTTTAACGAAGAACAGTATAACATTACCCGACTGTACAAATTGTGGGAAACCGTAGCTGAATATCTGGAGGATCATGGAGATGTCACGGGTTTGTACGACAAGATGCAGCTCAATGCTGACGAAGACGATTATGAAATGCGGTGCTATGATCTTATAAAAGCAGAATTAAATGTCATGAGTAAAAGATTGATTCTTCTCATTGACAATATTGATGAATTGTTCACCAAGTTCACTAAAAAAGAAGCGCATCGTTTACGCGAAATATTAACGGAATCTGTTGACCTCTGCATCATTGGCGCTTCGTCTGTGAGCCTTGAGTTTCACTATGACTATGGGCACCCATTTTACGAATTTTTCCGTACTCCGAAATTGCGGGGATTGAATGCGGGAGAAGTCAAAACGTTACTATTGAATCTGGGAGAACGACTGAATACTGACCGCGTCAGGGAAATCGTGGCAAACGAACCGGGTAGAATTGAAGCCATCCGCAGAATTACCGGCGGTGTCATTCGAACCATCATCATTCTGTACAATTTATTGGTTGAGGATCAGAACGGTGAAGCATACACAGACCTTGAAGATATTTTAGACCAGGTCACCCCCATCTACAAACATCGTATGGACAGCCTCCCTGCTGAACTACAGGAAATCGTTGACTTTATCGCCCTGAGTTGGGATGCAGTCAGTACCAAAGAGATCGCTGCCCGAACTAAGAAAACCAGTAAGGGAGTTTCCGCCCAGTTAAAACAATTGCAGAAATACAACATTATTGAAAAGGAGTCTACCCACACCAAGAATCATTTATACCGACTTTCAGAACGGTTTTTTAATATCTGGTACCTGATGCGCCACGGCAGAAAATGGGATGAAAAGCGAGTGAAATTCTTCGTTGAATTCCTCCAACTGTGGTGCGATGAAAAGGAGCTCGCTCAAAAGGCTTTAAACCATATATCACTGATTAGAGAAAAGAAAGCACCAGCAGAGTATGCCCGTCTTATGACAGAAGTATTATCCAGAACACCCATTGAGAAAAAAATTCAGCATGAACTCATAACAGAGACCCGTAATTACCTGGAAATAATTCAACCAGGCTCCTTTGATGAATCGTTACATTCAGACATAGAGCTGAAAGACAGTGCGAATGAGTATCTTAATAGTAAAGACCCGCAAAAGGCTATCAGAGAATTGGAACAGATCATCCATAAATCAGCAGGTGATTTGACAACTCTCGGTTTACTTTATTTGCAGTCAGAGCACAATATTAAGAATACGGAAAATTATTGGCTGCAGGCGGTGGCGAAAGATCATCCCGATGCCATGTACAACCTGGCGTTTTTATATAAATCAGAATTCAAGGATTTCAAAAACGCTGAAAAGTATTACCTCATGGCAGTGGAGAAAGATCACATCGATGCCATGTTCAATCTGGCGATTTTGTATCATTTAGAATTAAAAGAATTCAAAAACGCCGAAAAGTATTACCTAATGGCGAGAGAGAAAGACAGTCCCGATGCCATGTTCGGT
>JABMOW010000056.1 GCA_013204025.1 Fidelibacterota bacterium | reverse complement strand
TTAATCGTAAATATGGATAACCAAGTGAAAATAATATTATTCAGCATTGTCCTCATTTCGGCAATATTATTATCCGGAGAGCCTATAACAATCTTGGGAGTTGAAGAGAATTTCAATGCAGGTCCAAATGGGTTGGTAAAGGTTGGAGACTACCCATATCCCACCAATCCCATGAACGATAGAGCTAAAGGATATCTTATCCAGGGTAAAGTGAAAAGTGCCGTGTTCAACTATGGTAACTTCGTTCAATGGGGAGATTATACCAGTAATGGCTATTCAGGTCATCCTGCCGGATTATGGGGGATGTATACATATCTTCCTCATGTCTCTTTTACTTCAGGCGTGGCAGGTAAAGATTATGCTTCCAATTATGAATGGAATGATAATTGTTTTGATGGCGTTAACAATATAGAAGTATGGTGTTCTGAAGATGCATATTATGCCTGGTACGAGGACGGAGACACTAATTTTGTGACAATCCTATTCGAAGACATCTCTGAGCGTGGAGTCGTGGGAGATAAACTTGATGATATCGGGTTGGTTGATTCCAAGAATCAATGGGGGTTCACAAGTTTTGGTGAAGTATTCATCAGCCTGGAAGATGGCGTTGATCCAAATAATTCCAATGCATATGGCAATCCAGACGAGAAAATGGGAATCGGACTTGTGTACCCTTGGGCATATCGACCAAGTCTTGATCTAAGAACTGACGAATATGATAAATACAATTATGGTCCTGACGGAGAAGAGTGGACGGCAGATGATGATTATGAATATTATGGAGCAAATGTCAATGAATCGTGGTTCACTCGATGGAGCCCAAGTACAAATTCAGATTGGCATGCAGCGAATAAAGCTCGGATTAACTCTCACGATACGGAAGTTACAGCCGGTGATATTTTTGGTGATGTAGAAATTTATGGTGTCCCTCTTACCGATCCTGATGATCCTTATCCATTACTGGCACACAGCAGCTATTCGCAGACTTGGCCTAAACGATTTAACGAGGACACAGGCGAAGACGAGCCATTTTGGCCGGGTTGGTGGGCAGAAGATTTTGTACCGGGTTGTAACGGATCGCGTAAAGACCCTGATTGCTGGAAAGATGTTCCTGGCAGATTTATTTCAGACAATGATGTGTACATGGAATTCGACGATCGATGGGCTCACCGTGGGAATCGTGTAAACTCCACGAATACTGAATACAATCAAACCGGTTATCCAATGGGACTCAGAGTGATGGCAGAAGCACATTCATATGGTGTTAATTATGCTGAAGATATTCTGTTTGTTACGGTAAAAGTCAGAAACGAAAGTGGTGATTTTAATGCATTTGAGCGAGATGCCAACGGTGCAGAAATACCTGTTAAAGACAATGCGGGTAATCCCATCGGTGGTGAAGGAATGATCATGCCGGATGGCACGAAATTGAACCGGGGCAAAGGATTCAATTATAAAAATGTATCTTTGGGGTTTTATTTTGACGCAGACGCAGTATCCGCAGACCTGAACGGTAATTTTGGTGTCCACACTAATGCCGATGATTTTATGGAATATTACTGGGAAAAATTTAAAGTTCAGGATGATTCGCTACTCATCAGTATGGCGATGATCTACGACTATGATGGAAACAGTAATGGAGCTACAGATATCGGTATTGTTGGTGTTCAATTACTAGATTCACCTCGAGCAACATCACCTATTGATCTTGATCTCGATGGGATTATTGATATTTACACCGGGGAACCCTTAAAAATGACGGACTGGCACTGGTTTGACTGGTACAACCGCCCTGGGGTTGTGGAAAGGGAAAGTGATGGAAACTGTTGTGCTGGCGCACGAGGAAGAGCACAAGCGCAGAACAAAGAAGAAATTCAATTTAAGTTGATGTCAGGTGATACTACCAATATCAGCTCGGATGAAAAACAATGGTTTTTTCACACGCCATATCCAGATACAGATCTAGATAGCGAGCTGAATCCACACTTTGATTCTATAGACGGGTTGATGTTGACTCCGGAATTTCTTGATGGAGAAGAAGGATTAGACTGCGTACTTCTTATGAGTTGCGGCCCTTTCGATCTTGATGTTGGTGAAGAAGTACCATTTTCATTTACCATTATTTTTGGTCAAAATCAGAATGATATCATCAAGAATGCACGATTTGGTCAAATTATGTATAATTCCCATTATCAGGGTTATACTCCGCCGGCTACCCCACAGGTTTTTGCTGCGGTTGATCATAATAAAGTGGTACTAAATTGGAATGATGCAGCTGAGGATTCGAAAGATGTAGTTACAGGATATTCAGATTTTGAAGGGTATAATGTATATAAAAGTACAGATGGTGGATTTACATGGGGTGATCCCGAAGATAAAATTTATGATTACGATGGTATCCATGTTGGATGGCACCCTATTGCCCAGTATGATCTGACTGAAAACCAAGACATTACCCATTGCGTTTATTCAAATGACGACAATTGCACATCCGAAGATTGGAGAGGAATCAGTGTGGCAGGTATAGATTCATTGGCTCCATGGATATATCTCGGTGACAATAGTGGCTTATCGCACGCATACGTAGACACAAATGTGATTGATGGTATCAAATACACATACTCAGTCACTTCATATGATATGGGTGTTGCAGCAGATTATACTATTGAGTGGATTGATAATGGAGATGGAACGTTTACACCAGACACCACATATTCTCCTTCAAATCCTGAACACTGGTCCACACCGTGGGGATATCCCAGTATTGAAACATCTAAAGGAACAACGATTTACGATCCGAATTTTGTTACAGTAATTCCAGGGTATCATGCCAGCAATATCACTTTTCCTGATGTGACAAACACCAGGGAATTCATCATACCCAATGAGGGTACATCAGGGAATTATGAAAAATACTATACTATCGTCAATGAACAGGAGTTATCAGATAAATTAATCCGGTTAGAAATCCAAACGGATTTAGTGAATTCGACAAATACGTATTTCGGTCTGAGAACAGAGGATCCGGTCTTGTATATCTATGAAATAAACGATAAGATAGAACAAACTCCGGTTCATACACTGGGTATTCCTTTTGACTCGCTACCTTCCGATAGTCTGGACTATTTCATGGATCTACCTGGTGCTTTTTTAGATAATGATATTGTTTATTTCCCTAATTATATGCTGGAGTACCCAATAGTTAATTCCGATACCGAAGATTATATAAATAATTGGAGTGACTTTACCGATGGGATCAGACTAAGGTTTGACAATATGCCTCAGTCCTTGCTAGAGGTTCAAAATACTTTCGAACCAATCTCGCAGATTGAATGGTACACTGCAGATGATTCTATGAGGAATACCATAACCACTCTTGATTTCACATATAAAAATAATAATCAATACGCAATGCGGATAAACTTTGATTATATGGTCGAATTTTCGGATCATGGAATTACTGAAGCAGCAAATGTTTCACCAGCAAGTGATTGCACTGATAATGTCTCTACTTACCTTCCTTTTAAAGTGACCAACTTAACTACTGGTAAAGAAGTACGATTATCCTTAAATGATCGAGGGTTTTTTGGTGGAGCTGCGGATGAGGACACTACGAATACCGGATATGCTGATTGCAGATGGACAAATAATGAAAAAATTGTACTGTCTGGCGATTCTCTTCGAATCGGTCAAAATGGTGCTGAATTGGGTTACCAAACTTGGGATTTGAAACTTGCTTTTGACTTTTTATTATCTTTCCCAGGGGTAAATTTAAATATTTACATACCTGGTGTGATTTATAATCAGGGAGATTATGTTTATCATCAGGGTATGATGTGGTACGCTTCTCAGGATATCAATACCACTATCTTACCAAATAAATTTATCGATACTGATGGAGATGGGATAAATGAAAACCCTTGGATCGTACAGTATCCTTGGGAGGACGGAGATTATATAATTATCCGTACGAATAAATTTTATAAAGATGGCGACTCCTGGTTTGCAGACATGGCGGAATTAGGTAAGTCTCATAAAGTGACTCAACGGGAATTAGAAGAAATTCGAGTTGTACCTAACCCTTATATTGCAAGGTCACCGTTCAATGAATCTGGGTATGTCCGGCAATTGGAATTCATTCAGTTACCGCAACACTGCACAATTACTATTTTTACTATAAGTGGTGAAAAGGTAATTTCATTTGAACACGATGATGAATACAGTGGCAGAGAGTTCTGGAATCTGAGGACGGTTAACAATCAAGAAGTTGCTCCGGGTTTATATCTGTACACGGTCGAAGCAGATGGAAAAAAACATATCGGCAAATTTGCGATTGTACGATAAGGGAAATGGAATCATGAAAATTATCAAATACTTTGTTGCAATTTCGTTATTATCATCATCATTGGTTACCGCGCAGGATATTAATATTCCAAATGTAGTTACGAAGGTCGCCAGTGCAGCTGAAAATTGGTTGAAATTAGAAACGAGTGCAAGAGCCATCGGTATGGGTGGTGCACAGGTTGCCGCTGCAGTTGGTGTTCAGGGAATTGCTTACAATCCAGCAAGCCTGACATTTATCGATGGGAATGATTCGTATTATTCTAAAGTAAACTATGTCGCAGGGATTTCGCATAATGTTCTCGCATATGGAATGCCTTTAAGCTCCACGGATTTTATCAGCTTTCACCTGTTTACGCTGGATTCAGGACCGATTGGAGTAACCAATGAATACTATCAAACCGGTACTGGAGAAGACTATCATGTCCGCGATCTGGCATTTAGGATGACGTTTGCCAAAATATTGACAGACAGACTAAATTTTGGTATTACATTAAAATACATTCGTGAAGACATTTATACCACTTACGCTCAAACATTTGCGATTGATATCGGATCCAT
>JABMOW010000003.1 GCA_013204025.1 Fidelibacterota bacterium | reverse complement strand
TCACAAGACCATTTACCAATAACAGTTTTAGATGTTGACTCGTCACAGCTTGTATCAGTTTAGTGTGTTTTTGGATAGCTCCGACATGCTTTTCTCCGTCTGCCAGAAATTCAATGATTTTCATTCGTGTCGGATGAGCAAGTACTCTCATCGTTTTCGCCACTGCAGCGACCGTTTCTATTTTATGTAGTTTAGCCATAATAGCTCCTTTATTATAATTGAAAATATAATATCATTTTTAAATAGCAGAAAAATTGAAAGTTTAACAACACTGGGAAATTGTTATTATTTCACCAACATTACTTTCTGCACATCCTGAAAATCTCCTGCTATCAATCTTCACCAGATACACACCATTGCTTTGATTTGATTTGAAGCATTCCAGTTATACCTACTTCATAGAGTAGTAGTGTGAGCGTCTTTCCTCCTTATCAACCCCTAAATCGGTGCAGTCTTCTACTTCTGGTAGGTCAAAGTATTTATCCAAAAATATCCAGTAGAAAAACTAAAACAGAGATTAGGAATAAGGAATAGACGTGGATAAATATTTTCATTCAGGAATGTATACTCTCACATAATCAATTTCCAGTGAAACGGGGAAAATACTATCGTCGGGATCACCGGGCCAATCCCCGCCAATCGCTAAATTGAGAATAAAAAAGAACTCCTGATCAAATGGCCACATATCATCTCCAGGGGTAATAGGGCGGCTAACTGTCATCCATGGCGCATTATCGATAGTGAAAGTGAGGTAATCTGCTGTCCAGATCATTCCATATACATGCCAGTCATCCACATTCGGTAAATCTTTCCAATAGGTATTGGGAAGGGCATCCGGACAACCCCCGGGACAAGAAATATTGTAATCAGGGCATGCTCCGGGGTATCCAGCTAATGCATGAAAGCAGGCATTCGTGTGTATTGAGCTGTGTACGATTAAATTATTATTTACATGCTCCATGATGTCTATCTCGCCACACGAGGGCCAGCCTACTGAACCGATGTTAGAACCTAGCATCCAGATTGCAGGCCATGTACCCTGACCCAATGGTATTTTTGCACGGATATCGCATCGACCATATTGCCACTCACCTTTACCTGAACTTGTGAGTCGTGCTGATGTGTATTCTGCGCTGTTATAATTTTCATTCAATGCCCGAATCACCAGGTGTCCATTTTCAATGAATGAGTTATCCGGTCGATCTGTGTATGCCTGAAATTCATTGTTCACATGATATGGAGACCAAATCTCATGAGTCCAGTTTGCACCATTAATATTATCGCTGTTGAATTCATCGTTCCATGAGAGTATCCAGCCATCAGGAAACACTTCTACACACGATCCATCGTCAATGATAGCATCAGAATCATAATTTGCAGCTGACTCATCCATACACCCCGAACAGGTGGAATTCCAGATGTCTGTCTGATTTATGGGGTGAAGGCATTCTCCGCATTCATCAAGTCCAAAAGAACCGCCGCAGATGCCGGTACAGTCTATGACTGCATCTCCACCACAAACTCCGAAACAATCGTTGTAAAGACAACTGCCATCGTCTGTTGTTGATTCATTATCGTAGTTACACGCTTGCGAATCGGTACAGCCTTGAATGTCGGATTTTTGGGAATTACTGCAGAAAACGAATAACATGCACACAGATGTAATGACAAAAATAAGTTTAGGTTTCATCATTGTAAAGTTCCTTTTACCGGTTACCAAACTTATAAAACTACTCATTTATAAGTTTAAAATTATTATAAACAGCACGGGTAAGTCGGCTGTTATCATGACTCAAAGTGGCGATGCCAACATACAGTTGTGTATTCAAACTATCAAACTCTACTTGTCCCACCTTTTCCCATTCATCATTTATAAAGACACTACCGGTAATGGTGTTCCCTTCTCGATTCAATTTTAAATTCGCTGAACCCATTTCCAGAAATGGTCCGGATATTGCCTGCATCATTGCGTCTGCGTCATTGCGAGAACCAAATTCTGTATTTCCAAATGGGAAAACATTGATCAGCGCGTGAGCAGAATGTTGATCCAATGAGACTCTTGCCATTAATCCTGCTTTTGCATAGGAATTTGTATTCAATAATTCTCTGATAGTCGTTGTAATTGTAAAGTCTCCTGTGACTTCAGTCCAAATAAATCGGAATTGATCCGTATCTGTCCAGATATCAGCACCTCCACCGTAAACAGTGAAGCCAGCTTCATCTACCAGCTGACCGCCATCCAGGGGTTCTCCGATATCTGTTGCAGTCCAACCTACAGGTAAATCATCAAGTCCCGGTGCTTCAACAATAGGGGGAGGTAAAGGAGGTAGGTCATCCAAAGTAGAAGGTTGATCGGTAGTCGTAAGCCAATGTTTAAGGTCAGAATCCACGGTATAATCCATTTGGTTCAAATTGATGAACCACTTTTCGATATTCGATAAAGAGTCTGTAAGAAGATCGAGTTTATTCAGCGGCTCAGCATTGGTTACCATCCCCCAATTCATCTCACCAATACTACCCTGTTGGGTGAGTACTTTATAGGACCACATGGTAGCCGGCCAGCCATTTTCCTTATACCGATCAAAATATCGCCGCATCATTTCTCCGCCACCACCACGTTTGGAAACCACATTAAATTCACCGATGAGTAGAGGAGCATCAAGTTTCGTCATTCTCTCTTTCCAATCAACGAGCCCATTTGACAAAAAATCAGCATGGACCTGCGGTACCGGAGCACCCCAACCAAAGAATCCAGGGTAAAAATGCATGGTGTATAGAATATTTGAATACAAAATGGATTTCTCATCTTCATAAAAATCGATACCACTATAATGTCCGGGAAAAATGACGATATGGTCATCGCTATTGTTTCGAATGGTGTGATAACACCGGGTGATGAGTTCCTTTAATTCGATTTCACTACCACCCCATGGCTCATTCAAAATATCGTAGGAAGCGATGACAGGATTTTGACGATAATGATTTGATATTTCTGTCCATAGCCAGACCGTTAATTCCTGTGATTGTTTATCAACCCATAGTTGATTATAACCGGATCGACCGGTGTGATCCATACCGCTTTGACGTCCAGGGGCTCCATGCATATCCAAGATGACATAGAGATTGTGCTTTTTTGCCAGATCAACTGCCAGATCAAGCCAGTGCCAAGCGTTTTCCTTAAGTTCAAAAGGCTTGTCATCATCCATTAATAACCGGTATTCAAACGGCAGTCTGATTGTGTTCATGTCAAAAGATGCTACCTGTTGAAAATCCCGTTCTGTGATCCAATTTTCGCGATACAGTTCCATTAAACGGTCGGTTTCATCAACACCAAATCGATCCGTTAAAACCGCTTCAAATCGGTATTGATCACCAATTCCGCTCTGTCGGTAGTCCAGCATCCACATCTCCAATACCAGCCAGTTGCCCAGATTACACCCTTTCAGAGTAACTGGTCTTCCCAGGTCATCGAGAATATTGGTTCCTCTAATTGATAATAAATGGCTGTCTGTCATTTCAGTTTGTTTACGGTTGATGAATGCACATGAAAGCACAAGTCCGGCAATGGTCATGATTAAGATTATTGATAGAATCGATTTCATATTTTCTCTTGTTTTACGGAGCACGATACCCAAATGGAAACAGAGGTTCATCATGCAGGTTAGTTTTGCTTAAAGGTAATTGATCCAGATTTCGAGGCCAGGTGTAGGATAATTGACCGGTTGCAGGATAATCACCAAAAAGAATATCTGCGATACCCTGACCCTCAGTTCCAGGCAACCACGCGGCCATGAAAGCATTCCAGTCGTGCAAATATTCTGTTACCATTAAGGGACGACCAGAAATCATTATTACAACAGTAGGGATACCCGCTGATTTCATATTTTTCAGAGTCATTAAATCATTTGCAGAGAGATTCAGTTCCGCATCATCACCATGACCTTCAGCATAGGGAGATTCGCCAATGACAACAATACCAACATCAGTACCATCGGGAACAATGCCATCTGCGCTGTAACTGATTTTCATCTCATCCGAAACAGTCGCCCGGATGCCTTCCAGAATTGTGGTTCCCGCAGTGATGGGTCCATGATCACCTTGCCAAGAAATTGTCCAGCCGCCACACTGCATACCCAGATCGTCTGCTGCCGAACCCGCCACATGAATATTCTGAGTTCTTTTGGACAACGGTATAATGCTATCCTTATTCTTAAGGACTACTACAGATTTTCGGACAGCTTCGCGGGCAGTTTCTCTGTGGGCGGGAGATCCTACCAGAGGCAACAGAGAACGATCGGCGAATGGTTTGTCAAACAGATCCAGCTGGAATTTTATCCGCAGGATGCGTCGGACAGCATCATCAATTCGATCCATCTTGATTGATCCCTCCAGTATCGACTCTTTCAGCACTTCAAGGAAATGTTCGTAACTGTCTTCCTCTTTTTCAAGAGAACCCGGGACCATGATCATGTCCAGTCCGGCATTGATGGATGCAATAATATCCGTTTTGTAATTGGCCGATATACCTCTGTGTCCTGCCCAATCCGAAATAATGAAACCCTCAAAACCAAGCTCTTCCTTCAAAAGATCAGTCAGCAGATATTTATGGCCGTGACACTTGAATCCATTCCAGCTATTATAGGAGGCCATCACAGTTCCCACTCCGGCCTGAAGCGCTGCAATATATGGTTTTAGATGGATCTGTCGGAGGCGTTCCTCATCTATTCTAGTATCACCCCGATCAATGATGTATTTATTATCACCGGTTTTCCAGGAGGTACCACCGTCACCTAGGAAATGCTTGGCGCAAGCCATAATTGTCAGAGGATCCTTTAAATCTGAACCCTGATAACCCAGAACTGCCGCTTTCCCCATTTCTGCAGTCAACTCAGG
The DNA here is from genome assembly GCA_013204025.1 of Fidelibacterota bacterium. GTDB lineage: Bacteria > Fidelibacterota > Marinisomatia > SCGC-AAA003-L08 > JACNLC01 > JABMOW01. The sequence continues at coordinate 49,385 of JABMOW010000003.1, read as the reverse complement.
GTTTTCTGAAAAACCTTCATAGGTTCTGCCCCAGCGTATGTCCTGGGGAACCGTGACACAGGGACTGAAGGTCCAGTCTATGCCTGTGGCCGCTACTTCAACTGCAGTGAGTTTGGCGATACGTTGAACCAGATCTGCGTCACCCGTACAGCCCAATCCGATGTTGTGAGGAAAAATTGTCGTACCGGAGACATTGTTGTGCCCATGAACTGCATCGACACCATAGACCAAAGGGATTGACAACCGTGTTTCAAGAGCAATACGTTGATATTGATCATACATATCTGCCCAACCGGTAGGCGAATTATTTTCAGGACCGCCATTTCCACCACTGAGCAATGAACCCAAATGGTATTGTTTTATATCATTATCGTTACTTAAATACCGTCGATCCACCTGAACCATCTGTCCAATTTTTTCATCAAGCGTCATCCGGGACAACAGTAATAATACCTTCTGATCCAGAGACGTTTCATTAGAGACCTGCTGTCCACTACACAAGGATAATATGGGTAAAATCATAATAATTAGTGTTTTCATCGTATCAAAGTGATTCATTTATTCTTTAATAAAAAAGTGTCGATTCCAGAATATGGATTTGTATCAACCGGATATTTCCTGATCTGGAATAGATATCATGACTGATTTCAGATGGTAATTGATTTCCATTGATTTTTACGGTTTTATGCTCAAAGAAAATACTGATCTGATAATTATCTGAAACTAGTTCATATACAATTGGAACCTGACAATAGGTAAATGCCAGACAGCCGGACTTCAGTTCCAATTTGTGTTCCAATCCATTGATGTCATAATACACCCAGTTCTCCGTGTCTCGCAGGAATTCCTTCTTTCGCAAAAGTTTCGGGATGAAAGATAGTTTCCCCCGATCCGGTATTACGCCCAGTTCTCCGAACCGCGTCAGGATTTCTTCCTTGACCTGGCCGGTCATACCTGGTTGTTTTGCACCTGAATGAGCAGGTGTATGAGAATAGGGATCGAAGGGGAATGCACCATATTCTTGCGGAGTTTTATTAAATCCCAGGCCATCTCTAATTTTGTAATAGTACTCATAAAAATCAAAATTGTTCGATGGGTGCACCTTCGAATCAGGTTGAACACAGTATTCCTGTACTGCTAAAAGCAATTTTGCAACCATATGCCAGTAGATTGATCCGATTCCTTCATAGGCATACATACCGCCCGATCTCCCTGTGAAAGCACGATGATTAAATATTTTCTCATAGACATCCAGCACGTGTTGACTTTCCTCTATCGTAATTTCCTTCAACTCTGGATCTGTCAACACTTCTAGAGCAGCTTTTAGGTCATTCGCGTTGCGAAAGGAGGAATTGAATCTGTAATTACCATCATCATCCTTTAGAATAATTTCGTTATTGCAATCCGTCATCAATCTTATCAATAATGGTGAAGTTGCAAGCAACTCGGAGGATATAATATTTTTGTCAAGAAATTTTGGTAGAACCTTTAAAGGATAGAGCATAAAGCTTTTCTGATCTTCACGGTACATTCCACTCTCAAACAGAGTTTTTAAGTTGGACAACGCATTCTCGCGGGTTAACTCACCACTGGATAAAGCAGCTACCTGACCCTCTAGCATTTCATAGAGCGGGGTAATTGATGCTGAATCCGAACTAGAATCAATATCCAGTAGATTATATGCATGATACAATCCATTTTCACGGCGATTTGCTTCAATAGCATGATCGAAATATTCAACAGAAATTTCTAATAACTGTAATATATCTTTCTTCAAAAGCGAGTTGACACCAGAGAAGCCAGATTTGTATACCTTCAATCGATAATCGGAAAATGCTGATCCAAGGGCATCCATGACCTGTCTTCTACCTGCATCGTCCATTGCCGGTTTATTAAGAAGGTGACGATGATCATGAAGAATTTTTAGTATTGTTTTGAACCATTGAATGATCTCTTCCGAAATGGAAAAGCTTGGAGATTCGATATCGGACAGTATGCCGACCAAAAACTGTGTGTAGCGATGTAGGTAATAGAGGGTCACCATGGAAATTCCATTACCAACCAGTGCATTATTGGCATCATTCCATTCAGGCCGTTGAGTATTCAGCCAGATTCCACCATCGGGGATCATATTGGATAATTTTGAAAGAAATGGTACTAGCAGTTTTTCCAAAAGTGTCACATGATATACTTGATGATCATTGCTCATGAGTAATCGAGCATCAGTACCTAACCGCGGTATTAATGATTCAATATGACTATCCAATTCAAAATCAAAATTGATCGTATGCTTACTATCGACGATAAGTTGATCGTAATGTTTGATTCGATAAGGTATATTGGCATAAGAAAAAATAGGTTTGTTCAATAGATCGGTTAAATGGTTTGGGTGGAATTGCTGGGAAGCTTGCAGAAGTTTTAACAAGTATACAATCTGATGATCTCCCCAATACCCAATAAATGCCCATGTATTATCAGGGTCAAGTTTTTCCCAATCAATTCCGTTTCGGGTAATCCGATATGGATTAAAACCATCAATGGTTGACGCATTCACAAATTTTGCGATAATTGACTCAATGAATTCAGGAAAACTGAAACAAAGCGCCTCCCAATTCTGAAAAATATCACGCCAATTCCCTTGGTAATTAAGAATCCTATTGCCTGCATTATCTTTGATGTGAATATCGAATCGATTCCATGGACGGCTTGGATCACCATGGCGCCGACTGAACATTATAGGTACATATTCATAACACAACCGAATAAGATTGGGCTCTGCTACTTGTTCCGCTTTTTGAAGGAGATCTAAATAATGTAATTCAGTAGGGAATTCCTCTAAAATGTGTTGATAGTTTTTATAAATGCTCTGGTTGCGAACCTTGATGAAATTGCGCAAGTCTGAAATATCAATTGAATAATTTTCCTGAAAAACTCCACCACGCATGATGTTGAATAAAACGTTTGCGCTGTGGTGGTAATCACAGACTCGGCAAGCCGTTTTTTGAAACCCGTCCGCACTGGCAATATGTTGAATGAGCTGTCTTGCGCTATCCTCAATATTACTTGTGATTCGGTCGGCCACATTGTTGTCTGTTTTTAAAAGTTTTCGGAGTGCAACGATATCACTCTGATCTTGACCAATATCTGCAATGACATTCCAGCTTTTCTTCGATCCAGGTGCTAACGTTAATGTAGTGTTAATAAGGTAAGCGCCTTTTATACCGGTGAGGAGATGATTGGATTCTGGTATTTCCCTATTAATGAATCGAGGTATGGCTTCTTCGCTGAGGTCTAGCGAATAGTTGGATAATCCGGTACTCCAAACAATACTGGCTTTCAAAGATTCACCCGGCTGCGGGCGATCCATTAAGAGCGAAGCTAAAGCGTAAATAGCCAATCCTGTATTCGGATCGAACTCTGTTTGTTTATAAGCATCTGCTAGGTTGCTCATAGTTTGCTGAGTAGATAATTCAAGTCCGCTAGGCATGATATTTCTTAAACCATCGAGAATTTCGATCTCTGTGTGCTCGGTCCCATGATTTTCAACGGTGGCGGTTCGGACAAATCCAAAAGAATTACTTGGTTGCCATGAGTATCTGAATGTCAGTGATAATTCATTATTAATTTCTTCAAAAACCACTTGGTTTCCGATGGCGTTCTTATACAGGTTTCGAGATATTTGATCATTATGAAAGGAATTGGAAAACGGTTTCCATATTTTCGATGTCCCATCCGGTCCAGTCGCACGGATAACTGTCACCGGACCTGTGTGAGTATGGCCGTAATGTAATTTATCTTCTGTTTCGTAAGGGAAGAGACTTCCTGCTTCGTTTACTCGTCCCGCCGTCAAACCACCATTGCTGGATATAAACATCCAGTGATTATCACTGCTTGTAATACTCATGAGGAAAGGGGATATTCGATCTACATTCCGGATTCGATAGAATTCCTTACCATCCAAGATACAAATTTCACCATTAACACACTTTTCTTTGGAAAGAGAATTTGTTATTTTATCCGTAGTATCGTGAATTATTGAAGTCATACAGTTAATAATTATTTGTATTATTTATCATGGGTTGCTAATTAGGGTCATAATGGAGTGGGGAGGACTAACTATCGATTGTTCATTCTGATTTATACATAGATTAAATGGAATTTGTTTATCTGAAGAATTCATGATTACGATGACTATTTTCTTATCAGGCGTTACAACGGATAACACTTGCAGATCCTGTATTGTTGATTTTGAAAATACACGAACTGATCCCGGTCGGATAAATCGTGAGAAATGTCCCAGATAATAATATGAACTCTGATAGATGCATTTTCCTGAATTGGTATCTGCAATAATAGGAGCGCTGCAGTAATTTCCCATGTGATTTGGACCACCTTGTTCATCCAGAATCAGATTCCAGTCAATCCATGCCACTGTCCCGCGATTTAGGTCATTAATAATGGATATCGCATACCGCTCACCCAAATCCCATGAACCAATATGAGGTCCACCTTCCTGACATCCTTCAGTAAAAATCAGTTTTTTATTAGGGAATGCATCATATAATTTTTGGACATTTTCAAAATGGTCGTCACCATACCAGTGAAACCCGGTACCCCAAACAAATTTAGCAGCCTCAGGATCCTCATACACAACCTTTGCGCGTTCGTACATTTTATCCCGGTTATGATCCCAAATGACGAGTTTGATATGGGGTAGGTCGGCGTCTTCAAGAGCGGGTCCCAGGTGATCACGAACAAAATCCCGTTCTTCCTCCGCAGTATACAAACAGGAATCCCAGACCTGATTTGCGGCTGGTTCATTCTGGACTGATATACCCCAAATGGGGATTCCAGCGACTGAATACTCTTGTATGTACTTGCAATAATATTTAGCCCAAGTCTTGGCAAACTCTGTTTTAAGCTTTCCACCATGATTCATCTGACCATTGGTTTTCATCCAGGCAGGTGGACTCCATGGAGATGCTAATATTTTAAGTTGGTTTTGCGCAGTATCCATTGCAGACCGGATAAACGGTATCAACGCTTTCCGGTCACGATCAATACTAAATGAGGTTAATTCTGTATCGCCGGGGGTATCCACATAGGCATAATTCCCCAGTGAAAAGTCACAACTGTTGATATGAGTTCTGCAGAAAGTGTATCCATGACCGGTTTTTGCGTTAAAATACGCATCAATGATCGCTCTTTGGACGGGTTTGGGCATTTTATACAATGTCGTTGCAGCGGCTTCAGTGAATGCACCACCAAATCCCTCAATGGTCTGAAATTGTCTATTTGTTTGGACCTGAATTGCCGCGTCACCGGTAGTTTTGGTTTCCGAAAGGAAGGATGAAGGTATCGGAGCGATCCGGTCAAGGTAATTTTTTGTGGTGATAAAACCTGCTATTTTTGTCGCATTGCTCATAGCTTAAGTTCATTAATGGTTAAGTGAATTATTTGCAATCGTCCGCTGGTACCAATGGAAACTGTCTTTCGGAATTCTATTCAGTGTGGCATCATCAATGTGGATCAATCCAAACTTTTGTCCATAACCTTCTGCCCATTCAAAATTGTCCATTAATGTCCAAACAAAGTACCCCCGGAGTGGAACTTTATCTTCTAAAGATTTGTAACATGCGATTAAATGATCATGAATGTATTTGATCCTGCTTTCATCGTGGATTTCACTGGTTCCATTAGGTTTGATATTATACGCAGCGCCATTTTCAGTGATGTAGATTGCTTTGATCGGATATTCTATTGTTAATCTTTTTAATAACAAGTGAAGACTTTCGGCATGTATTTCCCATCCATTATCTGTTCGCTCACCCGGATTAATTTCAACCGGTGTGTTTTCTTCTTCGAGAATTTCATTGCTACGAATGATCGCTCTACTATAATAGTTCAGTCCAAGAAAATCGATGGGAGTGGATATTTTTTGAAGATCGCCATCTTGAATGAATGAAAGATCTGATGACATGATCCGTTTTTTTGATAGATGTGTCATTAAAACATCTTCAGGATAGGAACCACGAAATAGAGGGTCCAGAAACCATCTATTAAATTCGCCATCGAATTGTTGGGCTGCCTGTTGATCCGCAATGCTGGGTGATGCAGGGTATGCAGGACACAAATTCAGAGTGATGCCTACCTCACAATTAGGTGAATTATTTCGAATGACTGGAACCGCTAATCCATGTGACAGCAAAAGATGATGGGTTGCCGACAGTGCTTCACCCCAACTTTTGTGACCTGGTGCATGATGACCGTTCAGGTAACCATTTGTACTGACCACCCAGGGTTCATTATGGGTTATCCAGTGCTTGACACGATCCCCAAGTTTTTTTGATACGATATCCGCATAATTCACAAACAGATCAACTGTCGATCTATGGGGCCAACCTCCTTGATTCTGAATCTGCTGGGGTAAATCCCAATGGTATAATGTGATATATGGAGTGATGTTGGCATCCAGTAACCCGTCAACAAGGCGATCATAAAACGCCAGTCCCTTTTCGTTTATATCGGGTCCATTACCGGTAGGGAGTACACGTGGCCAGGAAATGGAAAAACGGTATGCCTGTACCCCGAGATCTTTCATCGTTGCCACGTCATCCTTCCAGCGGGAATAGTGATCACAGGCGATGTTCCCTGTATCTCCATTTTTAATATTCCCCGGGAGTTGTGTAAATGTATCCCAGATAGAGGGTCCTTTTCCATCGGTGGCATGCGCACCTTCAATCTGATAACTGGATGTTGCCACACCCCATAAAAAATCATTTGGAAACGAATATTTAGATGTCATTTGGAATCTCTATTTTCGTTAGTTTTTAATAAATTCTTCTTTAACCATCCCGGTGAGGCTGCTGCAATCAGTTGTTTGGTATAGGTATGTTGAGGAGATTGAATCAACTCCTCAGAGTTGCCGTGTTCAACTTGGGATCCGTTTTTTAAAACGATGATTCGGTCTGCGAGATATCGGGCAGAAGCAAGATCGTGGGTAATAAATAGAACCGCTACATTTTTTTCTCCGCGCAAGTTCGCCAATATTTGCAGTATGTGCATACGGATTGATACGTCAAGCATGGATGTGGGTTCATCAGCCACGATCAGTTCCGGCTGAAGACTCAGCGCTCTGGCAATGGCTACTCGTTGGCGTTCACCTCCGGACATTTCGTGCGGAAATTTGTCTGCAAACAGAGAACCCGGAGATAATCCCACCGTTTCCAACATATCAATGATATATTTGTACAGTTCTGCCTGTGGAATCAACCGGTGCCTGATTATTGGCCGGGCAAGGTGATGAAAGACAGTGTGCACAGAATTCAATGAACCAAATGGATCCTGGAAAACCATCTGTACTTTTCGACGGTAATTCAATGAAGCAGAGCGCGGTTCTGATTTGAAAATATCGATCCCATCAAGAATGATAGTTCCCGATGTAGGTGGAATTAACCTGGCTATCAGGCGAGCAATAGTACTCTTACCACTCCCGGATTCACCTACAAGGCTCACAATTTCCCCGGGATATATGTTAAATGATACGTCCTTTACTGCATGTAGCATTTTGGGTCGAATAAAACCGGATAGATGAAACTTTTTATTCAGATTGTGGATTTCAATTAACGGTTTTTCACCTATCTTGAATTGCTCAGGCCGAGGTAAAAGGTCTTTCCGCCGCGGTCCTGTTGCAGATGGGAGAGCTCCGATCAACTTCTTTGTGTATGGATGCTGTCCGCCGGAATTGATACGTACAGCTTCATCAGATTCAACTAACTCACCTTTCAACATCACGCCAACACGATCAGTGAACTCCAAAAGCAGGTTCAGATCGTGAGTGATGAACAGAATTGTGAAACCCAACTCTTTGCGTAGCTCAAGGACTTTGAAAAGAATTTCACGTTCAACAATCACATCCAGCGCAGTTGTGGGTTCATCCATTATAATGAGCGGCGGCATCAGCGCCAACGCAATAGCTAAAACAATTCTTTGCCGCATCCCACCAGAAAGTTCATGAGGGTAACTGTCCATGCGGTCGTAATGAATATCCACCAGATCAAATAACTCTTTGATGCGTTGATGGGCTTTTTCTCTTGAATATCCTTTGTGTGTGTAAAGAACATCGGAAATTTGTTTACGAATAGGTATAACCGGATTCAAGGCGTTCATCGCACTCTGCATGACAATAGAAATCTCCTGCCATCGGAATTTCTTAACTTCTCTGTCTGACATGGAAAGTATGTCTTTGCCATTAAGTAGTATCTCGCCTCCTGTGATTATCGCAGGAGGGGGGAGCGTTCGTAAAATGGCTTGCACCACAGTGCTTTTACCACTACCGGATTCTCCAACTAGACCGAATATTTCTCCCCGGGCAATATCAAATGACACATTTTTGACAGCGCAAACAGGATCACCTGGAGTGATGTACTCCACATCTAGATTTCTGATACTCAGTAAAATATCAGTCATGATTAATAACTACCGGTGTTATGCCATCGTTCATCTTGCCTTTAGGAAGAAGCTTCCGCCAGTTTCGTTCAGATATGAGCCGTGGATTTGTAACTTCATCGATGCCGAAATTAATCATCGTCAGTCCGAAACTGACAAACGCAATACTTAAACCGGTTGGAACAAATGTCCACCACGAACCAGTGAGGAGCGCTAGATCATTACTTGCCCAATAGAGGTTGGTACCCCAGGTTACGGTGCTAACATCACCCAGACCGAGAAATTCAAGACCCACTTGAGCGCTAATAGCATAGATGGAGGCACCAATGAAAGATGATGCGAGTAGTGATAGCATTCTGGGCATGATCTCAATCACAATGATTCGGATATTTCGTTCTCCGCTGACAATTGCTGCAGAAACGAAATCTCTCCCACGTAACGCCATCATTTGGGATCGGATGACCCGGGCATTCCAAGCCCATCCTGTAAGTACCAGTACACCCATTAACGTTAGAGGTCCCGGCGGTAACCAACTGGCAAGGATGACCATCAATGGTAAACCCGGCATAACCAGGAACACATTGATCACCATCGAAAGAATGTCATCCACACGACCCCCATAGTAACCTGATATTCCCCCGATTAAAGCTCCGATCACCACAACAAAAAAACCAGTACAGAATCCAATCAACAAAGTCTGTCTTGCACCTGAAATTGTCTGCGCCAGAACATCCTGTCCCTGTCCTGTCGTACCAAACCAGTGGGTGAAGGTTGGAGGAGATAGAGGAGTATCTAAAAAGGCGTTGGGATCATATGTAAAAAACGGTCCGACAAATGCTATAAAAATAAATGATAGAACGAGGAAACTACCTGCAAGTGCCTTTTTATTGGTGAGGATTCCTCGTAACCATCGGATGAGAATACTGTCATTCAGTCGAGTCGACATACACTTATCTCCGAGTCCTGGGGTCAAGGAAAAGAATAGCGATATCCACAAGCCAGTTTGCCCCAAGAACTGCCAGAGTGATAGTCATGAACAAGCCCTGCATCAGAGGGAAATCCTGTGCTCGGACTGCTTCCAGAAGTAAATATCCTTGTCCGGGATAAGAGAAAATAATTTCTGTTAATAATGCGCCACTCAAAACAAAACCGATCGCCATTCCAAATCCCGTAAAATTGGGTAAAATGGCATTCCGTGCAGCGAATTTTAACATAATCATCCGGGAAGGCAGCCCCTTTGCATGAGCAAATGTGATGTAGTCAGCACCGAGAGTAGTAATCATGGTATTTCGCATGGACAGCATCCATCCGCCAAGACTGACTAATATCATCGTTGAAGCAGGAAGGATTGCATGGTATATCGCATCAATGATGAACGGAAAATTTAGTCCAGGTGTCACATGTTCCCCATATGCGTGACGCAAAGGAAACCAGCCCAATCCAAAACCGAAAACAAATAGAGCCACCATCGCCAGCCAGAAATATGGAAATGCTCCAAAAAATGCTAAAGCGGGAGGGAGGATCGAATCGAGTTTACTGCCTCTTTTCCAGGCAGCCAAAGTGCCAAGGAGAGTTCCGATAGAAAATGAAATGATAAGAGAAATACCGGCAAGGAAGATGGTCCAAAGAAGAGCTGTGGAAATGATATCAGTAACTGGTTGGGGAAAATAGGCGATGGAAATCCCCAGATTACCAGTGAGTAGATTTTTCAAATACGTGAAATACTGTCCAAGAAGTGGTTCGTCGGTTAAACCAAATGTTTCCCGCAATGCATTCATAGCTTCTGGTTTCAGCTTACCGCGAAATCTGGCGAAAATAATTGCGGCTGGATCACCCGGCATCATCCGAGGGATGAAGAAATTCAGAGTCAGTGCGGCCCAAGCTGCAATAGCATAGAACCCCAGTCTTCTTAACAGATAATTTATTGATTTACTCATTTGGGTACAACATTTACCAATACCAGCAAATTTTCCGGAGGATAATTCGGAGACAACAGAGCATAGGGATTATCTTTATTTGGAAAGTTTGTAAACCGTTTTGTGTTATACTGCCCCCAGGAAGGTTCAGCAAACAATGGAATCGCTGGTGCATATTCCACAAATAATTCTTCTAATCGGTAGATGATGCTACGAATTTCCCGGTCGTCAGAAGTTTGTTCAAAAGCAGTGCATAAAGAATCTACTTCGGGGAGACTGAATCTGTGCCAGTTGGTTTCAGCAATTTCTCCCACAGGTTTAAGGTACTCAGATGACATCAGCCCTCTGTAGAGTGGGAATGGCGTAGGTCCCTTCTCTGTCCAAGCAATGGCCATGTCGAATTCGCCTTTTTGCATTTGGCTGAACCAGGCACCAAAGTCATTGGTTTTTACCCGAGTTTTTATCCCCACCAATTTCAGATTTTGTGAAATTACCTGGGCAGCGCGGATCCAATCACTCCAACCTGAAACGATACTGATATCAAAAGATAAAACAGATCCATCAGGGAGTCTGCGGAATCCGTCTTTACCCATTGGATAACCCACACTATCCAACATGCTATTCGCCCTCTCCAAATCATGGGTCACCCAGTCTCCCATTTCAGTTGCTTCTGGTGATCTCCAAGGCGAAAGTCCGTCTGCAAGAGCAGTAGGGTGTGCTGGAATAGTGTAATTGTACATAGCGACATTGACAATTTGTTCCCGATTGATTGCAAGGCTGATGGCTTTTCGTACATCAATTTTATCCATTGGAGCTTTGGTTGTGTTCATGTAAAAGAAAATAGTACCACCTGTCCGGGGGAACCAGTAGTGATGATTTTCCGGATCTCTGCCTACAAATACTCGATCGATCGCTGGAATAAAGTTTCCTGCCCAATCCACTTCTCCGTTGATAAGGGCGATGGTGGCTTGTTCATTGGTAGGGAATGCAGGGAATTTTAGGCGATCCACAGCCGGTTTACCCTCTTGCCAATAGTTCGGATTTCGCCCCAATTCCCAGATTTGATGATCGAACTTGACAATTTCCGTAAAGGGTCCGGTACCTACAGGATTTGGATTGGCAAACTTTACCGGGTCTTCAACATGTTTCCAAATATGTTCAGGTATGATAGGTTGTCCTGCAATCCCGTCTAAGCCGGGTACATAAATGCGTGAAAATACAAACCGGACAAGTTGATCGTTCTGAGCCTCAACAGATTTCAAATATCCCCATGAGCCCCTTGGGTCCAGACCGCCATGCTCTTTTTTTAAATGAAATGTAAAGGCAACATCGTGTGCGGAAAAAGGAGTACCATCTGACCATAGGACGTTCTCACGAATTGTGATATCCAGTACTTTATTTCCATCTTTCCATTCGTATCCGGTAGCTAACCACGGTACATATTTTCCCTCAATGGAATTAAAAATAAAAAGAGGCTCATAAATTCCGGACCCGGTGGGCCAGCGTGAGGTTCCGCTGGGGATTAACGGGTTAAAATTCCTAACCCAAGATGCCACCTGTTCCTGCGAAATCGTTAGTGCAAAAGGACCGGTTTCTTCATGACTTGAGGTACAACCGGAGGCGACAATAATAAAATAGATGAAGAGGAATGAACTGATCACATGTCTTACAGTGCCACCATTGTGGAAACTCAGGTCAAAATTTTGATCTTTATTTCTGGTAAACACGGAAATACTCTACTTCCATTTTAGTTGGAAAAATGCTTTCATCAATACCTTGCATTCCTCCCCAATTTCCACCAATTGCGATATTCATCAACATGTGAAACCGCTTGTCAAAGGGCCATGTTTGCCACCCCTGTTTAATATTCGGATACTCGAAAATCAGTTTTTCGTCAACTGTCACCCGTATCAAATCTGCATCCCATTCCAGTACATAAATATGGAATTGACTACACGCATCAGTAACCTCCAAGGAGGCTTGTTGGTTGGACTGATATAAGTTACCTGCTAAATTTTTATTATGTACGGAGGCGACAATATCTCCCTCACTAAACCCAACGTGTTCCACAATGTCGATTTCACCGCTTTCAGGCCATCCACCATATTCCCAATCTGTAGAAAGTCCCCAGATCGCTGCCCATGTTCCCCGACCGTGAGGAAGCTTTGCTTTAATCTCAAACCTTCCATATTTCCAGCTGTTTTTCGTCTTGATCCGTGAGGATGTGTAGTTTAATCCTTTGTAACGTTCCTGATGGGCTTCAATGATGAGCTTACCATTTTCTATCCGGATATTTTTCGGATTATTAGTATAGTATTGATGCTCATTATTGCCCCAGCCACTTCCAGTAACCCAATTCAATACCGAATCAGTTCGGACTTCATAAAGTGAACCAATCGTTTTATCGAGAAATTTATTGGCAAAATAATATCCAATAAGTCCTGATTCTCCTTTTGGAGTCATTAACCGATTTGATGGGACAAGCTGTTTTTCCAGTTGATCACATGACCAGCCAAGGATAAACGTTTCCCCTCCGCTATCCTCAAAATATTCGATTTTTAGGGAGTATTTTTCTTCGGCGGTCAGGTTTATTTTTCCAGACCATTCTGTAGGAGCCTGAGGTATCCATTTGTCAATAATTAACTGGTCATTGATCCAAAGTCTGACACCATCGTCTGCGATTGTATACATTGTATATTCAGACGAAAATTCGGGAATGATGTATCCTTCCCAACGTACTGAATATTGGTCGTTCGGAAATCCGGGTGGTGCAAATTCAGCTGAAGATTCCCCATAGGCCTGGTATGTGGGGGCACCGGTTCCCATATCATGTTCCCAGTCGTTGTAATTAATTTCACTAGTATTGAATTCATCATGCCAGACTAAATCCCAACCTGATTTTATAAGACTATCCAGCGGTGATTGAGTTGCGACAATTGTTACAAATAGACCTGGTACAATCCATTGGATAAGTCGAATTGATTTCAACCCCTTCAGATTACATTTCATTTGAGTTATAATAAATCCTGTTTATCAATTTTTCAAAGTACTGGCTCTGACACTTAGTGAAACCGGAACGAGGTTAATATGTCCATGATTTCCGTTGCTATCATTTTGATCGTAAAGTTTTTTCTGAAGCAAACTAATAGTTGCTTTAGCAAGTTCATAAAAACTCGTGGAAACAGATGTTAATTCCGGAATAAATATTTTGCAGAATGGAAGATCATCATAACCCGTGATAGCAATGTCTTCAGGGATTTGTCTTCCATCCAGCAATGCGTGCTTAATAAAACCAAAGCAAGTCTGGTCGTTTGATCCAAAAATAGCAATATTTGAAATATTATGCTTTTTTAAGTCAGCGTAAGCACGGTATCCTGATTCTAGAGAGTAATCTCCTTCAAATACCCAAACGCATTCCATATTATTTGCTGCTGTAATATGATCTATAAAACCATTCTTCCGGTAGAGAGCTTCTACTTTATTCCGTGGACCGGCAATCACACCGACCTTGGTGAATCCCATCTCTTCAAAATGACTGGCAGCCAGATGTCCACCCCGATATGCATCGAATGTAACAGTGTCTATAAGCGGATTTACTATGGGAGCTAAAGAGACGATAGGGGTGTCATCCATCATATTTTTTAGTTCAAGGTAATCTTCCCTTTTGAACTCAGGTAAAAAGATGCATATGGCATCATAAATACGGGAGATGCTTGAAATCAGCTCTGCTGGTTTGGAACTCAAATGATTCACTTCAACAAAACTAAATTCAACATTAGAGTTAAGACTGGCTTGATAAAACCCGTAGAATAATGAAGAATAAAATTCTCCTTCAAATATTTCAGTGACCAGAGCGATTTTCATTGGTCTATCACCTATACTATCAGGCATACTCTGGATAAAAGGGTAATTTAATTTTTTAGCACTTGCAAGAATCTTCGCCTCATTTTTGGTGTGCGTCCGTTTGGATCGTGAAAGTACTCTTGAAATAGTAGAGATAGATAGTCCGGTATCTTCAGCAATATGTTGCAATGTGGTTCGAGATTTCGTTTTATTTGTATTGGTATCCATGTTTTATATCTGAATTTCTGTCCGTTCCTTTTCGTGTGAAGTATAGTCAACTATAACGGTAAAAATTAACACCCTTTGCAAACTAAATGAAAATAATTTTCACAATAATAAAATAAATTTTCATTTTATTGAATATTTATTGCATGAATTGTTCTGCCCAATTTAAATTTCCAAGGTAGGATAACGTGTCACTATTCAGGAGTCAAGTTTGAAAGTTCGTATTAATAGGAATCAAATAATTGTAAAATGTCCGTGTTTCAGCCACGCTGCATTCCTGAATATTGACAGTTGAAGAAAAATTAATAAACCATGCCAGACATACTATATTATATGACAGTCCGAAAATCGGTTATTCCAAATCAGGGTATGAGGAGTTATTGTTATATAATATCAGTAAAAAAAATTGAATTAACCAACTCAGCTAAAAGGAGAAAACTATGTTAAAGAGAATTTTGCCCGTAATGGCAATCGTTGGTTTCATCTTTGCAGCACAAGTGACTTTTACCGTCGATGTGTCGCAGGATCCAACACTTGCCAATGATAATGTCATTGTTCTACAAGCCGACTTTGACGGCTGGTGGCCAGGAATTATCATGGATGATTCCGATGGTGATCTGATATTTACGGTAACCGTTGCATTGGATGCTGGTTACTATGAATACAAATTCGCCGGCTACGAATATTCAACAGTTGAATTTCCTGATTGGAGTATGACAGAAGCAGACGCAGGTCCATGTCTTGCATTGGCAAACTGCACCGGTGCGAACGGTGAATGCCAATTCATTAACCGATTTATTAATGTTGCTACTGAAGACATGGTTGTCGGTGATGTCTGTTGGGATTCCTGTGACGCCTGTGTTGAACCTGCCGGTGGTGAATTGACTAATGGCGGTTTTGAAGATGGTCTCAACGGCTGGGGTGGAGAACACAATGCCAGCTGGTTTGTTGATGTAACTGGTGCACTAATCTATACCAGTGAAGACATTTTTGAAGCATATGAAGGTACTTACGGGTTAAAGACCTGGGGTAGATTTGATGGAGTGCCACTGAATGTATTCAGCCAGAGTTTTGCTGTGGATCCCGGTGCTGAACTTACCTTTACTGGTTTTGTATTTACCCATCCTGATGATCAGATGGCTGGTGACAACTCTGCATATCTTTCTCTGAATTGGTCTAATGCTGCTAGTGAAGATTTAGGCTCTGACTTGTCAGAACTGTTCACCTCACTTTTTCCAGCAGATGTATGGACAGAATTAACTGTGGCCGCAACTGCGCCTGAAGGTGCTACCAATGTAGAAGTTGCCATTAACTACAATCAGATCGCCAATGCTGATGGTTCTGTTTACTGGGATGCTATGAACCTGTCTGCAGTGGGCGGACTTTTCGTAGCCGGATGTACGGATGAAACAGCTTTGAACTATAATCCTGATGCTACTGTGGATGACGGTTCCTGCCATTATGAAGGTGACTTTGTAAATGTTACTTTTAATGTTGATTTTAGTTGTGAAGGGGCATCCCCGGATCCATTCCTCGCTGGTGGCGATACATTTGGAAATCCCGGTGATAACCCGATGACTGATCTTGATGGTGACGGCATTTATTCAATCACTGTCCAGATGCTCCCCAACACTGGCACTGATTATACATTTACCAATGGAGCTTGCGGTGATTGGTCCTGTAAAGAAAGTATTGCTGGACAAGACTGTGCAACTGATCCTTGGAGCGACAGACATATTGATGTTGGTGAAGATGATGTTACAGTGAATACCTGTTTTGCACAATGTGTTGATGGAACTTGCGGAGAATGTCCCGATCCCGGAACTGGAGAATGTTTGGATTATCAGGTTGCAGTTACCTTCTATGTTGATTTATCACAGAATCCAGAAGTTGCCGACGCCAATACAATCTCTCTAATGGGTGAATTTAATGGCTGGTGGCCAGGTGACATCATGGAAGATTTTGGAAATTATGTTTATGGCGTTACACTTTGCCTGGGTGCTGAAACAGACTATGAGTATAAATTTGCCGGATATGAATGGACAATTTCAGAATTTCCGGATGCGGAATATCCAGTTGACGAACCACCATGTCCTGGCACAACATCAACTGTAGAATGCCAATATGGTTCTTGCACCAATCGTCTCTTGACAACTGGTGCAGAAGATATGACTCTGGATGCTGTTTATTGGGCTGGTTGTGATACTTATCCGTTTAGCCCCACACCTCATATCACATTTCAAGTAGATTTAAGCCAAAATCCGGAAATTGCAGCTGCGAATACAATTGCGCTTCAGTCTGATTTTGCCGGCTGGTGGCCAGGCATCCCCATGGATGACAGTGATGGAGACCTTTTATATACAGTGACTGTCGATCTTATACCAGGTTATTATGAATACAAATTTGCCGGGTATGAATGGTCCGCGTCAGAATTTGAAGACTGGCAGTTTACACCGGAAAATGCACCCGCTTGTCTTGTATTAGATAACTGTACGGGTGAGAACGGCGAATGCCAATTCATCAACCGATCGGTTGATGTGGTGGAAACTGTTGAACTAGATCCGGTTTATTGGGGAACCTGTGATATTATCGTATCAGTTCCGGAAGTAACCTTCCAGGTAGATTTGAGTCAGAATCCTGATATTACCGAAAATTATACCATTGCATTACAAGCTGATTTTGCAGGCTGGTGGCCTGGGATCCCCATGAATGACGATGATGGTGACTTGATATACACTGTAACTGTGGCACTGGAACCAGGGTATTATGAATACAAATTTGCTGGATATGAATGGGCGACTTCTGAATTCCCCGACTGGAGCGTGACTGAAGCAGATGCTGGTGATTGTCTGTTCGTCGACAATTGTGTTGGTGAAAATGGTGAATGCCAATTTATCAATCGTTTTATCAATGTGACAGATGATGCAGTGTTGGATGAAGTCTGTTGGGCAAGTTGTGATTTATGCACTGGCGGAGAACCCACTTATGTGGATGTGACATTCCAAGTGGATATGCAATTTACAGACACTTCTACAGGAGTATATCTTGCCGGTGGAACCATTGGTTCTGAAGACTCTGGAGTTCCTTCTATGGGCTGGCAGATGACAGATGATGACGGTGACATGATTTACACAACAACGATCTCACTGTTGGCAGGAAGTCATCAAAACTATAAATTCCGAGGTGGTCCATCCTATGGTTGGGAAGGTAACTGGGAAAATGTTCCTGCAGAATGCGGCGAGGGTGAATACGTGGATCGATTCCTCGATGTAGGTTACGACACAATGGCTTTGGATGTAGTTTGTTTTGCCAGTTGTGAAGCCTGTGGAAATAACGATCTTTTTGTAGCAACATTTAATGTAGATATGAACTGTTCAGGGTTGGAAGCCTTCACAACTGTTTATGTGACCGGCCCATTTCTTGGATGGTGTGGTGACTGTCTACCTCTGACCGACGATGATGAAGATGGAGTTTGGACAGGTACTTACTCCTTTAACGGGAACTTGGAGTACATATATGAAGTGGACAGCTGGGCATTCCAGGAAGATTTGGTTGATGATATGGCAGCAGGCGGTACATGTGCACCGGTCACCGATTATGATTCTTACGCCAATCGATTAATGGTAGTAACAGAGGATACAGAAACATTCGATACCTATGGTTCCTGCGATGCCTGTGAAACCTGCGGTGATGGTGACATCACAATGGATGGCGTCGTAAATGTTGGAGATATAGTTGCGATTGTTGCTGTGATCCTGGACATTTCTGAACTGGACCCGGCTATTGCACTTTGTCATGGTGATGTAAATGCATCCGGGACAGTTAATATCCTTGACGTTGTTATCATCGTTGACTGGATCCTTAATCCTCGAATCTCTGAAACAGAAGCCTCTGAAGCATACCTGGTAAAAACAGATAACGGATTATCGTTAATGGCCGATGGCTATGTGGGCGGAGTTCAGATTGTTTTGACCCATGGCTCGGATTTCACCATCAATATGCCTTCGGACGCTTTTATGGCGGAATATAATACAGTTAATAATCAAACAACAGTGGTTGTACTGCAACCTGGAAGTGAACTTTTCAGCAGTACTGGTGACTATGAGATTGGTGAAGTGCTTGCCGCCTCCGGTAATCATTATGTAAATGTAACATTAGCTACTGAATTCAATCTATTGTCAGCATATCCTAATCCGTTCAATCCCCGCACGACTATCAGTTACATGCTGCCACAAGATGGATTTGTCAAACTAGCAGTATATGATATTCTTGGACGCACCGTAAACACACTAATAAGTGATTACTCTCCTGCAGGCACATATTCAGTTGTCTGGAGTGGCATGGATAATTCAGGAATGTCCGTACCTTCTGGAATATACTTCATCCGGATTCAGCATGCCGGTGGAGTGGCAAATCAGAAGATCATGCTGCTGAAGTAATTAATATCTGCATTATGTTATAAGTGGAAAAGAGGGAAGTTGTTTGAATCAAATGGCTTTCCTCTTTTTTTCAAGTAGCATGATCATCCCACAATAGAATGCAATAAAGGACAACATGTTCAAGGTACTTCTCAAAATTTTTATAACGGTGGTTTTCGGCTCATTTCTATGTGCTCAAACAACTGGGAAAATCTCGGGTAAAATATCCGATGCCAAAACCGGGGAATCTATCATTGGCGCTAATGTCATGATTAAAGATACGGATATCGGTACAGCCACAGACGAAAACGGAAGGTATTTTATCATCAATATTCAGCCTGGCAAGTACAATGTTCTGGTCATGGTAATTGGCTATGGACACGTGACCGTAGAAGATGTATCTGTCAGTGTCAACCGAACTACACCATTGGACGTCCAGTTAAACCAGACCTTTCTTGAAGGAGAAATGGTAGTGGTAAAGGCGAATCGTGTCTCCATTAAAAAAGATCAGACCAATACTGTTAAAAATATCTCGTCTGATCAAATCGCTGTTCTTCCGGTAGAGGATATTGGTGCAATTGTAAATATGCAGGCCGGTGTTGTTGCAGGCAGTTTTCGCGGTGGGCGGAATACGGAAGTTACATATCTAATTGATGGCGTGAAGGTCGATGAGGGCTTTGGCGGATCTTCAGCCACCGTTCATATTGAACCAGGTACCGTTCGTGATTTGGAAGTTATTACCGGGACATTTAATGCTGAATATGGTAAAGCCATGAGTGGCGTGGTCAACCAGATCACGAAAAATGGCAGTAATCAATTTAGCGGGTCCATGTCATCCAGTTACGGGAACTATTTAACACCTCATTCGGATATCTTTTTAGGTATAAATGAACCTAGCCTCAATGAGAATAAAGATTACAAATTCCAGATCAGTGGTCCTGTTATCAAGGATAAAATATACTTTTTCATGAATTACCGGAAACGAGAGAATCTCAACCACCTGAATGGAATTGACTATTTTAACGTGACTGATTCCAGTGATTTTTCTGCAGATATCCCTCAAGCCTGGTATTCAGAACATACTGGTGACCATGTAATGGAAGATTATTGCAGTGATGATAACGGTGCAGAAGTACTGAATTGGCAAACCGGTGAAGAAATTGTTGATGAAGCAGAGTGTTCCGAATATGGTGTCTGTCTTCTACAGTTTAGTGTTTGTGTTGACATTTACGGTGAAATCATTGAAGTGACAGACGACCAGATTTACTGCGAGCAGGAGTTGAATGGTATATTTGGTTTTGGTACTGATGAAGTGAGTCATCTTGATTCAGAAGGTTGTGAATATGTTGAATCATGGATTAACGAGAATATTGAAGATTTTCCGGGATTTATGCAGGCTGTATTTATTCCAAATCAATATTCAGTCCGGAAAAAGAATAATTCATATGTGCCCATGAACACGACAGTATTTACTTCTTTTATGGGAAAACTCAGTATTTTCCCCACATCAAATATTAGAATGTCACTTCTGTACACTTTGAACGATGATGAATCACATTGGTATAGTCATTATTATAAATACAGTCCGCACAGCCGATCAGCCGATTATAATAAGACTCAGTTTGTTACGTTGCATACCAATTATATGATCAGCAACGCCATGTTTGTGGACGCAAAACTATCCCGCATTGTTCACGATTATGGCTCTTATCTCTATGAAAACCCATTGGATGACCGGTATGTTCATGACTACTACACGAATTCGGAATCTGGTTTTTTACTGGGTGGTCAAGATAAAGACCATACAGAAAGGACAATGGTTGACAATAATCTAAAGATTGACTTTATTTGGCAGGCGAGTATGGAGCACAGTTTCAAGATTGGATTTGATTATCTTGGACATAAAATCACAAATAACTTTTATACGATCCGAGACAGCACTTATTCGGATGAGGACTATACTCCTTATATTTATTCAGGTGATGATGTTATTAGTCCCTACAAAGAAGAATTTGTTACAACTGCTTATGAGTATTCTGGTTACATCCAAGATAAAATGGAATTTGATGAGATGGTGATCAATCTAGGATTACGGTACGACTACTTTGACCCAAACCGTCTTTATCCCACCAATTATCGGAATCCACTGAACCAGATTAATAATGTGGATACGACGCGATATGAATACGCTGATCCGAAATTTCAAATGAGCCCAAGATTAGGTATTGGTTACCAGGTAGGGGATGAGGCAGTCCTTCATTTCAGTTACGGCCATTTCTTTCAAATGCCTCCAATGTCTGCGATTTACAGTAATTATGACTGGCTGATCCCCACTGGAGATTTTGAAACTATCCTTGGGAATCCAAACCTGGATGCAGAAAAAACGATTACGTACGAAATCGGTCTCTGGCAACGACTTAACAGAACCATGGGATTAGAAGTGAATCTGTTCTACCGGGATATCTACCAACTGCTCAGCACAAAAACCATCACAACATATAATACTATTAAGTATGGATTGTATGCAAATAAGGATTATGGGAATGTCCGCGGAATGGAATTACGGTACGATTATAGTGACAATGGATTAACCGTATTTGCGAATTATACGCTTCAGTATACGAGAGGAAACGCCGATAATCCGACCATGTCTTTTGATAGGGAAGGCAATAATAATGATCCAGTGAACATTCTAATTCCCATGAGTTGGGACCAACGACATACGTTAAATACTACTATAACTTATTCAGGTAAAGATTATGGAATGTCCCTGACCGGATATTACAATTCTGGAACGGCTTATACGTTTGCGCCCCCATCCACAAATCCATTGGCAACGATTAACTTGCTGCCCAACAATGATTACAAACCCAGTAACTATACCGTAGATATGACCGGTTTTTATAAGATTCGTCTGGGTGGCAATATCGCAGGAAAGTTTACATTTTCAGTTTATAACCTGTTAGACAGACTCAATGAGTATGGTGTGAATGGTCAGACCGGACGAGCCTACACCGCAGTAATACGAGACGATGAAAGGGCATCATTCCGTAGTAATTTTACGAACATAGAGGATTCAAGGCTGGATCCCAGCTCGTATTCAACACCAAGATTAATTAAAATCGGATTAGAGATTAACTTCTGATATGAACACAACTAAAAAAATAATCATCATTATATCTGTTCTAATGATGGGATGGATAATAGCACAAGATATGTACGAAGGTCCGGACGATCCAGCAGCAGATCCCGCAGCAGTCCGTGAAGCACGAATGGACGGAAACCGGGTGCTACTCTATTTCAAGAATACAACTCAGTTATCCAACTGGGTACCCGGTGGATTGAACGATGTATCCATCTGGCCAAATGACGGAACGGGTACTCGAATGGTAGATGGCATTGGATTGCTCATAGGTGCAAAAACCTATATTCTTGATGATTTTGATCCTGGAACGCTTGATACGATCATTGTGGATGACCCATTCGTAATCGAAACAACACCAAATTTACATGAAATCTATTGGCTTCAGACCCAATACCGAGAAGAAGTGGACAATAATGAAACGAATACTGTGGACTGGACCTTGTATCCTGTATTCGGGTACTTTAATCCGAGTCAGGATTATCCTGCAATGAGCGATGATCCTAACTCTTGGCCGCAATCCGGTTGGCCCTCTCGAGGATCCGGTTTACAGTGGGCAGGATACTGGGATGGACGTTTCGGTAAAGGAGTTACATATGCTGACTTGGAAACCTATTTTGTTGTAAATGATGCACAGGACCAAGAGTATTTACAGAACAAATGGATCTATGGTGGTGATGAGAAGCCTGAATTATGTGATGATCCTTATCTATTATTAGAGGACTGTATTGTCAATTGTGATTCTTGGTGCATTCCTTCAGAACCATACAGCTATTATCCCAAACCAGGTTATTATATCCAGGAAGACGCCTCTGTTCAACCCGGGGCTCCCTGGGGTGGACTTGGGATACGAGTTGAATCCAGGGCATTTCAGTGGAATAATCCTCTGGTCAGAGATGCACTGTTCTGGGAATATACGATCGCAAATATTTCTGAATACAACATTACAGAAGTCGCCTTTGGATATTGGGTAGATAATGCTATTGGATCAGAAAATGCTGATGACGAGGTTGGATATTTCGATGATGTTCTGGATCTGTCCTACTCCTGGGATTTTGACGGTGTGGGATTTGGTGGTGTCACACCAGGTATTATGGGGTTTGCATTTTTGGAAAGTCCCGGTAAGTCCTATGATTTCATCGACAATGATTTGGATGGCCTTATTGATGAGAAGCGTGATAATGACGCCGGTACACTTATTTGTGCTACATGTGGAATTAATGATCTTGAGGATTTTCTTACTTTTTACGATCTGACTGAAGATGAACTACACGAACATTGGTCAGGAGATGAAGATCAGGATTGGCGCTTTAGTGAAACGGATGAACAAGGAAACTGTACCCAACTTTGGGATGACGTTGGGTTAGATGGAATCGGTCCGAATAATATTAATTATACTGGTCCCGATGAAGGTGAATGTAATGGTCAACCAGATTATGTGGAAGGTATTGGTGGTGAACCGAACTTCGCAGCTACCGATGTGTCAGAATCCGATATGATTGGTCTCACAACATTTCAATTATTTCGGATAGATAGTCATGCTGAGAACAACACTACCAAATGGTTTAAAAATGATAACGTCATGTGGAATATGATGAGTGATACCATAAAAATGCAGTATACGGATGTTCCCTCAAATTTGGTTGAATTGTTTGCAAGTGGTACATTCCAGTTAAACAAAGGACAGGCGGAACGTGTATCCATGTCTGAATTACATTCATTTGATCCGCTTACAGGGTCGCCCGGAGGACAGTCACAAGGAGCGGTGGCACTGTTTGAACTGAAACGCACAATTCAAACGATTTACGAAACTGATTATCGATTTGCACAACCACCCACAGCACCTGTCCTAACTGCTGAAGCAGGTGATGAGCTGGTTATCTTGACCTGGGGTAACATATCAGAAATGTCAAGAGATCCATTTCTCCCCGATTCACTTCAAATGGATTTCGAAGGTTATAAAATTTACCGTGCGACAGATAAATATTTAAAAGATGCACAGGTTATCACTGATGGTTACGGAAATCCGATGTTTTATCAACCGATCTTTCAATGTGACCGTATTGATGGTATCACCGGATTTGCAGATTGGTCTCCAGTATTTGGTACTTCATATTACATAGGAGGCGACACTGGTTTACAGCACCGGTTTATAGACACAGAAGTAATGAATGGCCGTACTTATTATTATGCAATTGTCGCCTATGACTTTGGCCTAGAGCCCGATGACAATTTGACATCAGGAATCCCGCCTTCTGAAAATAATGCCATCATCGAATTGGATGAAAATGAATATGTGATCAGTACTGGTCCTAATGTGGCGATTGTAACACCCTCTGCACCCTCCGCAGGATATGTACCACCTGAGTTTGAGATGGAACATGGGGAGTTATTCGGTACTGGTGTGATTGAACCAATGGTTTTTGCTCCCAGAGCATTGATTGATGCTGCGGAGTACATACTTACGTTTGCCAACGATACCGATGAGCTAAACTACTTCACCACATCAGGCTTGGAGGTTTATAAAAAATTAGATACACCTATTGAATGGTGTGAATCACAGTTGGATTGTTCAGAATTTATTGCAGGTGATGATTGTGCAGCTGAAACTGGTTGCAGTTGGGGTGAAATAACACAACCTGGGACATGGTTCGATGTGCCAGGATCAAACAACGTCGAATTTTCATTGGAGACCGGCAATAATTTTGATGGTCAATTCATCCCCCAGGCCGGAATCTTAACTATATTTCTATCAGAACATGATTCGGACTTCTGTACTAAAGTAGTTTTTAATTCATCAAGCCATGTTGGGTTAGTGGGCACTTGGAATTCAACATCGGTAACCCAATATAACAATGACAGTTGCACTGGATTAGGAGGCACTGTTGTAGACCTCGACTTTTCCTTGATTCTAAATGCTGATCTCTCATTATTATATATTTCGTACGACTGCGTAAATCTTTCATTTTGCGAGGATTATGAAATTGAAAATGAGTGTCTGAATGCTCTCGGATGTAATTGGGAAATTCAGTCAATGGTCTTGGTCTATGAGGAGAAACCCACTTTGGGTTCAAGCAATTTTCCCGGATTCCCAAACGAAAATCTGGTGCACGAAACAGTCTCAAATGATCAGGGTAACTCCTATGACTACTGGACACTAAATCCGGA
Source organism: Fidelibacterota bacterium (assembly GCA_013204025.1). Lineage (GTDB taxonomy): Bacteria > Fidelibacterota > Marinisomatia > SCGC-AAA003-L08 > JACNLC01 > JABMOW01. The sequence goes on along the minus strand of JABMOW010000003.1, from coordinate 24,225 downwards.
TTATCCTGTTGTGACCGATGTATTTGACGGCCTACAGTTACGTATCAGTGAACTGGTCGACACTGCTAGGATTAGCTTGCAGGGATGGTATCAGGAATCCAATCCAGGGCAGACATCTCTCATTGTGAACCACAACATGCTCCGTTCAAAGCTTGAACCATGGGATTATGATATCATTTTCACAGACCACGCAGATGCCTACGTCAGTGATATCGCCTATCCAGTGAATATTTATGATGAAGATGGTAATCCGCTAAATGACACACAAAGTCTATTCATTGATGAGTCGTTTGACTTTTACATTTATAACAGAACACTCCAGGATACGATGGACCTAGTGGTATATGATCTGAATGGTAATGGTGAATTTGACAAGGTTGGTGATAAGATCCTCGTTGGAAAAACGGGTCCGTATTATTTTATGGGAAGTTTGATCCCGAATATGTGGGTGCAAACAAATTTCGCACTTCTGTTTGTAGAGGACCCTTCGGACGGGGTAGAAAATTATCCCGCACCGGGCGATGTGTATTCTATCATATATGATAGACCCTTCTTTGCATCTGATTCGGTTCGAATTTATACATTCGCACCCGATAGCATTAGTGTGGAAGAACATGACAATGAAATGGAAAAGATCAAGGTGGTCCCTAATCCGTACGTCTGTACAAATGTGATGGAAGGAGCCATTTTTAACACGGGGTACAACCAACGACGAAAGCTGATGTTTACTCATCTTCCATCCCAATGTACAATTCGTATTTACACTGTGAGTGGCGTGCTGGTGGATAAAATTGATGTAGACAACGAAGTGGAAGATGGCAGTTATCATTGGGATATGCAGACAAATGAAAATCTGGAGATAGCTGCAGGGATGTATATTTATCATGTTAAGTCAGATATAACAGGTAAAGAAAAACTGGGCAAATTTGCGGTGGTGAAGTAATATGAATAGATTTAACAGAAATTTCGTAAGGATGGCCAGACAATTAATTTTGTTGACAGTCGTTGTCAGTTTTGTATTTACCGTAAATCGGAATGGTACTACCACCGCTAACTTTTTGGAAATAGATATCGGAAGCTCCGCGACAGCAATGGGTGGGGCATATGTCAGTGTCGTGGATGACGTTTCCGCAGTTTTCTGGAATCCCGCAGGACTATCAAACGTAACAGGTAATGAAGTGATGTTCATGTATCAACCATGGATTATTGGTATCGACCATGTGTTTGTTGGAGCAGCGGTAAAAGCACCATCCATCGGTACATTTGCACTCAGCCTAAACTTCATGAACTATGGTGACGAAGCAGTCACAACCGTAGCGGCTCAAGAAGGAACTGGTGAACTCTATGCAGCAAATGATTACTCTATTGGACTGTCATTTGCTAGGAAAATAGTAAATTGGTTCTCGTTTGGTGTATCTGCAAAGCTGATCTCTTCGTCTATTTGGCACATGAAAGCCAGTGCGGCAGCAGTTGATTTAGGCGTAATTATCAATTCAAAATTCCTCGTTCCTAATGAAGACAGAACCAAAGGTTTAAAAATCGGTATGAGCATCTCAAATTATGGTTCCCGTATGCGATACGACGGAATTGATTTGTTGAATCCCATCGATATTACCGATGATCATGGCAACTTTGAAAACGTACCAGGCATTTTTAAAACCGAGAGTTGGGAATTACCATTACTGTTTAGAATTGGTATATCATTTCAACCTGTAGCAACTGACAGACAGAACCTTATTGTTGCTTTAGACGCACTGCATCCCAATAATAATACCGAATCGATTAATATTGGTACTGAATACGAATTTATCCAACCAGGTGTCGCTAGCTATTTCCTTCGAGCAGGTTATAAAGGTAAATACATGGTAGATTCAGAGTATGGTCTCACTTTCGGTGGAGGTATAAAGATGAGATTTGCCGGTAATCAAAATGTAATAATTGACTACAGTTATAAAACCATGGGCAGATTGGGTAATGTCCATCTGTACACAGTCGGATTAGAATTCTAACTACGGGTCCACTAATCCCTTATAAATAACAAGTATCAGAATTGATCAAATGAATATTCACAACACAGGTTGGTGGGGATTGATTACTATCCTCATCACCGTCTGGTCTTGTTCAAATCACAAAGATACTTCTGATATACACGAAAGAATACCTCCTGATATTCCCCTTGTTCAGGTTGCTGACCGAACCATCACCGTCAGTGAGTTTATTAAACGAGCCGAGTACACAATCCGTCCACCACATTGCAGGGGCAATTTAAATATTCATAAATACATTGTATTAAATTCTTTAATCGCTGAAAAACTATTAGCGATTGAACTAGAAGATGCTTCTGTAGACACACATTTTATGAAGTATCTGATAGGGCGTAAAGAACAGAAGATGCGAGATGTGCTATTTTATGAGAAGGCTTATAAACTCGTATCAATTGACACAGTAACCACCCTGTCTACGGCAGATGCGGCTGTTAGAACCTACGACATTAGATATACCACATTCCGGGACCCTACCCAAGCACAGCAAATTTATGAGTTGTTGATAAACGACTCAACATTTGAGGATATCAATCAATCGATTTTGCATTTGGATCGGATTCCTACACGGAAGGTTAAGTATTTAGACGAAACCGACCCATATATCTGCACCGCCTTATTCGGCTCCCCGCTGGATAAGGATCAGATTGTTGGTCCCGTGCGAACAAGTGACGGAAATTACCTAATAATGCAGGTGGACGGATGGGTATCACAGATTTCATTATCCCCCGAAGAGCGATCATCATTTATTAACCGCGTTTCTGAAAAGCTTAAAACGGACCATGCGATGATCCGGTATAACGAGTATGTTTCAGGCATCATGTCCGGAAAAGAGATGAAATTAAAAGAGGATCCATTTAGAGAGTTTGTGGAAGTGGTTCGGGATCACTATTTGGCATCCCAGGCTGACAAGGAGGAAATGGTCCAACTCACGTTATGGCAGGAAGAGAAAAAGAGTGAGAGGGCAGATGAACCCCCTTCTATTTCTTACAACCGGAATTTGCCGCTTTTAGAACTGGATGGTAAAACATGGAATTTGAAAGATATTGAACAATTGGTAGAATCTCATCCTCTGGTTTTTCGAAAAAAACGGATCAAACCGCATGAGTTTTCTGAACAATTGAAATTTACTCTGGCAGATCTATTTCGTGATTTCTATCTCACTCAGGAAGCATATCAGTTGGGGTATGATTTATATCCCACAGTACTACAAGAAGTTGCAATGTGGACTGATAGTTACAATGCAAACTTTGTGCGAGATCAGATTCTATCAGATGCAGGAATAGGTGTTATGGATTCCAATGGGACATTAAAGGCAATCGAAACTTATTTGAATCCACATATCGCTGAATTGCAACAAATGTACAGTGATCAGATCTTGATTAACCTGGAGCAATTTAATGCAATCCAGTTGACTTCAGTCGATATGCTTGCGATCACTGAAAATGCTCCTTATCCGGTGATTGTACCGGATTTCCCACTACTTACAACACTCCACGAATTAAATTATGGCAAGGCAATGGATCTGAAATAATGTCTGATTCTGACTCTCGATTAAAAAGTTCGATAATTCGATGAGTAATGATAAAGCGTGTTCTTGCTGCGACGTTAAATTTCTGTTGATGATAATAAGAAATCACATACACCTTAAATCATTTTTAATTCTAATATTATTGATTTCAGGGTTATCCGGTAAAGATTACAAAGGAAGCGAACTTCGCACCATTGCATCTTACACGTATGGCCGATTTGAGGTCCGGATGCAATCAGCTTTCGGAAGTGGAATGCTATCATCATTATTTACTTATCATGATGACGGGATCGCCTGGAATGAAATAGATATTGAAATTCTCGGGCAGTACACAGATCAGATTCAGCTAAATACGATCACTCCAGGACAAATTAACCATGTGTACACTCATGATGCGGACTATAATCCACACGATAGTTTTCATGTGTACGCCTTTGAATGGGCACCGGACTATGTGGCTTGGTTTATCGATGGTATAGAGGTATATCGTGATCAGGGAAACCACATTTTCCAGTTAAATCTCGCACAGAAGATCATGATGAATATGTGGATTCCTGAATACCCTGACTGGGTAGGGCCGTGGAATGATAGTATCCTGCCAGTGTATGCTTTTTATGACTGGGTTAAATATTATAGTTATACACCCGGTTCTGGGGATACTGGGAGTGATAATTCATTCTCACTTCAATGGGTGGATAATTTTGAGTACTGGGATCAATCCCGGTGGCAGAAAGCGACACACACCTGGTGGGGAAATAATTGCGATTTCACACCTGAAAATGTAGTTTTTCAGGATGGCTATATGATCCTGTGTCTTACAGATAATTTCAATTTGGGATTTTCAGGCGAAATTCCAACTGATGGTCGAACCTATCTACGAAGGGATGGCGAGGAAATTCTTGACCGTGATGGGAATCCGATCCTACTGAAAGGACTTGGATTGGGTGGATGGCTTGTTCCTGAAGGATACATGCTACATATCCCCGGATATGGTTCGCCTTCAGCAATTCAGAATATGATTGTTGATTTGGTAGGCGACGGGGTTGCACAATCTTTCTATAATAATTATGAACAAAACTACGTTAATTCTTCTGATATTGCTCAAATTGCAGAGTGGGGATTCAACTCAGTACGATTACCTTTCCACTATAATAAACTTTCACCTGAAACTGGTGTCTATCTGGAAGAGGGTTTTGCTCAGATTGATAGCTTGCTAAAATGGTGTGAACAGAATGAGTTGTATCTGATCCTGGATATGCATTGTGCTCCCGGTGGCCAGAATCCCAACAATATCAGCGATAGTGGCGGTGAAGCATTGCTTTGGACCATGCCTGAACATCAAGAGCATACAATCCAGCTTTGGCAGGTTATTGCAGAACGGTATGGTAATGAGGAATGGATTGGCGGATATGACCTTCTAAACGAACCGGTACTTCCATCGGGATATAGCAATACTCACCTTCGAAATCTGTACATGGATATTCGTTCTGCCATCCGGTCCGTTGATCAGAACCATATCCTGTTTATTGAAGGTAATTGGTATGCCACAGATTTTACAAATTTAACACCTCCCTTTGATGGAAATATGGTGTATTCCTTCCATAAGTATTGGGATGAAACTGGTATTGAGACTATCCAAAATTACCTTGCTATCCGTAATGCTTATAATATTCCACTTTGGTTGGGAGAATCGGGGGAGAATTCAAATCAATGGTTCGCAGAAGTGATCGAACTGGTGGAATCGAATAATATCGGTTGGAACTGGTGGACGCATAAAAAACTGGACACGATTACGAGTCCGTTATCTGCACCTATTCCTAATCAATTTCAGACAGTGTTGGATTACTGGAATAATGGAGGGGTACAACCTCCTACTTATGTATCAATTTCCGGGCTAATGCTCCTCGCAGAAAATATGGCAATAGAAAACTGTGAAATTCATCAAGACGTACTGATGGCACTTCTTAACCGGGAAGAATTACAGGTAAATATGCCATTTATAACACATGTCCTCCCTGGGACAATTGATGCTGTGGATTATGATATGGGACTTAATACAGTCTCATATTCAGATGTTCAATTCATGACAACCGATGGTAGCTCTGGTGATGCGTGGAATAGCGGATACTCATATCGAAACGATGGCGTGGATATTGAGTTATCCGGCGGGAACAGCCCTACTATGTATAATATTGGTTGGACACAGGACGATGAATGGCTTGAATATTCTATTCAGGTTCAGGAAACGGGTGTATTTACAGTATGGATGACCGTTGCCACTCCGAACGGAGGCTTTTTCCGTTTATATTTGGATGGAGAGGATTTGATCGGTTTGGTGAATGTGAATCCTACAGATGATTGGCAGAACTGGACAAACCAAAATATGGGGGAGGTTATCCTCCCAGTCGGTGATCACATTTTGCAACTGTATATCACACAAGGTGGATTTAATATCAGCCAGATAATGTTTGAACCGATGTCCATGATCGGTGATCTGACGATGGATATGACTGTGGATGTGCTGGATATAGTCGCACTTGTGAACTTGATCTTGTTTGCTGAACCGAATGATTATGAAATGTGGGCTGGTGACCTTGATGGAAGTGGTACTCTGGATGTAATCGACATCGTTTTATTAGTGGATCTGATTTTAGAATAAATAGCCTGACAAGACAGATGATTCACATAATATGATAATAAAAATATAAGAACAAAATTAGTGGGATAAACATGTTTAATATAAAAAACAGAATTTTGATGACGTTGGCGCTAGCATTATTAATAAATAATGCGTTTGGACAGAGTTACAGTACAAATAATCCGGGTACACTTAACTTACCGCCCAACCCCAATATAACCGTAAATATTACCGGACCGGTATTGACGACGGACTGGAGTGCCAGCCTGGCTTTCAATCTGCTCACGGGTGAAGATCGAACTTCACCACTTATTGCTGATCCACTCACATTTATCTGCGATGCACATGACGGACTGATCATGGGTCCAATCGGGGATATGTACATGGCAGGTTCTCCTGGAGATGAAATCGCATTTGTCTACAATCATCTACAAGATTTATCAGTTACTTCGCTGAATATGCCAGTCAGTAATCCACTGATGGATGAATATTCTGATTGGTCGGTGACTGCTTCTTGGAATTCGGGTTCTTTCAAAACAGTAATGGCTCATGGAAGTCCGTTTGCTTATTTTTATAGTGATAACGGCATAGATATAAATGCATTGGACGCACCCGGTATCTGGTACAATAATGAAAATATTTTGGGTATTTCCGTAAATGGTCATCACTATGGACTCTTTGCACCATCAGGATCAGTTTGGACTCAAACTGGATCGCATCTACAAAATAATTTGAATGGCTTGGATTATTGTTCAATTGCTCTGCTTCCCAATGATCTGACCAGTACAATCGAATATTTCGAATCATTCGCCTACAACTTTATTAACAACACCGTTGTGGATTATGAATATGATCAATCTAATGCCCAAGTACGTGCCACGTATACTTCTGAATATCAACAACATGAGGTTGGCAGCGGTAATATGCTTTATGCGCTTTATCCCCATCAATGGTTGAACTACCCAGGGGTGTTAACTGATATCAGTTATATTTCGGCAAGAGGAGAGATGAAAACCGTAGAAGCTGTCAATTTCACAACAGAAATGTCCTACAGCGGGATATTACCTCATCTTCCACTGGCAGCAGAGAGTGGTCAACAAGGCTATAGTGAATATCAATTGCGTCAGCTTGTTTTAAGTGAGTCTAATAAATCGGATGATCAGCTAATTCTCGCAGGTGACCACACGTATGCTACCGGCGTGACGATGGGACGAACGGCTCAGTTGGTACGGATTGCTAACCAGTTAGGAATGATCGAAGAACGGGACCGTTTTCTGGATGTAATCAGGGAAAAACTACAAAATTGGCTTACTTACACCCAGGGCGAAGAGACGGAATACTTCTATTATGATGACCGTTGGGGTACACTCATCGGTGTCCCGGCTGGCTATGGCAGCGACTCTGAATTGAACGATCATCATTTTCACTACGGTTATTATATTCGAGCCGCTGCAACTGTAGCCCAGTTTGACTCGGCATGGGCAGAAGAATGGGGTGAGATGGTGGAATTTCTGATACGCGATACCAACAGCTGGCTTCGCGATGACCCGTTGTTTACGTTTATGCGTGGATTTGACATTTACGCCGGACATTCCTGGGCATCTGGACATGCCGATTTTGCTGAAGGGAATAATCAGGAATCAAGTTCAGAAGCCATCAACTGTGCCTCTGGTATTGCATTATGGGGTATGGCAACGAGCAACGATGAAATCCGGGATTTGGGTATCTATCTTTATACTACCGAACAATCTGCTCTGCAGAATTATTGGTTCGATGTCAATGAGATTTGTTTCCCCGTGACCTTTCCAAAACCCATGGTCGGGATGGTTTGGGGGATGAAGGCTGATTATGCCACCTGGTTTGGTGCTGCACCGGATCACGCCGAGTTTGTCCATGGTATTAATTTACTACCCATCACCGCCGCATCACTTCATTTAGGACATGATGCTGAATACTTGATGGAGAATTATAACTATCTGAATGATAATTATGGTATTGATGAGTGGGAGGATATTTTGTGGGAATATCTGGCGTTGGCGGATCCGGAACAGGCAGTAGCCAATCTTCTGAACAATCCCAATTATACAATTGCCGGGTCACCCGTAAATGAGACAAGGGCGCATACATACCATTGGATTCATAATCTGAATGCGTTGGGACAAATACAAAAAAATATTATAGCTGACACACCCTCGTATGCTGTTTTTGACAAAGATGGATTCAAAACTTATGTTGTTTACAACAGTGATGATATTGATTCAGAAGTCTTGTTTTCAGACGGTATGTCCTTGATCGCACCGGCTGGTCAATTGATCTATTTAACCGAAGATTTAGGAGGAATTAACGCTGATGCAGGTTACAACCAGACGCTCAGCTTTATCTATGGAGATCAAAATGTCGAAGTGGATCTCGATGCATCAGGAAGCTCATACCTCGATGGTAATATCATCAGTTATGAATGGTTTATTGGAGAAGTACTCCTTGCGACGGGGATGAACCCCACCATATTTCTGCAGGCGATTGAAAATACCTTTGTAATTACGCTTATCGTGACAGGAGAAGATTTATCCTCTGACAGTGATCAGGTTGAGATCACACTTGAAGGAAGGTTTGCCCTCGAGCCGGAGTGTGTTAATCATTTTACGGTACTGGTATCCAGTGATCCCGGTGATCCAACGATCGAATTTATACCCTCGATAAATGGTGTGGGAGGCAATTTATTATATTTGTTCTATCATACTGATCTGTATTTATTTCCAACGGGAGTCGGTGCAAATACGGTTGAACCCAACCAAGAGTTCCACTTGAACAGCGGCTTGTACCCAAACATAATAGATGAGGGTGAGACTGTTTATTTCTATTATGTTTACAATCTTCCTGGTGGAGGAGAGGTAAATAATGTGAATTGCTTATTATCGTTTGAAGCCGGATTCGTTGATAACTGTCTGGGATTCTCTGGGGATTTTAATTCTGACGGACAAACAAATGTCATTGATATTGTCTTGATGGTTGATTACATTTTAACCTATTCAAACCTTGAGTGTTCAGATCTCAATGGTGATGGAAATACGAATATCCTAGATGTAATATTCCTGGTAAATATTATCTTATCAGATTAAACTAGTTAACACAATGACTATTCAGATGGTTTTCAACCCCTAAATCACAATTGAAATTGTTTTGGTATTTTTGGGACACAAACTCTCATAGACCCAATCATTCAAGCACTTTATCTATGCGATAATTCATGGCAATACTTTATCTGCCAGTAAGTAGGCGGGTTTGGTCCAACTAGCGTGAGTAGAACACGTCCGAAGAGTCTTTACGGCGTTGCTTACGAAGATAGGTCATCCTCGGTACTAGTCGTTAATTATTACATTACCATAATCCGAGCTAAACGACCCATTCGATTTCAATTTTACATTAAATTTAACCAGAGATCAATCGTGGAGTTAAACTGCATTTCTCCAAGGGGATTTTACGTTACACAAAATCATGTGCAAAAAAATGATTTGTTCAAGGTAATGTAGAAACTGCGAGATAAATCACTGGTTCGAAACATAATTGGAAAATATAAAAATGGTTAATAAACAAAAACTAAAATGGGGTATCGTTGGGGCGGGAAACATAGCTAATAAAATGGCCAGTGCCCTCAAAATAACCCCAAACAGTCAACTATACGCAGTAGCTTCTAAAACACTTTCCAAGGCAAAAATATTTGCAGATAAAAATGGTGTCGAGAATGTTTATACCTACCAAGAGATAGTCAACAGTAAAGAAATTGATATAATATATGTTGCGACAACTCATAATTTTCATTTCGATAATGCTAAACTGGCTTTGGACCATGGAAAGCATGTATTGATAGAAAAACCATTTACAGTCAATGCAAAGGAAGCTACAGAACTTGTACGCATTGCGAGAGAAAAGAATCTATTTTTAATGGAAGCCATCTGGACAAGATTTTTACCTAGTGTGAAGATGTTAAAAAACAAAATTACAAATCATGAAATTGGTGATGTAAAGCAATTTAATATTTCCTTTGGTGGATTTGTTGGAACCGAATATGAAAAAAGACTTAAAGATCCAGCATTGGCAGGAGGCGTTACTCTGGATATGGGAATTTATCCAATTTCCTTTGTTTGCTATTTACTTGGAGAACTTCCAATAGATATTAAATCCATGGCGCGCTTCAGTGATTCGGGTGTTGATGAAATATCAAATTACATGTTTCGATTTCCATCGGGGTGTTTAACTAATATTTGTACAAGTTACAATCTGAAGATGAAAAATGAGGCAATTTTTTATGGGACGAAAGGATTTATAGACTTCCCTCAATTCTGGGAGGGAAACCGATTTACCATCCACTTTCATAATGGCACAAATGATATAAATACCACGGTCAATGTTCTTGAAAATACTCACAACAATGGATTTATTTATCAGGTGGAAGAAGTCGTTCGTTGTATTCAGAAAGGCAATCTGGAAAGTAAGATTATACCTCTGAACGAGACAATAGCCATTATGAAAGTCATGGATAAGATGCGAGAGGAATGGGGATTTAGTTATCCTTTTGAGTGATTTTCCTTATCTTAATAATTATGGTTCGGCAGGCTCACCACACTGAATTTAAAGTTGTCGAATTATGACAAGGTCAATAAAACTAAAGGGTTGGGAAATAATAGGTATTAAACATACGTCGAGAATTTAGAATCCGTAGCTATTCCCGTCGACAAAACTATAAGTTGTGACGAAAAAGTGTACAAGAAAAATACCAAGGTATATAATCAAATATCTAATAACCATTGAAGATGTTGTAAATATAGGAGTTATGAACAGAGCTACTCTAACTCTTTCAAAGATTCTGTATAAAATTAGAGTTTTACGCACAAAGGTTTACAATTCTTCTGCAGGTTACGCTCCGTCGTGACAATTATATTCCAGCGGAGTGCGAGTCCGTTGATTCTTCGTCGGCAAAATGAAAACAGTGACAGAATATTGACAGGTTGATTGAGATGCGTGATGATTTGGGTTACATTTTATTATGAAGCAACTGGTACATCAGGTAGAACAACATCGGGAGTGGGGGCGGTTCATTTTTTTTCAATATTACTCACTACATAGTATAACTTTCGGGAGGAAGGCCATTTATGCTCGGATAGCTCTATTTATTTATTGTTTAGGAATTGAATCAGTAATTTAGTTTTGAATACTTACGTATCCAAAATAATATCGATCATTGAAACAATGTCCAGAACATCAACTACACCATTGTCATCTAGATCGGCAATTGGACAATCCAATCCCTGATATTCCAAGATACAAAAAACCGTCATGATGATGTCTAAAATATCAATTACACCATCATTATTCAAATCACCATCCTGCTCAACAATATTTTCTGCTAACCACCGACCTGGCGTCCCATGTAAAGTCAATGATGCACTCCAATTATGGGCAAACTCATTTGGTAATTCTGGATCAAGTAATTGTAGCGTAGCGCCATCGCCATCAGCTTGAACAGGCCAGGGTGGATTATCCGAATAGGCCACAGAATCTATCTGTTCCAGATTTTGGTTAAATATTCGAACCATATCTCCGCTGTCACTCAAACCAAAACCAAAAGACCCAATCACATTTTGAACGTCCGGATGATAATAATGAAATTCTTCCAGCGTTCTGGCAATAACCAAAAACTCATCTGCATTCAGTGATGTACCTAAAGGAAAATCATACACATTATCATCATTTTCATCTTTGAGCTGCCATTCGCTCATGTCAAAATCACTGTCAAGGGCATATAATTCAATCCAGTCTCCGGTGTCGAAATCAGAACTGCTGTGGTAGTTGATTTCGGTGATCACTACTTCGCCTTCGTATTCATTGTCAGGACCGAATAAACACTGGATGAATAGATTATCATCTACAGTGACGGTGAGGAGGGGCAAATCACTATTGGAGTCACCTGTCCAGCCATTAAAAACATATTCATTAAGCGGCTCTGCTGATAGGCTCACATCCATACCCGGATAATATTTGACGAGGACAGGGAAATTTGAAAGTGTGAATCCATTGAGTTTGATTGACCCATATTCTGGGTTTTCGCAATTGATATACACAAAACGGAACGCATCCAGGTTGAAATACGATTCAAAATCTTCGGTAATATAGTCTTCTCGGAGTGACGCAAACTGTCGGAGCCAATCCAACTGAGCCTCCCAGTCGTGATCTGGATACCAGTTTTCCACATGAATTGGCATTTCATCCGCAATGTTACCACTGAGGAAATCAATATACTCCAACATGTATTCTGGCTTGAAATTGAAATTGATCAGATCGCAAAATCGAGTGATGAATCGACGTTCAAATTCATCATTCTCCAGCAATTTACGTAATAGTAGAGTCGATTGAGGAGAGTTCTGCATGTTGGGACTGCTATCATCGGTGGCGTAAAGAAGTGTATTGTGGGAATGATTTTTAAAACCGTGGTCCAAATCAAATATCAGCCATTCAAAAGACCGTCCTCAATGCGTTCCCGCCAGCATCGGTTGTTATTACCCGGCCAGTCCGAATTGGCGAAATAGATTTCAGATAACTGATAATTCATAAAATTTTCAACATTCATCATTGTATTTAGGGAATCAAATACTAATGGATCTGATAGATCATTTTCTTCCACATAGGAGTGCAACAACCAATAAGCTTCCATGTCTCCCTCATCGGCGTATAGAAGTGGGACATAATAGTCTCCGTAGTTGGCTTCAACCAAATCCAGATTATCACGATCCGCACCGAAATGATCCTCTAGGTAAAAACGATCCAGGCGTTCCCTCATATTATGGATTCCCCAGTACTCCCCATTGAGGAAGACGACCACTGGTCGGTATGCTTGGTAACCGATGTTCAAACCCTTGGTGAGACCGGTCATCAGAGGATCACGTAACATCGCCAGTTCTCAGTCATTTCCTCCATTTCGTAAAATAAGATTCTTAAAGGCGTGTATCGGAAGATCAGGAAAGAACTGGTATTCAAATCGATCATGACCATATGCATTCCTGGCAACCAATCTCAGGCTTTTCTGTGGAAACATCCGCGAATAACGGCCAGAGATACGTGCACCTGCATCCTGACTGAGACCGTGGCTGCCATCTACTTCAAAGAAATCAAAATGTATGGGTATCTCCCAGTCTTGCATATAATTCGCACCGAAGAAATCAGAATTTGAACCCTGAACGTAGATACCTGTTTCTTCGTCCCATAAATTATCGGGATCGGTGATCACCGACATCACCGGCAGATTGTTATCGTAGTCAATGATATAGCTGTCCGATGTTGGAAGGCTGGGGAGAAAACCATCTTGAAAGCAGACGGCTCTTATAATAGTCATTGAACCCGCCACCAAGGTCAAAGGCGTCGGACTTACCAGTTCATCTTCAGTTGGAAGGCCACCATCAAGTGTATACCATATGATTGAGGACTCATTTTCACAGCTGATTTCAATCTCAACTGGCGATTGAGAAAATATGCCAGGGGGATTAAAAACTGGTGGAGGACAACGTTCCTGTGGTATATCAGATCCGTTGGTTGAGCCAGGGGTTGACACTTCAAAGATGTACCAGTTTTCAGAACCATCCGGTACTCTTCCCCATGAAATCTCTGAACTGGTTGCGGGGACTGCAAACTGATCGATAAGAATACCATCATCTGTATGAATCCACAGTTCCTCACCGCCGGCATTAATACTGAAATTGGTGTGCAGATTGTATTCAGGAAATTCAAGGATATCGGGCGGTGGGTCAGGCTCTTCTGGTAAGGCTGAATATCCAAATGAGAGAAAAGGGATTAATGTTAGATCCGACAAATTCCACGAGTGGTTGTGTAGCTGAATAGCCAGTACATTATCTCCTAAAACCAACAGTTCCTGAATATTTTCTATGGTAAACATTGTAGGTGGGTAACCATTGATGATCATCGGTTCCAAAACCTCATACGCCCCCTGATTGTACATCGGCGGTATCCCTGGTGTACCAATATTTGCACGGCTGATTTCCACACCATTCAAATAGGCAACAAAAGCGTCATCGTAATCAACATGCAGGACTGCTGAAGCAATTTCCGATATGCTCTCAACGGAAAAGTGTTTTCGAAAATAAACAGACATTGACTGAGGTAATATTGTAGCGTCATCATCATCACCATAGCCGAAACCGCTAATTCCGGTTAACCAAATAGTATCGTTAAAACCCTGATCCCTCCAGTCGCCAGGAGGTTCTTCCGTTCCCAGTAAATACAGCCAGTTTGCACCCCAGTCAATGATTGTCACCCAATAGTTGATCCATGCTGATCTATCTTTTTCTGAAGCAAAAAGGATGAGAAAGTCAGACGGTTCAAGGTTAAGTGCTGGGAACTGCCATTTATATGGATTGGAATAATCATCGGATATAAAATAACCTGAGAAGTTGATAATATCCGGTCCTTGATTATACAGTTCTATCCAGTCCGGGTATTCGTCATCTTCATCCATCAGTGTGATCGAATTTGAGGGCATGACTTCATTTATCCAGATATCCTGAGCGAGCGCGGAGGAATAGAAAGGTAGGATTGCCATTGTGATAGATAATATGATTTTCATCTGGTTCAATGAGTTACTTAAAAGCCTCCCATGTCATAGGTCTGCCCATAACTTTGGGATTACGTTTAAAGTTAGTACTTTTTACAAATATTATCTAGATTCAATGCACAAGATTCAAAAAAACCTATAGACTTTGGAAAAATGAAACTCTCGCCTTAACTTTGTATCAACTTTTTACTAAGATGTTACTGTATTGAATAAATTTATAATTTTCATCCTACTCACTGCGCTTATCATTGCTGATCAAACTACCATCAGCAGGATAGAACAAATGCCCAATTTTCCTCAGCCATATTTGATGAGGGACTGGCGTCAGACAGCAATTAACTACGACAGTTTTATATTTGATTTTGATCACTCCGGTGTATACCTTCCGTTGATCTGGTGGAACGAAAACACACAAAACTATCCCGAACATAACAGTTTTGGCCTGCATACGGTTGTTGGAACAACATCCCCCAATTCTTCAGAAGCAATAAACCTGCTTGCTGCCGTTGTAGGTGCAAGTTTATCAGGGGTTGATAAGAGTAACCAGACAGGTCATAACTGGGTTTTGATGTGTGAGGAATATTTTAATAACCGACCTGAGGAATATGTCTACCTTAATCATCCGGTTGCATCCAGCGGTAATGACTGGTGGTATGATACCGTACCAAATATTCTATTCTACCAACTGTATGATCTATACCCTGAAACCGGGCAGTTTGGCACACAATTCACAACAGTAGCCGATCGTTGGCTGACTGCCACCGAAACAATGGGCGGCAGTACTACCCCGTGGCAAGTACCGAATATGGATTATCGCGGTTGGTATCTGGAAACGATGACTCCAAATGATTCAGGTGTTCATGAACCAGAAGCCGCCGGAGCACTAGCCTGGATTTTATACAATGCTTTTCTCGAAACCGGTCAGGAAGACTACCGGATTGGTGCTGAATGGGCTATGGATTTTTTGAATGACGTTAGTTCGAATCCCAGTTATGAATTGCAGCTATCATATGGTGCATATACTGCTGCCAGGATGAATGCTGAACTAAATACCAGCTATGATCTTGATCAAATACTGAATTGGTGTTTTGATATAGGTTCTCTGCGTGACTGGGGAGCAATTGTGGGAAACTGGGGAGGTTATGACTGCTCAGGTCTTATCGGTGAAGGTGTTCAATTCTATGGTTATGCATTTGCCATGAATACTTTTGAACAAATGGGTGCTCTGGTTCCAATGGTACGTTATGCGGATCAGTATGCACGTTCCATCGGGAAGTGGGTACTTAATGCTGCCAATTCATCAAGACTTTTCTACAGTCAGTATCTTCCGGACGGCAATCAGGACAGCGAGGGTTGGTCGCAACAGTATGATCCCGGATCATTGATTGCATATGAAGGGTTGCGACAATCATACTGGGGTTCATCACCCTTTGCTACAGGTGATGCAATTAGCGGTGGATGGGGTGAGACGAACTTAGCATTGTACGGATCCTCACATGTGGGTATCCTTGGAGGCATCATAGATACAACCAATATTGTAGGCATACTCCAGCTTGACCTCAATCGAACAGATTATTTTACAGATGGCTCGTATCCCAGTTACCTTTTGTATAACCCACATGCCACGTCTCAGAATGTCCAAATCGATGTGGGACAGATTTCACAAGATGTCTATGATGCAGTTAGCAATGAAGTTATTAATACAAATGTCTCTGGAGAATATCTGCAGCAGATTCCCGCGGATAATGCTATTTTGCTGGTATTGATACCTGCAGGCTCCGTTTTTGAATATGATCTGAACAAAGTACTGGTGAATGGGATAGTGATCGATTATTCTTCCAGCCCGGCAATAGATAATTATCCGCCTAGAATTCGTAGTCTGGCAACAGATGAGGAAGTTGTTTTCCCGGGGACGGGAGTGACCGTCTACTGCACGGCAGTGGATCCAGATGAGGACCAGTTATCTTATAGTTGGTCAGCGGATTTCGGATCAATTACCGGAGACGGTAGTGCTGTGATATGGATAATACCTGAAAATGAAGGTATATATTCTATGGAATGTGCGGTGACAGACCCAACCGGCGGGACTGACAATAAAAGTGTGACTGTAGAAGTATCTGACTTGATCAATTTTGCACCTTATATTAATCATATAAACGCAAATCCGCGAAAAATACATTTAGGTTCGAATACCCAACTTTTCTGTGATGCTTCAGATCCGGATGGTGACAATTTGCAGTATGATTGGTCTGCCATTGCAGGTGAGTTAACCTTGGATGGGAGTAATGCAGTATGGCAAGCACCCTCTAACCGAGGCAATTATTGGATGTACTGTTCCGTATCGGATCAGCATGGAGCCGTGACAACTGATAGCTTGAATGTGTCCGTCAGAAATTTTACACAATTTCAGCATGGTGTTCAGGTTGCTCGCTATGAATTTAGCGGTAATGCGAACGATATCAGCGGTAACGGTCATCATGGACAAGTATATGGTGCGGTACTGACAGAAGACCAATTTGGTTATCCCGAGAATGCTTATTATTTCGATGGAATAAATGATTACATCAAGATTACCAATGATCCAGGATTGAATTTCCAAGAGTCTATTTCGGTTTGTCTATGGATGAATATTAATCAGTTTTATGACCGTGAAGCATATCCTGTTTCCCATGGTAACTGGGAGAACCGCTGGAAGCTATCGGTGACGGGCGAAGGTATTCGATGGACGATAAAAACTGATGCAACGCAAAGTTCAGGAATTAGAGATATTGATTCAGAAACAGATTTGTCGGAAGATACATTTGTGCATATTGTGGGGCTATACGACGGCAACGACATGGAAATATATGTAAATGGTGAACTTGACAGTTTTACTGAATGGTCAGGGCAGCTCCAACAAACATATTATGACCTGACCATTGGACAGGCATTGCCAAACAACCCCAATTACAACTTCAATGGGGTGCTTGACCAGGTGCACATCTATGATTATGCACTGCCTCTGCAGGAAATAGAAGCACTGTTTTCAGGAGAAGTTTGCCACGTTTTGGGAGACATGAATTGTGATGGCTTCCTTGATGTAATCGATATTGTATTAACCGTTGAGATTATCCTCACCGGATCTGATCTGGAGGATTATCAACTGATCATTGGTGATATGAATAATGAAAATACGATTAATATTATTGATATTGTGATGATGGTAACGATGATATTGCAGATCAATTGAATTCACTTGGATAAGAATATAAAAGATTTAGTTTATTAGCCACATATCCTGCGAACGTTTTTAGGTTCTGTTTCAATCTTTTACAGACTTAATCCCAACCGATTATCAGTGCACATAAAAAAAGATTCTTCTTCAGATACACGTTGCTTGCCGAGGAATTAACCATTTCCAAAAAAAAATATTTGACAGACAATGTTTCTAAGTATTAATTTATGTTATCATAATTAATATCGAAACGGTTCGATAAAATATATGAGGGAGTGTATCTTTGAGTTTTACAATAAAGGACATCGCCAAAATATCAGGCGTTTCCACTTCAACGGTCAGCTTGGTTATTTCCGGCAAAGGTTACATTAGCGAATCAACCCGTGAAAAAGTCCAGAAAGTTATCGATGAATACAATTACCGTCCGTTGAGATCTGCACGACAGCTAGCAGCCAATCGCACTGGTAACATTGGATTTATAATATCTGACGTTCACCTCTCAAGGTCCGAAGCGTTTTATTCCCGAATTCTTTTGGGAGCAGAACTTGAAGCAAGGAATTATGACACTTATCTTCTCCTTTCCACGGTACCTGTACACATAAACGCACCTGATGATTTCCCCCGATTCCTGAAAGGGCGGGATGTAGATGGTGTAATAATAGTCGGTAGTGTTTCACCCATACTCATTGACCACATTCTCAAGCTAGGAATGCCTATCGCATTGGTGGACTATCGTGTACCAGGTCTTGAAATTGATTCAATTATTATGGATAACCGCTATGGTCTCAGTCTGATTGTTGAACATTTGGTACATCAGAATGTCACTCATATTGGCTTTGTAGGTGGCTCTTTTTACCATCCTTCAATCAAGGAGAGGTTTGAGGGATATCAGACCGCAATGGAAAGACTCGGACTTGGGGATATCTCTAGGAATAAAAATTATCATTATCTGGTTGAAGAAGAAACTACAACAGATATCGGTTCTCTGGGAGCTGAACAATTGTTGAAAACGGTGAATAATTTACAAGCAATAATTTGTGTGAATGACACAACTGCAATCGGCTGCATGAATAAGCTACAATCCCTCGGTAAAAAAGTGCCAGATGACATTCTGGTGACCGGTTTTGATGATGTTAATTACGCCGCTTTGACAAACCCATCATTGTCATCTATCCATGTACCAAAAATTGAAATGGGGATGGGTGCCATGAAATTACTTATGGATAAAATTGAAAATCCAGACAAAATCAGTCAGACACAGCTCATACCGGTTAAGCTGGTTGAGCGAATGTCAAGTATTAGACCGAATCGGGAATGATATTGCGATGAATTATAAAAGATTCAGAGATAACAAAGGGAATCCCATTTTTCTGATTGGTTCAAACTATTGGCCTGCTCATGCTGGGTTGAATATGTGGTCAGACTGGCAACCAGAAAAAATAAAAATAGAACTTAAAAAAATGGTCGATCTCGGATTTAACGTGAATCGATCGTTTTTATTTATGCCGGACTTCATGTCAAATGCTAAACGGGTTGAACCTTTGATGCAGCAGCGTCTAGTTGAATATCTGGATTTGTGTGAAAATGTTGGTATTGGTGTAATCCTTTCATTTTTCGTCGGACACATGTCGGGTGAAGACTGGGATGTACCTTGGCGAGGAAACAGAAATTTTTATTCTGACCCGATCCTGCTTGAAATACAGGAAATATATGTCAAATCAATTGTTAGAGCCTGCAAAGATTCCAAAGTGTTGCTCGGTTGGATACTCAGCAATGAAATCCCCAATTATGAACCTCGAGGTACGACTACTGATGTTATAACATGGGTGAGAAAAATAACAGGCTGGATAAGGGAGTATGATCAGAATCGTCCCATATCAATTGGTGATGGTTGTTGGTCACCTGAAGTAAGCAGGAGGCTAAAAAACTTCGAACTGAGAAAACTGGCAGGATATCAAGACTTTCTTGGAATTCACTTTTATCCCCGTAGTGGTAACCCATGGCATCAATCATTGACTTCTGCATTCAGGATCCGACTAGCACAACAATGGGGGGTATCGGTAATTGTAGAAGAATTTGGTCAATCAGCCTCTATGTCATCCGAAGCAAACCAGGCTCACTACTACCGCAGTATCCTCTACAGCTCACTAATCAATGATGCTCAGGGAACTCTGAACTGGTGTTTTTCAGATTTTGACCTACCCAATACCCGACCGTACTCACACCATCCACATGAGATGAGATTTGGTCTGATGAAAACCGATGGTTCTTTCAGAAAAGCCGCCGAAGAGATGCAGCAATTCGGTGCAGTTACAAAAAGTTTACAATCCGGTAATTGGCAAAAACTTGAGCCGCCGAAAGTGGGACTTATAATACCATCTGGTTATTATTATCAATACCCTCATGATTGGGATAATGATTTCAATGATTGGTATCCTCTTTATCTAAATACATTTTCAATGATGAAACGCAGCAATCTGAATCCTGCGATTATTTATGAACCTGCCTTGGAACTTGAAAATGAAGGAAAGGCATCTCACGAGTTAAAACTTGATCCAGCAGAATATCCTGTACTTTTCTGTCCAAGATTAAAGCGATTAACAGCCCCTTTCTGGGAACAGTTGAAACAGTACGTGAGCGAGGGTGGCATATTATACACAAGTTTTGCTCACGACTCTTGGATACCGGACCAGGAAGAATTTTTCCAGATCGAAACCAATCTGAAATTTGGTATACCTCATTACGGTAAGAGCAATGAATTAACCGTTTCTTATGCACAATCAGATTCTGGCAAAGGTAGCCTCGGGTTCTGCCTTAATCTAAAAAAGGGAAATCTTGAATTTGCAGACTGTCCTGTTCTTGCTCATTCCGGTAGAAAGATGCTGCAGGATCAGAATCAACATCCTATCCTGCTTGAAATCAATCGTGGCCTGGGCAAAGTTTATTTCAGTCCCTATCCACTCGAGATGTTAGCGCTGCATGACCGCAGCCTTGAAAATGATCAACTAATGATTGAAATCTACCGATTGGTAGCAGCAAAGACGATGTCCGATGCACCGTTCACATTCGACGGTTGTGATCTGGAAGTAGGGACGTGGCTCAACCGTTCAGATAATTTATTAAAGTTAGTGATACTGAACCATGCCTGGGATTCCCGGGATGGTCAATTGACAATAAAACCGGATAGCAATTTAGTTACCAAAAAAAACCATAAAAAGTTTAGTCTTTCTGCAAAGTCAGTCGCTGTTGAAAATATCCTTCTGGCAGATTGAATTAATAGCAAAGTATTAGGGCTTACACCTTGATAGATAAAATAAATGAAAATATAATAGGAGTTATAATAATGAAAAAAGTAAAAGTGATCTTTATTGGTATCATTGTGCTTTCTTTATCCTTCATGTTTGGACAAGTGTACAATGGAGGATTTGAAACTGGTGAACCGAATTACTTTTCAACTGCCGGTTCTTCTCCAACTGCTCAAATCGATTGGAGCACAGTTGAATATCGAACTGGCATGCACTCGCTGGGGATAACTAAACCTAATACAGATGGTACTGCATCTTGGATTAGTGAAGACCTGTATCGTTTCTGGTCGGTTTTTGTCGGTCAGAATGTAGCGATGAATGTTGGTGCTTGGGTCAAACTTGAAGGGGTTAATACAGATCCTGCAACGGGAGAAAAAGTTCAGGTAATCTTTAATTTCCTTGACGAAAACGGTGGCGACCTTTTGGGCGCTCCACTCGTTATGGATGTACCTCAGGATCAAGCGAACACGGGTTGGGTTGAAATAATGAGTCCTTTCCCATTGTCATTCCCAGTTACTGTTACAGCAATCACTGCGGAATTCAAGTTTGGTGATGGCGCAACAGGATCTGGATACATCGATGACTTCTTCATCCGCAACGCCACTGAAGGCGAATGGGTTGGCGATTTCTTCGGTCCGAATGCTGATCTCCCAGTTGGATGGTTTACATGGTTTGATGGCTTCAGCACAGGACAAGCAGGTTGGAGTGATGCAACACCTCAATCAGGTTGGCATTCAACTGATTTTGCACACTCAGGAGATGCATCTTTACGGATGGATAAGTATGTTGAAGAAACAGAACTTGTTATTAATTCAGACCCGGTTGAATTTTTTAATGACGGGTCAGATCTTCTTTTTTCAGCCTATGTTAAGACTGACCTACCCGCAGGGATGGCGGAACTTGCAAATACTGATCCCAGTTATGCCATGGGCTTTACTGTAACTTGGCATGATGGGACAATGGGCGCAGATGGATGGGGAGAAGTTGGTGGCTCTGATTATCGGTTTACTGTTGCTGGAGACCAATCCGACTGGACATTATATCAAGCAATTTTGACACCGCCTGAAAATGCAACACAATTCAGCCTTAGGGCACGTTATTGGCATTTCTTCCAAGGTACGACCTATTGGGATGATTTCTCGGTCAGTAAAGTTGTCGCAGCTGATAATAATCTTCTCAATGGTGAATTTGCAGGAGATACTCCGAACTATTTCGGTACTGCAGGAACATCCCCCACAGCTGATGCACATTGGTCAATGGATGAATATCGGACAGGTATGCATTCACTTGGGATTACTAAAGCCAATGCAGATGGGACTGCATCTTGGGTCAGCGAAGACCTTTATAGTTACTGGTCAGTATTTACTGGTCAGAATGTAGCGATGAATGTGGGCGCCTGGGTCAAACTTGCTGGTGTTAACACAGATCCTGCAACTGATGATGAAAGAGTTCAGGTGATCTTTAATTTCCTTGACGAAAACGGTGGCGACCTTTTGGGCGCTCCACTCGTTATGGATGTACCTCAGGATCAAGCGAACACGGGTTGGATTGAAATAATGAGTCCTTTCCCATTGTCATTCCCGGTTACAGTTACAGCAATCACTGCAGAATTCAAGTTTGGTGATGGTGCAACTGGATCTGGTTACATCGATGACTTCTTCATCCGCAATGCGACTGAAGGCGAATGGGTTGGTGATTTCTTTGGCCCGAATGCTGATCTACCTGACGGATGGTTCACATGGTTTGATGGTTTCAGTGCAGGTTCGGCAGAGTGGAGTGATGTGATGCCTCAATCTGGCTGGCAGGTGTCAAATGAAGCCTATTCTGGTACTACGTCATTGAGGATGGATAAATATGTAGAGGAAACAGAGCTAGTCGTAAATTCTGATCCAGTGGAATTTATAAACGACGGATCAGATCTCATTTTCTCAGCCTATGTTAAGACTGACCTACCCCTTGGGATGGCAGAACTTGCAAATACTGATCCCAGTTATGCTATGGGCTTTACCGTAACTTGGCATGATGGGACGATGGGAGCAGACGGATGGGGTGAAGTCGGCGGAACTGATTATCGATTTACTGTTGCCGGCGACCAAGCTGACTGGACACAATATCAGGCAATCATGACTCCACCTGAAAATGCTACACAATTCAGCCTTCGAGCAAGATATTGGCATTTCTTCCAAGGAACCACCTATTGGGATGGCTTTAGCGTAATGAAAACCGATGCTTTCATCGGTGATGACCACGGTTTACCAAATGCTAGTTTCGAAGGTGATACTCCGAACTATTTCGGTACTGCAGGAACATCCCCCACAGCTGATGCACATTGGTCAATGGATGAATATCGGACAGGTATGCATTCACTTGGAATTACTAAACCTGAAGCAGATGGTACTGCATCTTGGATTAGTGAAGACCTGTATCGTTTCTGGTCAGTATTTACTGGTCAGAATGTAGCGATGAATGTGGGCGCCTGGGTCAAACTTACCGGCGTTAATACAGATCCTGCAACTGATGATGAAAGAGTACAGGTTATCTTTAATTTCCTTGATGAAAATGGTGGCGACCTTTTGGGTGCTCCACTCATTTTGGATGTGCCTCAGGATCAAGCGAACACAGGTTGGGTTGAAATAGTGAGTCCTTTCCCATTGTCATTCCCAGTTACAGTGACAGCAATCACTGCAGAATTTAAGTTTGGTGATGGTGCTACAGGATCTGGTTACATCGATGACTTCTTCATCCGCAATGCGACTGAAGGCGAATGGGTTGGCGATTTCTTTGGTCCGAATGCTGATCTACCAGTTGGATGGTTCACATGGTTTGATGGTTTCAGTGCAGGTTCGGCAGAGTGGAGTGATGCAATGCCTCAATC
>JABMOW010000055.1 GCA_013204025.1 Fidelibacterota bacterium | reverse complement strand
TCACCCCCCCCCCCCCCCGTATCATATTCAAATCCACGAGCCACGAGATTCTCGCAATAACGGTCATACCATAGAGCATCAATACCAGCATCTCTCAGCAAGCGCACCAGAAATCCATACCCACCAGCATAATCAATCAGTTTCTCATCATAACAGCCCATACTCATTAAAGTAGCCAGTACCACATTAACATTCGATATGTTCCGAGCCATAATACCGGTATCAGAACTGTTGATTGCCTCAGCATATGCCCTATCAAGCCAATACGGAGTTTCAGTTTGAACATAGCCACAGGCAGGGCATTCGAAATAATCCACCTTCATGTCCAGAAGTTTGCCATCCATAATAAACCGTGACTGACTATTACAAACCCTGCACAATGAATGGTATTCAATCATATAGAATCAT
Source organism: Fidelibacterota bacterium (assembly GCA_013204025.1). GTDB lineage: Bacteria > Fidelibacterota > Marinisomatia > SCGC-AAA003-L08 > JACNLC01 > JABMOW01. The sequence continues at coordinate 1,634 of JABMOW010000055.1, read as the reverse complement.
TTTTTATCGGGGACTCCATATATTTCCCAATAATTCGCCACAGGCGAGACATTATATTTTTGAGCCTCCTTCTGAAATTTTCTAGCGGGCCCAGATCTTTATCACGCCTTGCATGAATAGGGAGACTTTTAAGCGCATCCCAGTCTGGCACCAAACGACCCGAAGATAGATCTTTTGGATACCAATACTCATAAGCCGACAATGTCGGAATGTTATATTTTAAGCACAAAAGCGAAAAAATCGACTGATCGTGTCGATGCTCAATAAAACCATCTATATTGCCTGTTTTGGATGGCGTATCATCTAATAAAGAAAAATCACTCGCTATAATTGAGCACCACTCATCTATGATCGACATAGAATTACTGCATTTTTTTACTAAGATCACACCTGCACCAATCGCCTCTGCATGAGTAAATCTCCGATCATCTCGCGCCCCAAAATAATTGAATAAATCGCCTTTTATCCACCGATAATTTGGCTGATCAAATAGCTTTCTTCCATCCCACTTTAGCGGAGAATCTTTAGTCGGCGGTTTGCTTTGAAATGCTAATATCCCTGAATTCTCGCCTTGAAGTAAGTCAAAATACTCCTTTAAACGCCTTAAACCGGACCTATTAATATGGCATCCTGCGTCAACATAAATCAGCGCATCTCCATCTGCAATTTGATTAAGAGTCTGCTTGATAACTTCCGGCTTCCACGACCAATAACCAAAACCCCGAGAGCCCTGAACCAGTCTATCTTTAAACCTTACACGGAATTCATGAGGCAGTGCCTCATCATCCAAAACAAAAACTTTCGTAAAAAACCCAAGTGCCTCCGCTTGCCTTTTAATTCTTGCTAATGACCGAAAAAGCTTTTTATCAGCAAAAGCAACAAAATAATTATTCATCATATGCCCTCTTTCAAAATTCTCCTCACAAAACCGATAACTCTCTTTAAAATCCTAAAACGAGAGCGCAATCTAGTTCGATAAAACCAATCATCTTCTTTTACATCCGGATACATACAGCAAATACTGAACCCTTGTTCATCAATTATTTCTCCTAACCCTATAAAGTGATTTTTATCTTTTTTCGAAGCATGAGCCCCTTCAACGCCAAGATTGGAAATTAAGTTTGCCTTTGGTTTAACAGTAAGACCATGATTGGAAAAGATCTTATAAGACAATTGATAATCCCAAGTATCAGTTTTGCCCCTCTTAGTGCCATCAAAGGCTTTTAAATAATACCTATGCACATATTTCGGGAATTTGTCCACCATATACTCTACTAGCTTTACATCTGGCCATCCGTTCATTTGAACATCGTATGAACTCCAGCGATCAGCCCAACTTGCCCAGCCCCAAACACTTGGATTTTCAGAGTAGAAATAGCAACTTGTTTTTACACTTGGATAACGAGGATTAAAACCTGAAATCATCCAAATTCGACGGTCATGTTGATATCTCTCGAGCATTCTTTCACAGAAGGGGAAAAAGCTTTGACTGGGCAAACAATCATCCTCAAGAATAATCCCCTCCTCCTCTTGCTCGAAAAACCAATCAATCCCCCCTGACACCCCCATCTTACATCCGAGGTTATTCTCCCTGAAGAGGGTCTTAACCTCACACTCCCATTCTACCGCTGTAG
>JABMOW010000054.1 GCA_013204025.1 Fidelibacterota bacterium | reverse complement strand
GATGTGAACTCCGATGGATCAGTTGATGTTATGGATATTGTTGGCATGGTTAATTTCATCGTATTTGCGAATCCACTACCCTGTGAACCCTGTGGTGATCTGAATAACGATGATACCATCAACGTTCAGGATATTATATTGGTGGTGAACTTGATTATCGGTGATTAAAAGAACAGCAACGTTTTTCAACTAAAAATTATCATTATTGGAGAAGAAATGAAAAAAATCAAATATCAATTCATATTACTCATGGCAGTTGCTATTGCATCTCAATCTGTTAATATATCACAACCAGAGAGAGCAGACCGGGTAAAGATTCTCGAGCCCACTTCTGGTCCCTCCCTTTCTGCCACAGGCGCTCCAGGCAGAATTATCAGATACACAAATAGAAATGCTACTCAATTTACACTTGTAGATTCATCAGTTAACGGTTATGGGATGATAAGTTCAAGCACACGTCCATTATCTGTATCTTCCAGTGGATGGGTGCTTGGGTATCGGCAGTGGGCTGGTGAATCAGGTACCGCCGGTCAGATCGGTGCCGCATTTTCTTCAAATGGTTTAAATTGGACAACATATACAAACCTAAATCCCGGTTTCGGTACAGGGAGATATCCAAGTGCCCTGGGAACGCCGGAATACCCTTATGTATTCTGGAACGAATACACCGGACCACAGGGAAATTCCCTGTACGGTGGAAAACCTTACTATGCATATGATGAGTTTGGCTGGGACGGCGGTTCATGGTCATCTCCTCAAATCATTGATGCATTATGGAATTCCAATAAAGACCATTGGATTCTATCTCCGGATTATTCATACGATGCAGTAAATGACGAACTCAATTTTAACGTGGTTTCAAATGATTGGAGCAGAGATAATATATGGTTATTTCACAGTGAAGCCTATTTTGACGGCACCATCATTTTTGGAAGTGAAACGATGATCATTGACGAAACCAATGATCTTATCAGCGGAGATGCGTCAAGCTCTTATACTTCAAATGGGATTATCGATGTAAATAATTATGGAGTTGGATATGTTGCTGTATCTGCATATTTTCTTAATGGAGATACCGGCGGTAGCTCTTTTGCAAATCATCACACACTTATTTTTAAGAAAACTGAAGACTATGGCGTAACATGGTCCGGTGGTCAGGGTGGATCAAATTATTATTATATTCCTGATGAAACATTTGAGGATATGATAGCAAATGGGAACTTTGACCTTTTATGGGAATGGGTATGTCTCGAAGATGGACATGTACTTGCCACTCAACCATTTGCATCCTATGGTTTTGACATCAGAGTTGATACGGATGGTGACCCGCATTTTCTGGTGGGTCTCATCGCTTCGGATTCTGACGGAGTGTGGACAAGTCATACTGCAAACTCCATTTACCATTTTACCATCGATAAAGATTATCTGGTGAATCCCGGTGCTCCTCAAACCTCAACTGGTTGGAATTATTCAAAGGTTATGGATATGAGTGAGATGTTTAAATGGGATAATCAGGGAGGTGAATCATATTGGAAGATTGTATTTCCGTCATTGGCGATCAGTGAAGAAAACGATGATGTGATGTACGCAGTCATATCCGGACCGGATCCGGGAGAAAGTGTGACCCTTGAGGAAAATGGTACACCAGATGATGTATGTGACGATTTCCTCGGCTATCCTCAGTGGAATGAAGAAATATTTGTGGTAAAATCTGAAGATGGTGGTCAAACATGGTGGTGTCCATACAATGCAACTAACACCATTCCGGACTGCTTTTATGATGAAAATGATGATCTGATATGTACTGAAGAATGGATGTGTCCCGATGGTGAAACTTTGAACCGACCCGATGAAATCACGGCTCACGCAGGAACAGGGGCAACTGACACCCGTGTGAATATCATTTTTCAAGCGCAGGACTGGTGCTCACAAAAAATTCGGATTTATGCCGGTTGGGTCGAACTGGATGAGTGTTGCGAAGAACCGTGTGCATGCGAAATGTTAGGAGATGTGAACAGCGATGGAGCTATTAATGTACTTGATATCGTCGCGTTGGTCAATTACATCGTATACGGAACTCCATTGCTATTTGAAGTTTGTGGGGACCTGAATGGCGATAATGTTAATAATATACTAGATATTATAATTATTATTAATTTGATAATAGAGGGTTAAGAATAATAGGTTTCTGGCACGTTCTAACTAGCAATAATCTCAATTGTTATGATGGTCCTGTGCCAGAAATATTTACAGGAATTCGCTCATTCGATTTGACTGTATATTTATATTGCACAATTTGTCACATTCTGAATAAATTGATTGAGTGACATTTCAGTAATTGTAACCGTTAATTGATGGTCGGACAAAATGAAATGAAGATGAATTAGACAACCATGAAAAAACAACAATATAAATTAATCCATATTCTCCTTTTTATAGTCCTCTTCTCGATGACCTTTGGATCCCCAACAAAAAGCACTATTTACATGAACATCGGTACCGTCGAAACTATTATCGAAGATATCAAATACAGAACCTTGTACTGTACGGGTGATACTACAATCTATTTAAACATCGTTGATTCCTTAATCACTCATGACGAAAAAATCATTAATGGAATTAAAGAACAGGGAATTGATAATTTTCAGATAGTTAACAGGGGTGGCGATTATTTTGTTGATTTGTCCAAAGCTTTTTATCCACATTTGATTAGAGTGGATAATCCAAAGTTCTTTCATAGTGGATTTCAGTTTACAACAAAGAAATCAAAGAGTGACAATGTTGATTTTCAGTTTGAATTTTCTTTTAGAAAATATCCAAATTTGATTTTATCAGAGAATGTATTTATATCGCAATCGTTAGCTTCGAGGTATTTTGATGACCATTCTTTCACATTTATTGGTGTGGGACAGGGTGTTGGAATAAGGAGTCAGATTGGTGAAATTCCGCTTAATACATCATTGATTTTTGCACCAACATATTATCAGATTGAAGATAATAATTCCACAACATCGAAAGGTTTTACACTGAAAAATATTTATTTTAGATCATCTGCTAAAATAATCTTATTTCAAGCAAGGTTAGGAATAACTCTTGGCATTGATATCCCATTGATCCAGGATACGGTTCTTAGTGATAATAACTCACAACCTTTACCATTTATTGGGATTGTTTATCTACTACCTGACCGGAAATGACCAAATCTTCTTTACAGAGTTGAACTGAAGTAAGACATCCCAAGTACAATTATTTGGTTGTACTTCTCGTATGCTACAGGCATCATTACAGTTTAGAGAATTTAATCATCCGATTAATATGAATTCTGAAACTCTCTCACTGCTCTGTGGAGATAATTATATCTTATGGAAAACGGAATGGTGCTTGAAAAAATAATCAATCCGCCAATACCACTAATTGTGGGATTCTCCTCTTCAGCGTATTTTTGTAAACCATAAAAAAATGTAGCAGCACCGAACAATATTAATCCTGCCCCAATTTCATCGAAATGCCTGGATTTCTTTAAATTTTTCGATTCAAATGAAACCTGTTTGAAACTATTTTGCAAGTTATTAACCGTGATTGCTTTTACTTGTTCATCGTTTATTGAATAATATTGTGGATTACTGATATCATACTCCGTAAATAATCGAATCTTTCCTGTTTCGACTAATTTCACGGCAAAAGGGATATCATAATTATTCATTTTTGCTACTTCAAAATGACCATCATCATTCACGAATTTCATACCTGTTATTAGATAATGAATTGAACTGTCATTCAAGGTTACGTAAGGATGAATTGGGAAATGATTAACGTATTTTACCAATCCATAATTCATTGTACCATCCGCATATTGAAGATAACCATTAGATTCATTATGATTGGGTTCCGAATGAATCAAATTTGGATAAAGGAAAAATCCAATAATTATGACTAGTACTAATTTGGTTTTCATCATATGAAAATTTGTAATCAAACGGTTTGACCAAGCTTTACCGAAAATCATCAGCGTTTCATTCCTCTCTATCAAAAGTGGTTTGGATTCATGATGGATTGAGCTGCGTTTTACCATGCATATGCGTTGGGTGCTTCACCACCCGGCCCTGGAAAAATCTCATCCAGTTTGTTCAGTGTGTCTTCGTCAAGTTGAATGCTGGCGGCACGGACCGCGCTTTCAAGCTGATCAATAGTGCGTGGCCCGATGATAGGAGCAGTTACTACCGGATTGTGGAACAGCCAAGCCAGTGCCACTTCACCCGGTGGATGACCGATATCTCTGCAAAGTTTTTCATATTTTTCTAACTGTGGTCGTTTCTTTTCAACCTGGATTACAAAATTTTCATCCATTCTTCTGCCTGCTTCAAATTTCTCAAGGGCACCACCCAATAGTCCGCCACCCAATGGACTCCAGGGGATAAGTCCCAGTCCGTAATGTTCACATGCAGGGATAACTTCCAGTTCGATCATCCGATTGTCAAGATGATAAATGCTCTGTTCACTCACCAATCCCATCATGCCACGTTTTGAAGCCTCCTGACAAGCGGTAGCAATATCCCATCCGGCAAAATTACTGGAGCCCATGTAGACGATCTTTCCCTGTTTGACCAAAGTGTCAAAACTTTGTAAGACTTCGTCCCAGGGACATTCACGATCCACATGGTGCATCTGATATAGGTCAATCCAATCGGTTTGCAACCGCTTCAAACTGCCCTCACAATGCTTACGGATTTTATACGCACTCAGGCTTCGTCCATCACTGTTGACCTCAGGTAAATTCGCTTTTCGATCGACGGGATTATAAACTTTAGTAGCCAATACGACTGCATTTCGACGCCCACCGCCCTGGGCAAACCAACGTCCCATGATTTCTTCCGTGTGTCCGTGTTCGACAGACCAGCCATAAACATCAGCCGTATCGAAGAAATTAATCCCCAATTCTAGTGCGCGATCCATAATGGCGAAACTGTCTTTTTCTGTTGTGTGCCAACCGAAATTCATGGTTCCCAGGCACAGATTGCTTACTAAAACACCATGCTTTCCCAGCCTTTTATGTGTAATTGACATTGAATTGATCTCCATAAATTTGGATTAATTTACACTACCCAGAATGGATTCGAAAATACCGGATCGTATCTGACTGTTTCCGGAAGTTGATTCTGGAGAAAAATCGTTGGTATAATGTTCATATTTGTTTACTTTCATCCCTCATTAGACTCATACTAAAAATTTAGAGAATGACAAACACACATAAAATTTAATAATAATTATATAATAACTATAAAATAAATTCAAAAATAATATCCGCATGGCAAAAACAGATTATACGCAGTTTTATCCAATTATCCAATTATACAATCTTGCCAGATTATGACATTACTCAATAAAATTTCGGAAAAGAGAAATTATAAATTATGAAGAGCGTGAATGTAGTCCACACGATGTTCCAAAAAATAAAATTAAACCGATTCCTATTAGTGATTTTAGTAGATTTATACACTATTAGTGAAGTGAAAACTAGAATTATTGAAATTATATAAGTAATAATAATTAATCCATTAATAAACTCAAATATTTTGGCAAAATTCCATAAAAAATAATTTATGAATGCGATATAATTCAATCTTAGGTCAGTACTACTTATAAACTTTGGATTCAGAAATTTTGCAAGAAAAAAAGCAAAAAATAATATGTGTGGGATTAGAATTATCTTAATACTGCCTTTGAAGTGAGGAATTACCCCATATACGCGATAATATTTATCATTTATATTTGTATACCAAGTAATATCATCTTTTCCACCGTTATCATCCTTTCCATTCCTTCCCATTGAGTATAAATCGTACGCTTTCGTCGAAATTCTGCTAGGAAAATGATAAACCAACCGATTCCGCCAATTATCTAACACATAATCTTCATTCTTATAATATGGCCTTTTCCAATTCTGGTATTTGTTATTGTAATTTGAATATAAATATTCTAGTGTTTCAGGGAATGTTCCTATATCGTGACTAAATTGTTGAAGTTGCTGATCTATCATATTGATTTTTCCAAGTGTATTACCATACAACTTGAGTGGGCTCACTGGTTGCCTAAATGTGACTAAATCAGGAAATGTAAATGCACATAATAAAATAAAAATTATTGAAAGAACCCATTTTTTAACCAGTAACCTCATTTATATCTTCTCAAATCAATCTACCCAAAACGGATTCGAGATAATTGAATCCAGCTGAGCAACCCCCGGTATTTGGTACCGAAGCAAGAACCGCTGATAACCAGGCTCATTCATAATCATCGTATCCAATCGGGTTTCTCCAGAGCTCATGGGGATGTAGGGAAAAAAGCAAAAGATCGAGCAATCATTTGCCGGTGTCCACCCTTCGTTCACTAGCGTCTGTAACTGATAGTCTGGGATAAAGCAACATATGTCTAGCTTGAGCGTATTGGCAAGTCCGTTTGATAACGTCAACTGGACGTTTTCACCAATTGAATAATTTTCAAGATCGGTCTGCAGGGTTATTTGAGGATTTTCATCACAGTCCGAATCGCAGCTCCAAACGAGAAACATTACTACGCATAATATTATGAGTTTTATGTTCATACTTATTTCCTATCAAAATTTAAGATTCGTGACACCTGCGTTTCACGCCCTTAGTTTACCCGATGTAGTCCTGGCTGATCGGGACGTAGGCGGTGTGTGTTAGGTATTAATTTTTCTGAACTTCAATGTTTGTCTCTTTATCTAATAAAGATACCTGATTTGGATTTATTTTAACTTTTTTTGTCATTACAGTTGGTACTGCTTACAGCAGAGACAACTATTGAGGCTGTCTTGGCAGGTACTTCATGATCATCGAAAAATATATGAGGTCTAAAAGCTTTCAATATTTGAGCTTTGTCTACACCACCTTAAAAAACATTTCATCTATTTTTACATTCCATGCCCTCATAGTTTAATACTAAAGTGATTCAATCATCTTTCTGATAGTAATATTATTCAATTTAGAAAGAATTGGTGTGAAGTTATCTACAGATTCTCTCATATGAAGGTGTGAATTATGTAATATTCCGAGAAGGAAATGTATTTCAGGAACAACGGCGCCGCTTTCAACTGCAAAAACCAATTTCTTAATGGTGTTCTTTTTATCAAGAAATTGGATCTGATCGGGAGGATTTAGTTGATTAAATGCTAATTTTTCAATTTTACACCTTATTGCACAGCAGACTGAAATTGGATCAAAATTCTGGTGATTTAGATAATTGTCAAATTCACCTTCAATATATTGGTTGAATGCTGAAGAATCTGAAAGTGATGAGTCTAATTGAAGTTGTTGGAATTCAGACATAAGGGAAATTGACATTGGGTTGTGATGTAAAAACTTGTTGCTAATTTCATCTTTAATTAATGGGTCATCTCTGTTAATTATAATTTTCTCAACTTTTCGATCAGGAGAGCTTTGGGGTCCTTCTAGGTAATAAACTTTTTGTTTAGAGAAGTAGAAATTTTTGAAATAGCCAGGGTAAAGGTGTGTAAGTATTAAGAGATAAATTTTTCTATCACTTTCTTTAAATTGTTTAATGAACCGTGTTAAATAAAACTGAGCAGCTATTAAGTT
>JABMOW010000053.1 GCA_013204025.1 Fidelibacterota bacterium | reverse complement strand
GGAGAATTGGAATATGATCCATATCAGATCAAACGTACAGCCGGTTTCCAGAGAATTAGTTTACCATCGAACAATGATTAATTAGGTGCAGGTAATGAAAAAACATCTCATAAGACTTATTCTTACAGTATTCATTGTAAATATTTTGCTGATCGCAGGTACTGACGGAACCATACGAGGTAAGGTAACCGATTTGGAGGGAGTTCCTTTGCCGGGCGCCCAAGTGTACATCGAGTCACTCTCGTTGGGGACGATGGCAGACCTTCAGGGAAGTTACATCATCTTGAATATACCGGTAGGTACATATGATATAACGGTTGGCATGATGGGTTATCAAAGACAGATCATGTCCAATGTAGATGTCATGATGGACAAAACCCTGTGGCTTAATTTCTCTCTTCCACAAGAAGCCATTGAAGGTAAAACCGTTGTGGTCTCAGGACGGAAAGACTTGATTGAAAAAGGAGAGACTGCAAAGAATATTACCGTCAGCAAAGAAGCCATTGAAGCGCTGCCGATTCGGGATATTACTGAATTATATTTGCTTCAATCCGGTGTGGTCAAGGTGGAAAGCCGGACACAAGGAATCCCTGATCATGAAGAACGGGGTTTGGAAGAAATCCATGTTCGTGGTGGACGAGCCGGTGAAATTGCATACATGATCGACGGCCTGTATATCCGGAATCCTATTTTTGGCGGTATCGGAAATGGGACGCGATTAAACTTATTCGCAGTAAAAGAATTTGACTGGCAGCCCGGTGGATTTAACGCCGAATATGGTGATGCTATGTCTGCTGTGTCTAATATGCATACGAACTCTGGAACAGATAATTTCTCCATTAAGTTCCGACATGAAACCAGTATGATGGGAGAATTATTGGGATCCAGGTATGATGAGCTCAGAGGATATGATGATTATGTTGTGGGTTTTGGTGGGAAAATCCCGGGAGTAAACAAACTGTATTACTGGGTTTCCGGACAATATACGAACAAAGACAATTACCGAGTGTACAAATTTGATGATATTGTCTATGAAGAGAATGATCCGATGAACCAACAAAATATGGAAAACCTGGCGCAACCATGGGATAATGTGAAAGGCTTCAGAGGATTTGGGTTTGACAAAACATGGGATGTGTTTGGAAAACTATCATACAGCCCCACAGCAAAGATGAGATTCAACCTCTCATACTGGACTGTTGGTGCACACCGTAAAGGATTCAATCAAAGATATCTTTATTGGGACGAAGGTCAAAACGAGCTATTCAGAGACACAGACAGATATACGATCGAATTTAACCATTCTTTGACCAGCCGGACATTTTATACGGTAAGAGCGTCCCATTTTGTACAAGACCAGTTTCAAGGCGTTCGATGGGAAGATAGCGACAGTGATGGGTATCCGGACTGGTTTGAATGGAGAAATCCTGCCGGACCTGGTCAAAGTTCTTCTGATCCTTATGATGCAAGCATTGTCCCGTATATGTTATCAGAAAATGGGGATACCGTCTTCTATACAATGAGAGATGAGAGAACAGGGTGGTATTATGGAGCAAAACCAGGAGAGTACAATTGGGAAGCCGCTGAAAACTTCACTGATGTGAATCATAACAGCGTTTGGGATCAGGGGGAGCCTTTTGATGATGGCTCTAATTCAGGCGTAATGGATGGAGTTTGGAATGGTCCAGAAAGTACAGGGAGTTCAAAATATCGGGATAACAGTTATTGGCTGACACCAGAAATGTATGAGGATTATACTCCATTTCTGGATTATAATTTCGATAGGACCCAAAATTTTTTGGATCCATATATTGACCATTACGGTCCTTTTCCTGATGAATTTAATCAATCCTGGATTCAATGGTTTTCATCAAATTATTACTATGGGTGGAATGAGAATAGTGCATTTGGTGGAAATGACCGATTTTATGGTACATCCAGTGCTGTCACCAATGAGTTTAGAATCGATGCAACTTCCCAAGTCACAGATTTATGGAAAATTCGAACTGGATTTGATTATAAACTGCACAGTTTAAACTTTTTTGAAGTGAAAAATCCCTGGGAGGGGAGCGCAGCATTCACTCAAAGTTTTGCGGAGTTTTTTTTAGATACTGGCCCTGATGGTCTATTGCCACCTGACGCGGATTATCCGGGACCTGATGTGGGAGAAGGCAACCATAAATGGGATGAAGGCGAATCCTTCGAGGACGCTAATAAGAACAGTAAATGGGATGACTTCAGAGAACCTGAAGAATTATCTCTTTATATTCAAAATATTTATGAAGTTCCATGGATGGTTATCAATGCTGGTATTCGTGTTGACATGGTGAATTATAATACTCAAATATGGGCCGATACTCTCGGTAATACATCTCCCAACTTACCTTGGTACTATGCCGATCTGAATGAAAATGGTAAAAGGGACCCAAGTGAAGCAGTTTCTTCATCACCCGGGTTTGCCCATCAGAGAGTACTTTTCACTGACGCAAACTGGTTTTCAAAAATCAGTCCACGCCTTGGTTTCTCACATGTGATCACAGATCAGGCAACATTTACTTTTAATTATGGAATATATTATCAAACACCAATTTATCAAAACGTATATTTAAATACAAATCGACTTGAGGACCCTGAAACGTTATTTGAAGAAAGCGAAGGAGTGCTGGGAAATGCCACAATGAATGCTTCCAGGACACAGCAGTATGAATTCGGTTTTAATATTCAGGTAAACCGAAATTGGGCTTTTCAGCTTGCCGGTTGGGTAAGAGATATGGACCAGCTGTCAACGACAAAATCCTATCGTAGTGGCGTTTACTCATATGAAGTTTTCTCAAATGGGGATTATGGAAGCGCTAAGGGATTTGATTTTACGCTTGAAAACCGAGGAATGTTGATTAATACACTGCTCCAGTACACGTATTCCGTTGCCAAAGCAAATAGTGAATATGATTGGGCAGCAATAGGAAGTGAGGCACGAGATGCACCTTCGCAAGAATTTCTAATGCCATTTGACAGAACCCATGATCTGACTTTGACATTATACACTCGATTACCATACAATATAAACACCAGTTTAACAGGCTTCTATCAATCCGGTGCACCGTATACCCCTATGATCTGGAATGGTGACAAGCCTGAGGCTGATCTGAAAAATAAATACACTAAAAGAGCGCCTGCTTATAAAAACATCAATTTATCTTTTTCAAAATATGTTCAAATCTCAAATTATAGACTGGCGTTAGGCTTAAATGTATTTAATCTGTTTGATATTAAAAACGCCATCGATATTTGGCCTCTGACAGGTGAACCGGATAATCCAGGTGAGTATTATCTTAAGGATGTTGGACTTCCAGATGACGAGCATGATAAGTCCGGATCATACTATGATATGCCATGGTTTTTTAACTCTCCTCGTGAGATCAATTTCTTTGTACAAATAGATTTTAGTTAATCGTAAATATGGATAACCAAGTGAAAAGAATATTATTCAGCATTGTCTTCATTTCGGCAATATTATTATCCGGTGAACCAATAACAATTTTAGGGGTTGAAGAGAATTTTGATGCCGGTTCCAATGGGTTGGCAAAGGTTGGAGACTACCCGTTTCCTACAAACCCCATGAACGATAGAGCGAAAGGGTATCTTATCCAGGGCAAAGTGAAAAGTGCCGTGTTCAATTATGGCAATTTCATTCAATGGGGAGATTATACCAGTAGTGGATATTCAGGTCATCCGTCCGGATTGTGGGGGAGTTATACATATCTTCCACATGTCTCTTTTACTTCGGGTGTAGCCGGGAAAGATTATGCTTCCAATTATGATTGGTATATATGTTTAGAAGCGCCAAATTATGTAGTATGGTGTTCTGAAGATGCATATTATGCTTGGTACGAGGGAGGAGATACCAACTTTGTGACGATCCTGTTTGAAGATATAGCAGAGCGTGGCGTAGTTGGAAATAGAATTGATGATATTCCCTTGGTGTCTTTTAAAAATCAATGGGGAATTACAAATACTAGTAAAATATTCATTAGTCTGGAGGATGGTGTTAATCCAAATAATTCTGATGCGTATGGAAATCCGGGTGAGAAAATGGGAATCGGACTTGTGTATCCTTGGGCATATCGACCAAAGTTGGACCTCAGAACTGATGAATATGACAAATACGATTATGGTCCGGATGGAGAAGAGTGGACAGAAGACGATGAATATGAATACTATGGAGCGAATGTAAATGAATCTTGGTTCACCCGATGGAGTCCAAGTACGAATACAGATTGGAATGCTGCAAATAAAGCTCGGATTAATACTCACGATACGGAAGTTACGGCTGGTGATATTTTCGGTGATGTGGAAATTTATGGCGTCCCTCTTACCGATCCCGACGATCCTTATCCACTACTTGCACACAGTAGTTATTCTCAAACTTGGCCTAAACGATTTAATGAGGATACAGGCGAGGACGAGCCATATTGGCCGGGTTGGTGGGCAGAAGATTTTGATCCGGATTTACCAGGTTGTAATGGATCACGAAAAGACCCTGATTGTTGGAAAGATGTCCCTGGCAGATTTATATCTGATAATGATGTGTACATGGAATTTGACGATCGCTGGGCGCATCGTGGGAATCGCGTAAATTCCACAAATACAGAGTACAATCAAACTGGTTATCCAATGGGACTCAGGGTGATGGCAGAAGCTCATTCATACGGAGTGAATTATGCAGAAGACATTCTTTTTGTGACAGTTAAAGTCAGAAATGAGAGTGGTGATTTTAATGCATTTGAACGAGATGCCAGTGGCGCAGAAATACCTGTAAAAGACAATGCGGGTAATCCCATTGGTGGTGAGGGGATGATCATGCCGGATGGCACTAAACTAAACCGCGGCAAAGGATTCAACTACAAAAACGTTTTTCTTGGATTTTATTTTGATGCAGACGCTGTTTCTGCAGATCTGAATGGCAACTTTGGCGTTCACTCTAATGCCGACGATTTTATGGAATATTACTTTGAGAGATTTAAAGTACAGGATGATTCTCTGCTCATCAGTATGGCAATGATATATGACTATGACATGAATAGTAATGGGGTAACCGATATTGGTATCGTTGGTGTTCAATTATTAGATTCTCCGTTGGCGACCTCCACTGTTGATTTGGATCTTGACGGTATCCCAGAAATTTATCCTGGTGAACCCTTAAAAATGACAGACTGGCACTGGTTTGATTGGTATAACCGGCCAGGCGTTGTTGAGCGTGAAAGCGATGGAAACTGTTGTGCCGGTGAGAAGGGAAGAGCACAAGCATCAAACAAGGAAGAAATACAATTTAAATTGATGTCAGGTGATACTACCAATCTCAGCTTGGATGAAAAACAATGGTTTTTTCATACACAATACCCTGACACGGATGCTGATAATGAGTTAAATCCGCATTTTGACTCTATTGATGGATTAATGTTGACTTCCGAATTCATTGAAGGATCTGAACCAAACAATGGATTGGATTGTGTACTTATCATGAGCTGCGGTCCTTTTGATTTGGATGTGGGTGAGGAAGTTCCTTTTTCCTTTACTGTTATTTTTGGTCAGAATCAGAACGATATTATAAAGAATGCCAAATTTGGTCAAATCATGTATAATTCTCATTATCAGGGTTATACTCCACCAGCAACCCCAAAGGTATTTGCCGCCGTTGACCATAATAAAGTCGTAATAAATTGGGAGGATGCTGCTGAAGACTCTAAGGATGTAGTCACAGGTTATTCTGATTTTGAGGGATATAGGGTCTATAAAAGTACAAATGGTGGACTGACATGGGGTGATCCTGAAGATAAAATTTATGATTACGATGGTATCCATGTTGGGTGGCACCCTCTAGCTCAATATGATCTGACTGAAAACCAAGACATTACCCATTGCGTTTATTCAAATGACGACGATTGCACATCCGAGGATTGGAGAGGAATCAGTGTGGCAGGTATAGATTCATTGGCTCCATGGATATATCTCGGTAACAATACTGGTTTGTCACACACATACGTAGACACAAATGTGATTGATGGTATCAAATACACGTATTCAGTCACCTCCTATGATATGGGCGTGGAAGCAGATTATTCTATCACGTGGAATGATAATGGCGACGGGACTTTTACACCAGACACAACGGACTCAAGTTCAAATCCTGATCACTGGTCAACACCATGGGGATATCCCAGTATTGAAACATCTAAAGGTACAACGATCTATGATCCAAACTTTGTCACGGTAATACCGGGATATCATGCTAGTAACATTACTTTTCCTGATGTTACGAATACCAGGGAATTCATCATACCTAATGAGGGTACATCAGGGAATTACGAAAAATACTATACGATTGTTAATGAACAGGACCTTTCAGATAAATTGATCAGGTTAGAAATCCAAACCGATATTGGAAATCCAGACACTTATTTTGGTTTAAGAACCGAACACCCGGTACTGTATGTCTATGAAATAAATGATAAGATAGAACAAGCTCCGGTTCATTCACAGGGTATTCCCGTCGACTCTTTGCCTTCCGATAGTCTTGACTATTTTATGGATCTACCTGGCACATTTTTGGATAATGATATTCTTTATTTACCCAATTACATGCTGGAGTATCCAATAATAAATTCCGATTATGAGGATTATATTAATAATTGGAGTGACTTTTCAGATGGCATTAGGCTAAGATTTGACAATATGCCAAATTCTTTGCAAGATGCTCCAGATGATTTTGACCCAATATCAAGCATAGAATATCATGCTATTAATAACTTATCAGAAACTGCCATTTTTCTCGAGTTTACCCCTAAGGATGATCAGTACCCTTACCGACTTAATTTTGATTATAAAATTGAATTCTCTGATCATGGAATCACGGAAGCAGCCGGAGTGTATCCAGTTGATAATCCCTGTGTAGATAATCGTTCTGTTTATTTACCGTTCAGGGTAATCAATCTGACAACTGGTAAAGATGTTGGAATGACATTGAATGACAAGGGATTATTTGGAGGTGACGCTGGATCAGATACAACAAATACTGGTTATAAAGATTGCAATTGGACTAGAAACGAAGGTATTGTTTTATCTAGTGACTCTCTTCGCATTGGACTAAATGGTGCTGATTCGACTTTTCAAACTTGGGATTTAAAACTTGCATTTGACTTATTATACTCCTTCCAAGGTTTAGACATTACTGCTTTCGTACCAAACATCATTTATAATCAGGGAGATTATGTGAGTTATCAGGGTATGATATGGTATGCATCTCAACCTATCGGTACTACCATCTTACCTAATAAATTTATCGATACTGATGGGGATGGGATAAATGAGAACCCTTGGGTCATTCAATATCCTTGGGAG
>JABMOW010000052.1 GCA_013204025.1 Fidelibacterota bacterium | reverse complement strand
CCCGAACCGACGGATTATGAGTCCGAATTAAAATTAATAATAATAAATAGATATGTAAACTGTATAAAAATACTAAAAGTTTTTCGCAATATGGTACCCAATTTTTGAAGCAATGTCACCAAGTTTTGAGGGTAGAATATCAACATAATGCTTCTCTGTGACGGTCACAGACGAGTGCCTTAAATATTTGCTCACTTGGTAGATATCTACCCCGCTCTGGATGAGCCAAGCACCGCAAGTCCTTCTAAGGTCGTGAACGGTTGTCTCAATTTCAGCTGCATCGGCCATTTTCTGGTATCGCCAGTAGAACCAATCTAGGTTAACAGGAAATGGCCCTGGTTTATTATCCTTATACCGTTTCAGTATCCGGACAGATTCCTTGCTAAGATATAGCGGTTTGCCTGTGTTCCCTTTGTCTTCTGGTTTCACATGCTTTCGAGAGAGATTAATCTGGCTCCATCTCGCATCTATGATCTCTCTGGCTCTGGCTCCTGTCTGGAGGAGCACGTCCATGATGTCTAAAACAAGCTGCCTTTCACCTTCCCCTAAGATCGTGACCTTCTCTTTGATGGATTTTACCTGGCCTTTAGTCAGCCAGCGTACTTCGATCGGGAGTTCCTTGGCCATTGTGATTTTTGGCATTTCCAGCCAACCATTCTCACTACAGTACTTCAAGTAGGCTTTCACGTGGCGGAGCTCTGCGTTCACGCCTCTTGCAGTTCTCTTCCGTTTATCCTTCCGGACATCCGTCAGTAAATGTGATCTGTATCCATCGATCACTTGTCGATTTATTGCTTTCACGTAATCGCTATAATAAAGCTCAAAATTATCGAGGGCTACTTCATAGCGTTTCACCGTTAAATACTTCACAGTCCCTTGCTTTGATTTGATAAATGCGTCCCTCGCCGCTCGAACGGTAATGTTTTCGGCCCGATCCCCAGGGATTTTCTCAGGATTCGCCTGGTACCAAACAAACTCAGCTTCAACCTTCTTTCTGATCTCGTCTGCCTGTTCCTTTGTGGTATGCAATAGCTTCATTCGCCACTTACCGGTAACTGGATCCCGATATGATAAACGGTAGCATGGCTGACGCTTAGATTTTTTGTATAGTGTGATTGTTGCCAATTTCAGCTACTTGTCATATTAATTTATGAAAGTTTTTTCGTTGATGCCCACCCAGAAGCAGAACCCCTGTTGGCTTTTATAATCCAGTCAAGCTTTATACATGCAGATCACTCACTGAGCCGACGACACGATAATTGACATGGTCTATCACTTCAAAGTGCTTCTCTGCACAAGCTATTTTTAACCTCTCACTATCTCTCAGCAAAGTGTGGTCTTTGGCCGCTTTCGGGTCTTTGGTTTCTGCCACGAAATAGATATTGGTCTCTTCTCCAGCCTCCTTCTTTATCAAAGCCCAGTCAGGGTTATACGGGCCAATTGGTGTTTTCACTACAAAAATTCTTGGTAGTTTCACATAGAAAAGAATATCATTCCTGTTTTCGCAATCTTCAGCAAACTTGCGCTCCGGTGAACTGAGGGAATCAATCGCTACATAGTTATAAAGAGTTTTAGCCTGTTTTTTTACTTTGATGAGGTTTTCGAGATATTGCTCGATTTCTGCTGCCTCAAATAACTTCATTTCGTAAACTTGCCCGGCAATCCTCTCGTACCTGATACCTTTTATTTTGATGCGGTCAAACTCGTGTTTTATAACCCGCACAACGTTTTCCATGAAAAGCTGAGGGTTGTAAAATATTTCACTTAGGCGATTTGATTTCATGACAATTTGCGTGATGGTATTTCGGGTAAGCTCAGTCTTTGATTGGATGTAAGCTACAAAATCGGGAATTTCATAGTTAGTGTCTTTCACCAACTTTTCCTTTGAACCTTTTTGCTCTCCACCCAACTCAATGAGTTTGCCATTGTTATCTCTAACAAATTTTGCGACATTCTTTTCACGATAGATCACAGGCTTTTCAATAGGAGGCATGTTTTTAAGCGCATCTACGCAATCATCGATAAGATCGACAGTGTTGTAATCAACTCTGTACTCTGTTTTGGACCTAATTTTATCCCAGAGATCTATGAAGAGGGAATCTTCCATCCATTTGTTTTTAAGTTGAACCTTGGCCCTTTCTCTGGCGTTTTTAATTCGACCTTCAAACTTCACTCCGCAGTCATCCTCAATTTCTTTTTGAAGTGCTTTGGAAAACAACTCATAGGATTCATTGGCAATTACAGTGAGCCGATTGATTGCCCGGTCAAGATTTCTGGCACCCGTTTGGTCAACACATAAGCGGAGACCTCTACCTATTTCCTGCCTTTTTTTTATATCTGACTTGGTTTCATTGAGTGTACATATTTGGAATACATTTGGATTATCCCAGCCCTCACGCAAAGCGGAGTGACTGAAAATGAACCGAAGCGGAACCCGTTCATCTAGGAGCCTTTCCTTGTCACGCATTATGAGATTGAATGTATCATCATCTGCCTTGGTAGATCTAGTTTCTTTGGAGTCCTTGTATTTTCCTGTTTTGTCCTGGCTGAAATATCCATCATGGACCTCCTTTTTATCGAAACATAACAACCCTTTGTAGGCTGGCATGCTTTGCCACTTGGCATAGCTTTCTTCAAACCACTCAGCATATTTTCCCTTCACTGGATTGCCTGTTTCATCGTACTTCCTATAGTTGGAAACTCTATCAATAAAAAAGATAGAAAGAACTTTGATACCTTTGCCCTGTAATTCGTTTTCCTTCCTGAAATGATTTTCTAACGTGGCATCAATCATTTCTCTGAGGATTTGATCTGTAAGACCTCCTATCGCTTGCCCTCGGTAAACTATTTGCCCCCCTGAAAATTCAATGAATTGATTATCCGCATCAAATTCATTAATTACGTAACCATGTTCGTATGAGTCCCAGCCCTTTGAGAGCGCATAGAGGTCGTCGCCAACCTTGGCAGATACTTGCTTTTTCTGAACTCCGCCCTTCTCATTAACAAAGATAGATATTTTTGCTGTGATAGATTTCTTAGCAATCCGGAACGAATCCACGCTAATGAAAGCCCCAGAGTTATCATTTCTTGAAACAACTGAATCTACTTCAAGTTGCTTCACCAAACCCAAGTCATAAGCTTTTACAGGATCTAGTTTGTAAATAAGATTGTAAAGATTTCTATGTGTGGCGGAATATCTGAGGGTGAATAGGGGATTGAGTTTATCAATAGCCCTCTTTCGAATATCGGTTTCCATATTCTGAGGTTCATCAATAATCACGATTGGATTGGATTTTTGAATATACTCTATCGGTCTAATTCCCGATTCTCGGACTTGATTAATGACATTGGCGTCTTTAGCAAAGGAATCAATGTTAATAACCAAGATTTGAATGGCATTGCTTTTAGCATAATTGCCCAGGTCGGTTAGCCGACCTGAATCGTAGACCGTGTACTCAGCTGGTTGATTGTCGTAGATTTCCTTAAAATGGTCCAATGTAATTTGAAGGCTTTTAATCACGCCTTCTCTTATTGCCACTGAAGGTACAACAATTAAGTACTTTTTAAAGCCATAGACCTTATTTAACTCATAAATGGAACGCAGATACACATATGTTTTACCCGTTCCGGTTTCCATTTCAATTGAGTAGTTTGGAAAATCAGTAATGATAGTTTTTCCATCAACAATTCCCTTTATTGATGGATCCTCATTGTACCAGAGTTTTTCTAAAGATGCTGATCTTTCATTTTCCTGCAATCCGTTTTCTATCTGTACTTTTGTGAGGTTGGCTAGCAATTCTTCCTCCCTCAGGACAAGATTATTGCCCACACCAACCTCTGTAAACTGGATACTGCTACTATCTGTATCAGCCACAGAGAACTCAAAAGCTGAATTACTCATAGCCTGTCCATCAAGTAGTTTGACGACAGATTGAATTGCATTAAGCTGATAGTTTTGGTTCTTATCAAATAAAAATTTCATAATTACTGTCTTTGATATCCCATTTGCTCGATTGCGGCAATGACTTGAGACGAATCCAAAGCACTATTTAAATAGACTACTCTATAGCTACTACGTACTGCGAAAGAATCATCATCCCAAGGCGTTAAAGTCACATTCACCCCTTGGTTAACCATCATGTTCCAGGTCGAACCGCCAACCAAAGATAGAGTAACAGTATCGGACGTAAGCAATTCTACTTTGGGTGTGTCAAAAAGAACTGCCAAATACATGTTTTTCTGTATTTCACCAGGCTTAATGCTATTTGAATAGGGTCCAATATTTTTGAAATTAGCACCAGAATTACACACAGCAAACTTCACCCCATTACGAGGAAATGAAGAACGAACCTCAATTTTTTGACCTTGACTTAATGCAATGTCTATTTGAACTGAGGCAGCTGTAAATGGTGTGGGTGATGCAATATTGTTGAAGCAGGAATTAATGTATTGTTCCCATCCTGATTCAGCACATAGCCCACCAAAGGAATCGACTCTTCTTCTTTGAAGCGTTCGTGCGTATTGGGAATTATTCGCAGCTCCGGCACTAACAAGATGGGCAAGGTGCTCAGATCTAGTAAGAATATCAGTATATTCATCGGAGTCTTTCCTAAGCTCGCAGCGAATGATATTAAATATCCTACTGGAGTATCTTGAGTTTGGAGGAACTTGGCAATCTACTGAAACAGGTGTTAGAATCATTTTTTACTACCCCCTTAAATTGATTTGAATTCTATGTCATTCTCTTGAAGCTTTAAAATAATATTCGTCTTTGCGCAATCTTCATTGTTGAAGGCGCTATCGAGGCAGATGAATTGGCTAGGTTTAAAAGCAATCAATTCTTTAACAATAGAATCTGTGATGTCGGTGAAACAGAATGCGACGTTGGGTTTTTCGATAAAGTATACTGATTTCCCATCAACATTCGTTTCGTTAATATCAATGTCCAGACAAATACCTGATTTTATCATTAACTCCCAAAGTATTTGCAGCTCGTTAATATTATCAGGATGAGATTTTTTAAAAATCTCGACTTGCGTTTTTAGGTCCTCTATACTTGCGATGTGGCGACCTCTCCATATTTTAAAGTTGGAATTTGCCAATGAAAAGAACCGGAATCCCTGATCCATTGTTTTTTTAAATTCAAATTGTGACTTTCTTTGCTTATTAATTTGAGTTAGAACGTTAGACAGTCTCTTTATTGTGATTTCGGAGATGTATCGATATCCCGCCTTGAATGCCTCTGAAGAATCCTGTGTTTTTTCTGGCATTTGCACAAGAATAAATTTCCTGTTACCATTTGTCTCATTATTCAACTCCAGAACTGCCTGCCCAGTAGAGCCAGAACCAGCAAAGAAATCAAGAATAATGTCGGAAGTATCGTGGGAAGAGCCGAGGTTAATCAATGTTTTTAATAACTCAATAGGTTTCGGGTTATTGAATACATTTGCTTTTCCCATCACTTTTGTAAGAGTTTGTTTGCCCTGGCTGTTCCTAGCTTCATTTTGGAATAGGGAACGTGGAACTTTTTCCTTTTTTTTACCATCTGCGCTATTCAAGTAGAGTTTATACTCTACAATCCATTTATCTTTATCATCTTTTCGTATTATTACTTTATCTTCTTCTAGCGCCTTTAAAAAGGAGATTTCCTCCCATTTCCACTCATTGAATATTTTTGATCCATCAGGACAAGTTATGGAGTATTGAAGTCCTGGACGAGGATCGTCTGGTCGCATCCTGAGAAAGGATTTTGTTTTATAGGGACCGAGAGTGTCAAAATACCTATCCTTTTGCTTGTATTGATGAATATCATTCGTGGATAAAGGCATTCTTAATTTATCTATTGAAGAAATGTTTTTTGCATAACAAAGAATATACTCATGGTCAATCGCAAAGTATTTAGAATCGTTTCCGCCACCTGCATGTCTTTGCCAAACAATTTCTTGGATATAGTTTTCCTCACCAAACACTTCATTCATTAATAGCCTGAGGTTGGTTATTTCATTATCATCAATATGAACAAATATCAACCCATCATCTTTTAATAGATTTCTAGCGAGAAATAGACGAGGGAGCATCATAGAAAGCCAATTGGAATGGAATTGTCCATTCTCCTTCCTATTTGGTCTAAAAAGACCTTCTTTCATTAAATATCCTTCATCATCTTTATCTCCGATACGTATGAAGTATTCCTCTTTTGATTCAGAGAATTTATCGGGGTAAATAAAGCTATCAGAACCCGTGTTATAAGGGGGGTCTATGCATATGACTTTTATCTTGCCGTAATATGATTTTTGAAGGACTTTTAGTACTTCCAGATTTTCACCTTCGATAAATATATTGGAGGCATGTTCCCAATTTATTGATTCAGACGGCTTGGGGTTCAAAGTTGAAGTAGTAGAAGTTTGAAGTATTTTGTAAGCGTCATTTTTTCCCGCCCAAGACAGTTGATACCTTTCAGCATCATTATTGACGCTATCACCCAAAATCTGTTTAAGCTGTTCAATATTTATTTTTTCCTCGGCAAAGGCACCTGGAATTATAGCCTTTAACTTTTCAATGATATCCAAACTTATATCCTTTGATTTTCCATCCATGATAATTATCCGCTTATCCTAAATTAAGAATTAATAAACAATCTATTTCTACTAAGAAGAACTAATCTCTGGGAGAGTTTCTACTGGATGTGGCTACAATGCTTTTAATCTCCAACATCCCAACTCACTATGCCAGAAAGCATACTAAAATAACCCTTTCCCATGTTCCATTGGACGGCACATAGAACGCAGTCACCTCATTGCCCTGAACATCAGCCTTGTCCACGAAAGCCTGCCTCGCTATTCGTCCCTGGTACCCATTTAGAGGACCATTTTTCGTCTTCAGTTGTCCATTATCGTAGACCGCAACCATATGCCCTAAGTCGGCTAATCTCCTCGCAAGGAATTCATACGATACATAGGGAAATTTAGATTTTAGAAAATGTAGGTCTGTAATATTCCCTATATTCGATATTGGGAGTAAAAGTTCAGCTGCAAGCTGATCCGCTTCTATTTCCATCTCCTCGGTGTAGGGTGGTTTATGTTTCATTTGAAGGTGCGCTAGCTCGTGCAAAATTCCAAAATTCTGACGATACTCGGGGAGCTTTGAATTAACGAATATTTTTCCTTTTCCGGCATTCGAAAATGCAACGACGCTGGCAGGTAGAGGTTTAGCTTTTACCTGATAACCATATTCAATTGCTATCTGTGTACCATGAATCAAATTTTCAATTCCTCATTATGCGTATATTTGAAGACCGCCGTGGCCAGTCAATAAATGGGGGTACAGCACCCCCATGCTCCAACCAGAACCAATCTGCCTTGCTAAAATCTAAAATATTGTGAAAGGTGAGCTAATATATATGAAGTTATCCGGTTGCATATAGGTCAAATAAGCTAACATCTTTTT
>JABMOW010000051.1 GCA_013204025.1 Fidelibacterota bacterium | reverse complement strand
GGGTCGCCATCACTATGTCCTTTCGGACCTTTGGGATAGGGCACGGTCACTCCACCAATGACTAATGGAATGCCTTCCACCAACTGATGTACGTCTATTCCCTGTCCTATCCTCATGTTCATAACTAGTGGTTTTTTTGAGTGAGTTCCCGGTTAGATGATCAGCATGGCATCGCCGTAGCTGTAAAACCGATATTTTTCCTTGATCGCTTCGTGGTAAGCTTCTAGAACGAAATCTTTTTTCCCGAACGCCGCGATCATCATCATCAATGTGGATTTGGGTTGATGGAAATTGGTCACCAGTTTATCCACCATTTTAAAATCATAAGGCGGGAAAATGAATTTATCCGTCCATGCCTTTTTTGCGGTGATCTGATTTCGGGAAACGGAAACGGTTTCCATTGCACGGACTGTAGATGTCCCAACCGCCATGATGGATCGCTTCTTTTTTCGCGCGTTATTAAGGGTATCGGCTGCTTCATACGAAATATGGAAAAATTCGGAATCCATGTTATGCCGCGTCAGATCCTCTACCATGATGGGGCGGAATGTACCCAGTCCGATATGAAGAGTGACCTCCACTACTTTCGCACCCTTTGCACGGATATTATCCAGCAATTCGGGAGTGAAATGAATACCCGCAGTCGGTGCTGCTACAGACCCGCGTTGTGAGGCGTACACGGTTTGATAATTCTCTTTGTCATCCGGGATGGGGTCGCGTTTAATGTATGGAGGCAACGGGGACAAACCTTCTTTATCGATGAAAGGGTACAGAGAGTCCACCGAATATTCGAAGCGAACAACTCGTCCGCCGGATATGGTATTGTCAATAACATCGCAGGTGATTCCTTCACCGAAATGCAGCTTGTTGCCAATACGAACTTTCCGAGCGGGTTTCACCATGGCTTCCCACAAGTCTTTTTGCAGTTCCCTCAGTAGAAATACTTCTACGATGGAGTCGTTATTGTCTTTCCGTGCAAATAATCGAGCTGGATACACTTTGGTGTTATTGACAGCGAGGATATCGCCTTTTCTAAAGTAATCCGCCACATCTTTGAACTGTCGATGCTTAATCGAATGGTCTGATCTATCCAGTACCATGAGTTTGCACTCATCACGTTTTTCTGTTGGATATTGAGCAATCAGGTTTTCAGGAATTTCAAGTTCAAACTCTGATAAACGGGGTGGTTTTTCGGGTGATCCGATTAACATAATACCTCTTTAATTTTCAAATAATGTTGGACGATTGCCTGCCAATCCGGGGGGATTTTTTTCTACCCTCGGTTTGACATTCAATCGTAAATATGTTTTTTCAAGTGCGATTCTGCCACGTGGAGTTCGTTGGATGAATCCCTCTTTGATGAGGTAGGGTTCATAGACTTCCCCGATGGTGCGTGCGTCTTCAGATATTGCAACGCCAAGAGAATCCAATCCTACAGGACCGCCGCTAAATTTATTCACTAGCGCGTCCAGGATGCGTCGATCCATTTCATCCAAACCAGTTTCATCAATCCCCAGTCGGTCAAGTGAATCTTTTGCCATATGGATATCTATGATTCCGTTGGATTTTACCTGTGCAAAATCACGTGCACGTCGCAAAATACGGTTTGCGACTCTCGGTGTACCTCGCGAACGACGGGAGATTTCATGCCCCCCCTCTTCATCAATCCTCACATCCAGAATCGAAGCAGAGCGTCGAATTATCTTTAGCAATTCATTTTCATCATAAAAATCCAGCCGAAGCACTACACCGAAACGATCTCTTAAAGGAGAAGTGAGATTGCCCAATCGAGTGGTGGCGCCGACCAACGTGAACGGATTCAGGTTCAATTGGATACTACGTGCGCTTGGTCCTTTATCCAGCATAATGTCGATGGTATAATCTTCCATCGCGGAGTACAAATACTCCTCCACAACGCTATTCAATCGATGGATTTCATCTATGAAAAATACGTCATGTTCAGCCAGATTTGTCAGGATACCTGCCAGATCACCTGCACGGTCAAGCACAGGGCCGGATGACAATTTGATGTTTACACCCAGTTCTCTGGCGATAATATTAGCAAGCGTCGTTTTTCCCAACCCGGGAGGACCAAACAACAACACATGATCAAGAGCCTCGCCCCGTTGCTTCGCTGCCTGAATATAAATCTTGAGATTTTCAACGGTCTCTTTCTGCCCTACAAAATCAGAAAATTGAGAAGGGCGTAAAGACTGATCAGTGAGAAAATCCTCTTCTAATTTTTCAGGAGTGTTTATCTTATCGATTGGCTGTTTTGTGGATTCTATCATATTAAAACGAACACGTAATATACGGTGAAAATCGCCGAAATTTGAAGAAATAAGGATATGGAATATCAGACCGATAAATCCAAAATTATAAGTTATATTTTCTGATAGTTAATGCGGAAAATTCTCTAAATTATTTACAGGATTTTTAATAATATTTATAACCATTTTGTATATCCTTAAGGGGATTAAAATGAACAAGCAAATTGTATTTTTCATTTTACTGATCTCAATTCCAATTATTGGGCTGTTTTCCGGTTGTGATAAAAAATTCGATGAGTCTGTTCTGGATTACCGCCAGCAATCGGATGATTTTGATACGTTGGTTTTGATGGAACAGGAAATCGATTACCTGATCGACACACCCACTTGTGCTCAAGCCTCTGATTGTCGAATTTCCCAATTTGGTTCAAAGCCGTGTGGTGGCCCATCAGGATATAAAATCTACTCCATCACCAATGTTGACATGACACTCCTGCAAACAAAAATCGATGACTACTACGATTTCAATTATTATGTCAATCATCTGTATGGCATTTTATCTGATTGTATGGTGGTAAACGTTCCGGAGGAACTTGATTGTGTAGAAGAAGAGTGCGTTGCAGTAACCCCCTACACGACCATTACCTGGGACACACTTACCCAATTAAAATATGAAATATTTGATTAAATCGGAACCTCTGAATGTGTTGACGTCTCCGATTGCAGATGGACGGGTTTCGGAAACAAGCCCTGTGGTGGTGCATGGGTGTATCTCACGTATTCAATTATAAACACAGACACAACGCTGTTGATGATGAAGGTAGGAGAATATTACCAGATAAATACCCATCTTAATGATCTGTACAATATAGGATCAACCCGCAATGTGGCTCCTATGCCGGATGTGGATTGCAATTTTGGCGAATGCATCAACTTCAATCTCGACCCAAATTATCAATCATGGTTTGAGTAATTGAATATAATGATACTAACCATAAGTCCGGAATTTTCAAATAAAACCAACTATTTTTCTCTGTACCTGCGCGTGCAGAATTCGATTTAGAAAATATTGGTGTACTTGCTGTACCAGAGCTTTTAAGCAATAAGGTTACAAAATATTTATAACATTTATGATAACAGTGACATTAATGAACAGAATTCAGTCCATGTATATAGTATTCGCCACGCATTGCTGCAGTCATAATTATTATCTGGTTTTTATAAACTTAGTTAGGCATGAAAATCAGGCAAGGACTATAAATGACGAAAAAGAAAAATCTTAGCAATCCATTTTCCACCGGAGGAGGAGGCGCTCATTTTGAAGCTCACGTGCAGGCATCTTTTGTCACGTTGATGCTCACCGGCGGGTATGCCCCTTGTCTTCCCTGCTGGCCCATTGGGGAAATAAAACTTCAAGGTAAGATCGACGGTTTTGATACTGACGATTTCATCGTTGTTGTAGAAAACACAAGCAACAAGGAACTGCGAAAGCTACTCGGGCAGATAAAGCATTCAATTGCAATCACTCAAGGCAGCCCTTTATTCGGCGAGGTAATGCAGGCCGCCTGGAATGATTTTAACAACACCAAGGTTTTTGCAAAAGGCAGGGATGTAATTGGTCTTATTACCGGTCCACTTAGTAAAACTGATTCCGAAGTTGCATGGTTACTTAACCATGCGCGAGCCAATCCAAATGATGCCGCTCGATTCTTTAGAGATATTGCCATATCAAATTTCAGCTCTGATGTGAAGCGTAAGAAGCTAGACGCATTCCGACACCATTTAAAGGTCGCCAATGGCGGGACCGATCTTACTGATGAAGATTTCCATGGATTTCTTAAGGATTTCTATTTGCTTGGATATGACTTGGGTGAAGAAGAAGGGGTTGTGCTATCACTCATCAACTCTCACATCTCGCAATTTAAGCCAGAGTCACCAAGATTTGTGTGGAGCCGGATCCTGGAATTCACTAACAACCGAAATCATCACGCAGGATGCATCACTAGGGACGATCTACCAGAAGAGTTAACAAATATTTTTGTAACTGAGCCGATTAGAGCAATTCCAGAAAATCTTACTAGGCCTCAGGTGGCCAGCATAGAGTGGTCACAACATCCCGACGCCACCTACTTGGCATTGGCGGTTCTTATTGGTGCTTGGAATGAAAAGAGTAAATGCGACATTGAAGCGATTACCCAGTTGCTTGGAATCGGTTATGACGCCTGGCTACAGAAGGCACGAGAAATATTGCACTGTCCTGACAGCCCATTGTCGCTCAAAAACGGCACCTGGAAAGTTGTCAATCGAGCCGAGCTTTGGAACCTGCTGGGATCGCGCATCCTTGATCAAAATCTCGACACCTTTAAGTCCATTACTCTCGCCGTACTGAAAAAACCTGACCCTGCTTTCGAATTACCGGCTGAAGAACGATATGCGGCCAGTATCCACGGTAAGATGTTGGAGTGTTCCCACGTATTGCGAGAAGGAATCGCTGAAGGATTGGCGATTCTGGGCAGCCAGCCGGATTCGTGTAGCAACTGCTCTCAAGGAAAAGCTGATACGACCTGCGTACTGGTGATACGTGAAATTCTTGCTGACACTGATTGGGTTCTGTGGGGCAGTCTGAACAGTTTATTACCCACTCTGGCTGAAGCCGCCCCAGGTGAATTCCTTGATGCTGTCGAGAAGGCGTTACGTCTGACTTCCTGTCCTTTTGATGAGCTTTTTGCCCAGGAGGGCAACGGCATCACTGGCGGGAACTATATAACTGGTCTACTCTGGGCTCTGGAAGGGTTGGCCTGGGATGAACAATACCTTGTTCGAGTCTGTGTTGCACTTGGCGAACTTGCCAGCCATGATCCCGGTGGTCAGTGGACCAATCGTCCTTCCAATTCGCTGGCAACCATTTTTCTTCCCTGGCTGCCTCAAACTCTGGCATCTGTTGATAAGCGCAATGTGGCGGTGCGAACGCTCCTTAGCGAGTCGCCGGGTATCGCCTGGAATCTGATCATTCAGCTTCTACCAGGCCAACACCAGACCTCTTCCGGATCACATAAGCCAAAATGGCGGAAGACAATCCCCGATGACTGGGAAAAGGGCGTAACGCATCAGGAATACTGGCAACAGATGTCTTTCTATGCGAAGCTTGCAGTGGGTGCCACCGGTTACGATACCGCACGGCTTTCCGGATTGATTGATCATTTTGATAATCTTCCTCAACCAGCCTTTGATCAACTTGTCGAAGTTCTTGCCTCGCAAACCATTTCCGAGCTTCCTGAGGACCAACAACTTTTGCTTTGGGAGCATCTCACGAAATTCACAAACAAACACAGGCGGTTCGCTGATGCAAAATGGGCATTGCCTGACGAGCTAATTATCCGCATTGAGAATGTTGCCGAACAGCTCGCCCCGACAGACCCATTCAACCTATACCAACATCTTTTTACAGATGACGACTTTAGCCTTTTTGAGGAGAACGACAATTGGGATGAGCAGCAGAGGAGACTCGATTCACTGCGGGAAGTGGCAATTACAAAAATCTTTCAGCAATATGGAGTCGGTCAAGTCATCCGATTTACCGAGACCGTAGATTCGCCGGAAAAAGTGGGTCACGCGCTTGGCATCATTTCGGATATGGTGTTTGAACAGAACCTTTTTCCTAATTTTCTGGATACAACTGACAGCAAGCACAAGGCTTTATTGAGCGGGTTTATCTGGAGGCGGTACCACATCAACGGTTGGGAGTGGTGTGATAACCTTGATAAATCAGGTTGGACACCAGGGCAGATAGGCTACTTCCTAGCTTGTTTGCCATTTACCAAGGAGGCATGGGATCGTGCTTCCCAATGGCTTGAGGAAAACCAGGGTGAATATTGGTCCCGCGCCAGAGCCAATGCCCATCAGGTTGACGGAGATCTTGCCATTGCTATTGAAAAGCTTATCGAACATGGCAGACCACATTCAGCGATCAACTGCTTGGATAGAATACGCCGTGCCAAGCAGCTAATCAATGTTAATCAATGCATCCGTGCATTGCTCACCGCACTTTCTTCTAGTGAACCCGCCCACACGACAGACGGATATCGCATCGTCGAACTGATCAAGTTTCTTCAGTCAGAACCGACGGTTGCTTACGACGACCTCTTTAAAGTTGAGTGGGCGTATCTCCCAATATTGGACCGCCATAGAGGGGCTGCTCCCAAATACCTTGAGAGTAGACTAGCCAGTGATCCGGAGTTCTTTTGTGAAGTGATTCGGCTGATATACCGCTCGAAGAAACGGGATCAACCATCGCAAAAACCAACGAAGGAATCAAAGGCAATAGCAACAAATGCCAGGCGATTGTTGAACGAGTGGAAAACATCTCCCGGGTCACAAAAAGATAAAACCTTCGGCGCAGAGCATTTCAACGAATGGCTCAGGCGCGTAACTACACTCAGCGCGGAATCAGGGCACCTGGTAGTGGCGTTAATCAATATCGGCGAAGCTTTGATTTACGCCCCTTCTGATCCGGAAGGATTGTGGATACATCGAGCTGTCGCCACAGCTTTAAATGACCGTGATGCTGAACACATGCGAAATGGTTTCAGGACGGGGAAATACAACTCACGTGGTTTTCATTTGGTTGACCCAACAGGCAAACAAGAAAAAGAACTATCTGAACAGTTTCGCCGTAAAGCAGAGGATGTGGAGAATGCCGGTTTTCAGAGATTTGCTGTTACGTTAAGAGGTTTAGCTGATAGCTATGAGCGCGAGGCAGAGCAAGTAATTAACGAACACAAAAATCGTGATGATGACTAATCCCAACGCCTAACAACCGAATCAACACTTGCTAGCATTTCCGTTACGCTCCATTGCCGGCCGGTTATGCGGGCCGCTGAGTCCATCTATTTCACCAAGTCTCATTTGCACTACACCATAAAACAATTTCTCCCACTCCCCATTTTTCACTCATCCATCCTCACTTCGGCGTCATAAATTCGGCGTCCTTAACCAGAGTATAATTAAATAATTGAAAAAGATCACCTACACTTTTCCCATCAGGGAGCACCGCTTGTCAAACGGCATGCTGGTTTTGATCATCGAAGACCATTCGTTGCCCATCGTCTGCTATAACACAACATTCAAAGTGGGCTCGCGCAACGAATACCAGAAAACCGCCCAATCTCATGGAATTACCGGTATGTCCCACCTGTTCGAACACATGATGTTCAACGGATCGAAAAAATATGGCGAGGGCGTATTCGACCAACTGCTCGAAGCTAACGGCGGAAATTCGAATGCATGGACTTCCAAGGATATGACATCATATTACGAGGTCTTTCCAACTGACTGTCTTGATCTGGTGATTGACATGGAATCCGATAGAATGGCAAATCTGTCATTGACAAAAAAAATGTTTAACTCGGAACGGGATGTGGTGAAAGAAGAACGGCGTATGTCCATTGAAAATTCCATTCCGGGAACCATGTGGGAAACCCTTAATAAAAATGCTTTCACAAAGCACCCCTACCACTGGCCTGTGGTGGGATGGATGGAAGACCTGAACGAAATAACTCTTTCCGACTGTAAATCCTTCTACCGGAAATATTATTCCCCTTCAAACGCAATTCTCATTATCGCAGGAGACGTTGTTTATCCAAATGTGATCGATAAACTGGAATCCGCCTACGGCTCAATGCCTGTGGCTAAATTAACCGATTCTCAATCAATAACAGAACCGAATAACGATGGTGAACGAATGGTTGAGATCCACCGACCGGCTGAACTTGAGCGTTGGCTGATGGGTTATTTGGGATGCGCGGGTAATCATCGTGACACCGCAACACTGGACATTATTCAACAGATCATGGGAGATGGTGATAGCTCCCGTTTAGTGAAAAAACTGGTGCATGATTCACAAATTGCCATTGACGTATCAGGTACATTTCACTGGGGAATTGATCCGGATCTGTTTTTATTTGATTTCCGGGTACGTCCCGGGATTTCCGGGGATCGGGTTTTAGGTCAATTTGATAAGCAAATCGATCGTTTGTCTGAAACACTTGTTTCTCCACGCGAATTGCAAAAAGCAAAAAACCAACTAGCATCTCAACTGATTTTCGAGATGTCAACACTATTGGGGAAAAGCACGGAAATATCCAATTACTACATGATTTTTAATGACTACCAAATGGTCTTCAACATGATTGATCGATATATGAATGTCACACGACAGGATGTGTTGACTGCTGCCCAAACATACCTGAGGCGCGACAATCGAACCATCGTCAGGGTGATCCCTGAAAAAAACGGAGGTACTGAATGAGCGCTGATCATATTCATATCCCTCCATTTCAAACCGAGGTGATGGATAACGGACTCACCGTTGTCATGATGCCTATTGATAAAATGCCACTGGTATCTGTGAAGTGCCTGATCAAATCCGGGACATCCGCGGATAAAAAGGGAAAAACCGGCAGCGCTTCATTGACACTGGAATTATTGAAAAAGGGATCCGGTGATTATAATGCCGCTAAATTTTCAGAAGCCATTGACTTTTTAGGTGGTACAGTAAATACGGGGTCAGCACCGGACTATTCAATTATATCCGCTGATTTTTTGCAGAAAGACCTGGCTACGGCACTGCAATTTATGGGTGGAATGGTAATGAAACCTCATTTTCTGGATCATGAATTTGATTCGGCACAACAGCGAATTTCAGCAGCCATCAAAGGCATCATGGACAATCCTTCTTCGCTGAATTCCTATTTTTTTCAAAAATTATTCTTTGGCGAATCTCATCCATACGCTAGTCCTACAAATGGAATACTCCCGGAAATAAATGCACTACAATCGCAGGATATCCGGGAATTTTTTAACGAACATTTTATTGCAAATAATGCAGTGTTGGTGTTGACAGGTAAATTCCAGATTCCTGAGGTATTTGCAAATATTCAGAAAATATTTTCCTCTTGGGGGACTGGGCAGCTACGCAAAACATCAAGAATCTTGATACCGGTTCAACAGAAAAATAAATTTTTTGTGATGGACAGACCGGATTCTGTCCAAACGTATATTCAGATGGGAGTCCCTGGTATCTATCAGAATCACCCTGACAGCATCCCATTAAACGTTATAAATTCGCTTTTCGGTGGAGGATTCACTTCAAGATTAAATCAGGAAATCCGGGTAAAAAGAGGGCTGACCTATTCGATCTCTAGTGGGTTTACTCGCATGTTCCATCAGGGTTCGTTTGCCATTGGTACATTTACAAAAACAGAATCGACAGGGGAAGTGGTTCAGGTAATTTTCGATGAGTTGCATAAACTTCATGATGAGAAACCGAGAGACGATGAGATTAGAGATACGATCCGGCATTTATGCGGAACCTATCCATTATCCCTTGAAACGGCAGAACAGCTATCTGAAAAATTAACTCGAATGGCATTGTATGAGTTGCCCTCTACGTGGATTTCCGATTACCTCTCCATTTTGCAAGCACTGTCAATGTCAGATATACTGAAAATTGTTGACGATTATTTCCCGGTATCCGGATATACCTGTGTCTTATCCGGCAATGGCAGGGAAATTGAATCTCAAATTCAAGGATTTGGAGAAATAACAGTTATGCCAAATGAGGACATCCATTTATAAATATGAAGCCGGTGGAATGATTCCTCTGGACCTTCATTTCTCATGGTTCCATAATTTGACCAACTGTTCATTTTGGGATAATTTGTAGAATATTGTAATTTATATAAACTGATTGGAGAAAATATGTCTCATGTCTTTACTGCTCATTTATGGTTTGCCAGTTTGTTTTTTTTGTCATCAATTTCGTTGACAATCTATTTATTGGCGATGAAAAAAAAATGCGATATTTTTACAAAGCTCCCTGCAAAAATAATATTCTACACTGAATTGACTTTATCCGGGATTGTACCATTGCTGGGATTGTGGATCGTTATTGGACAATCTTTTTGGTTGAAATTCCCTAATTTTCACTACAAACTGACTCTGGCCATCCTTTCTATTGGACTCATCCATTGGGCAAATGCAAAAATGAGAAAGGCATGTAAAGCAGAGAGTTCATCTTTCAATTTCATCCTGTTCCTCAGAGTGAGCGCTCTAATTCTCTTAACTCTGGCCTATAATCTGGGTTTATCATTGGTCGATTATTCACTTTTGTAAACTAGTCGCGGTCTTTGATTCGATAGACAGGGGGATCCCATGAGTGACAACATAACCTTTACAAAAGCACATGGAACGGGAAACGATTTTATCATCTTCATTGCGGAAGAGTCTCCCGATTTGGTTCGGGATCGATCTTTCATTTCAAGATTATGTCGTCGAAGAACCGGTGTTGGCGCTGATGCGGTGCTGGTGTTATCCAAAGAACCGGGGTATGACTACAAAATGGACTACTATAATTCCGATGGTACCTGGGAAACGATGTGTGCTAACGGCGCCCGGTGCGCAGGACTTCTGATGAAAAAACGGAGTCAGGTGACAAGCAATCAAATACACTTTTTAGCCGGTGACGGACCCCATGAAATGGAAATACTGGAAGACGATCAGATTCGGTTGAAAA
This sequence comes from Fidelibacterota bacterium, assembly GCA_013204025.1. Lineage (GTDB taxonomy): Bacteria > Fidelibacterota > Marinisomatia > SCGC-AAA003-L08 > JACNLC01 > JABMOW01. The sequence continues at coordinate 40,228 of JABMOW010000051.1, read as the reverse complement.
TGACTCCACCAGAATATAAAAGTGATATGTTGACGGTAGAAGGATTTTCCGGATGTCATGTGGATTCCGGTGCCACACATTTTACGACTGAGGTTGAACGATTTACTATGAAGCAGGCATCTGAATTTGCTCCGGGTATCCGGTACGCCTCCGAGTTTGCCCCTCGTGGAATAAATGTAGATTTTTTTGAAGTGGTAAATTCCCGCACGATCAAGGTGATTACTTATGAAAAAGGGATAGAAAAAGTCATGCTATCCTGCGGATCCGGATCAGTGGCTGCAGCTTTCCATGCGGCAAAATTAAAAGAACTTGAAAGCCCATTGGATATCATCGTTCCCGGAGGAAAACTCAGCTTGGTATTTGATTCTGATTGGCAAAACGTGTGGTTGAGCGGTCCGGCAGTGATCCTCTATACTTCGCAGATCAATCCTGATAATCTTCATTAACCTTTAGCACCACAGGAGGAACCATGCCGTTTCAATTTCGACCCGATGGAACCTATGTAAAAAACCTGTCTTTGACCCGCCGAATTATGCCGTTCATCATGAAGGGGCGGAACGAATCCATCGTTTTTTTCGAACAGAAGATACCCGTGGATAACGCTTGGGACTTTCTCGCATCGTTCAGAGAAAAGACCAACCAGAAGGCATCTATTTTTCATTTGCTCCTTTGGGCTGGTGGACAAATTTTAAACGAACATCCACGCCTGAATCGTTTTGTAGCCGGACGCAGAATTTTCCAACGACATGGTATCTGGGTCTGTTTCAGCGCAAAGAAAAAAATGGATGATACTGGACCTGTCATTGCTATAAAGCGAAAAATTGATCCGAACTTGGATTTCCAATCTCTTGTGAAGACACTCACGCACACGATCGCAGAAGAGAAAAGCGACAAATTATCCCATACCGATAAAGAACTTTCGTTGATTTTCAAACTCCCAGCTTTCATCATAAGTCCCATGGCACGGTTGCTTATGAAGCTTGATCACTTCGGATTATTACCCGATATATTTATCAAAGACGACCCGATGTTTGCCAGTATCATGGTAGCCAATTTGGGCAGTTTTGGACTGGACGCAGCTTATCACCATTTGTTTGAATACGGAAATATTCCCATTTTTATAACCATTGGGAAAAAACATAAAGAAGTGGTGGTGGATGACTCCGGTGAAATACGAGCTGTATCCATGATCACATTGAAATTTTCATTCGACGAACGGATCGCAGATGGTTTTTATTGCCTTCGTGCATTGGGCATGTTTAACGATATCCTCTCGAACCCGGAGAAGTTTATTACGATATGACGGATTCTATTTTAATACGGCCGTTCTCAATGGAAGACTATCCTGCTGTCCGAACGCTGTGGGAGGTTGTGGGCTTACCCTTCAAACCCGGTGGAAGAGATTCTGAAGAAACAATCCGCCAGGAATCAACTGGGCAAACAGCTCTATTTTATGTGGCAGAGCAGAATCACCAAATCATCGGTGTCGTTTTCGGTACTCATGACGGGCGAAAAGGATGGATCAATCGGTTGGCGGTTCATCCAGATTATCAACATGCCGGAATAGCCCGACAATTAGTTGATCAGGTTGAAGCAGTTCTTGAATCCCGAAATATTCACATCGTTGCATGTTTGATTGATGATGGGAATGATTCTTCAGTGACTTTTTTTAAGAAAATGGGCTATGTCCCTCATCATGATATTCATTATTTCTGTAAAAAAAAGAATAGAAACATTTAGCTTGAACCATTTGAATTCGATAAAATCAAAATTTTTCAAAAAATAAATTTATAAGGAAATTAGTAATGAAAAAGTTTTTCAGATTTCTAATATTAATAATAGTTGCAATCATCATTTATATATTTTTTAATGCCCAAGATATCCCCACTTTGAAACCCCTGGCATTCAATCCACCTCCTGCACCTGAAATGACCGGCAGGTTACAACCCAACGATCTGCTTCAATCCGCTGTACGACTGCTTGAGGGGCAAGTATCTGGTCCTGAAGATGTCATCCGTGACTCGAAGGGAAATTTATTTATTTCCAATTCCGATGGTACAATTTATAAATATACAAGTACTGGGGAGTTGATCCCATTCTTTCGTTCTGCAGGACGTCCGTTAGGTCTGGCTCTGGATTCAAAAGAAAATCTCATCGTCTGCCATACCAGCCTGGGGTTGATCTCTCTGAGTCCAACTGGAGAGATGAGTATTTTGGTCAACAATGGAAATCAGTTCCACCTGATAGACGATTTGACCATTTCATCAGATGATGTTGTTTATTTTACAGACGCCAGCAGCTTGGGTGAATTGGAAAGTTTTTATTTTGACATCCTCCTACACCATCCCCTGGGAAGTGTTTGGGGATACGATTTAAAAACCGGTGAGTTATCTAAAATTATTGATGAACTCTATTTTGCTAATGGAATCCAGTTATCAATTGATGAATCATACCTGTTGGTAAATGAAACCAGTGCGTATCGAATCAGAAAAGTCTGGCTACATGGGTACAAGCGAGGCGAAAGTGAAATTTTCATGGACAATCTACCTGGGTTTCCTGATGGGTTAGATAAAAGTACACCAGGCACATATTGGGTATCAATGGCATCTCCGAGAAAAAAAGAAGTGGATACAATTTATCATCCACGACCATGGCTAAAAAAAGTGCTTATGTACCTCCCAGATCTATTGAGACCCAGCCCGACACCGTACGGGTTAATTCTTCGGATTGATATGAGTGGGAATATTTTGAATAGCTATCATGATACAACAGGAGAAATTCTGTGGTCAATTACAAATGTGTTTGAGCACGAAGGTTATCTTTATTTAGGCTCACTTTTTAATGATGCAGTGGGTGTTTGGGAGATTCCGCAGAACACATATTGATTTGGATCCTACAGACATCGAGTATAAAAAAGACCCCGGTTGCCCGGGGTCTCATGGGAGAAGAAAATCAAAGCGTCGGGGGAGCGTTACCCTAACACTTCGACGGTTTCCGTATGATAAATCCAACCTTTTTCAGAATCAAAACTCCAACCTACTGTCTCAGACTGTGGTGTGACTTCAATGACTGGCGCCAGATAGATCCAACCTTTTTCCTGATTATATTCCCAACATTCTTTTTCAACATTGTTCTTGCAAACTGTTTCATGATTTTGAGCTGCATTTAATACGAAGAACAATCCTGCGATTATGATGCTTGTGGTAAAAACTTTTCTTAACATGGTTATTTCCTTTCGGTAAAATTTTTCTCTGGTAAAAAACAAATTCACTGTTTAAGATACAAAGGGCATGCCCAAATTTCAATTTCGGTGAATTATTCCTGAAAACGAAGGATAAAAAATGAGATAACCTATTATCTTTATAAAGGTTGTTGATTAATGAAAATATTTTTATGAATTTCCAATAACACAAAATCAGAATCAATATTTATATCATTTTGGTATAATTAAATTGGGTAGTGATATGGAGAGAGTGCTAATTCATTTGAGGATTATTCGGGAATAAAAATTGAAAATGAGTGGATAAAGACTAACGGATATCAGACAAACTCCGTCTAAAAATTATATTCCATCCCCACTCGAACATGTGAGAAATCTTCTAACTTTGTAAAGACGTTGTCAGGTTGAGCGTCTGCTCCGATAAATTGGTTAAGCGCAACGTGAAGAATCCAGTTTTCTACGGGCGAATAATTGACTTCACCACCCAGCATCATTCCTTTCCCGTCCAAATTCTGGAATGTCATCCCTTTCAATTCCAGACGGCTGTCAAATAAATTTCCAGAAGCGGACATTAAAAGTCCACTGTCCGTAATAACCGCAAACGGCATCCCCATCCCCATCTGAAAATTATTTTCTATCACTGGGACGAGTCCACTTGCAGGATCAATGGTTGAACCTGAAAACCAGAAGTATTGATTACCAATCAGTTGAGCATTCAATGTAATATCAGATGATGTGGTGTATTCACACTGAACGGCGTATTGACCGTATTCAGCGTTAATTGTGAAGGGGGTTTCAAAATCTGTTTCTGTGAAAAAATATGCAGCCTCTCCCCGAAAAGTTAGGTCGCCTAAGAACATTACAATGTCAGCACCCAAGATAGATGTTCTCCGGTATCCTACGGTATAACTTACAGGATTTGCCATTGAAAAGCTGCGATCATGCCCCTTGAGCCAGGACAATGAAATGTCACTTTCTCCAACAATCGTTTGTACTTTTAACCCATACTCTATGGGATCGCCCACAGAAATGTAATGGTTTGGGGTAGGTGGTAATTCCAACGGGAAGTCCGGTTCGTTGAATGGAAGTTTATTTGGGACATGTTCTCCTATAATCACCCCAGTTAGTTTCCAGTCCCCTACATAATAATTAACCATTGCAGAAAGAGACCCAACCTTACGATCAGTTCCCATCATGAACATGTAATAATAATTGTACGCATTGAGATTATCCGTGGGATTATTTCCATCTACAGCGCCCCAGGTCAAGATCTGCTTACCAACAGAAATTTCCCCAAATGATGGATACCACACCACATACAGTTCTCTCAGTTCAGCTTCTGATTTTGCAGTTGACCATCTGTACTCAAGGGCAGATGTGAGTTTAATATCAAAATCACCTTTTGAAAATCCCAGCTTCAGTTCAGCCAATCTAAATGGAAGTGCGATTTCTTTGCCATCTGATGAGCTGACCATTTGTGACGGATAAATATACCCGGAGTAGTACCCCTGCGCGAACATAATTGTCGTTAGAAATGCTGCTGTGAGGATTGTTTTCTTCATTTAGATCTCGTTAGTCCCGTGGGAGTCGTTTTAGATTTTTTTCCTGAAACAGATCGTCTTCTATTTCTGTATCGAGTTGAATGTTTGTAAAGGTGAGTCGTGTATTATGATTTTTTTGTACATTGTCCACATAGATTTCTATGGGTGTGTAATATCCATCCAATTTTATGAAAGTGAAGTCTTTCGTTTTTAGAAGATTTCCGGTCCTGTCATAGGATTCTTCTTTGATTGGATACAGTCCATCTATAACTACCCAGGTGATATGACTGCTGTATTCAGATTCCGCTACTGATTTGGGAACCGTTTTCAGCACATAACAAGTGTGCCCTTCAAATATCTCTTCTGATTTTACCAGTTCGTAATCATTCTCATCCAGATTACGGTTGGTCATATCCTCATAACTTAAATCAGATCCCATGAACGCTTCCGCTTTTTTACTTGAGGAAATCCTTCGAACTTTTTTAAATGCAGGCAACCACAGACGCATCTCATCGTCTTTATCATCATGTTCGATCTTTAGAAAAGATACCCCTTTATCATCTGCTGGAGAGAGAAACCACAACATTTGTTTTTCACCACCATTTACATTCACTGTTCTTAATGTCGATGTTCTGGATTGTCCTTTCGAATTGGTAAGCACCATGGTCATATCCGTTTTCATGTCCTTCGGTTCCAATCGTTCATCTACGGATTTTGCTACTTCATATCCAGTCTGAGCAAATGTCATTGCGGAAATTAATGTGAGTGTTCCCAAACCTATTGATATTGGGGATTTTATAAAATATTTATTAATCATTTGTTTTCCTTTCGAGCCAATATTTTGATTTGATAGACGATCATTATCAATTATTGTCTTAATTTTTTCTTAAAGATTTCTACAAGTGCAGCCAGGAGGGTAAGTGTTCCTATCGAAGTTGACACCATAGCGAAGACCATCAATCCACCAATGTGCATTACCGGAAGAAATACAGAAAATAAAAGCGCACCAAAAGACATGTTGGAGACTGCATCTAACACGATGGGATACCCTACTTCGTGGATAACCTGCTGACTGATCTCACTATCCGGTACACCTCTTGCGGCTAAATTTCTGAATTGACTGATGTAGTGTAGCGCAAAATCCACCCCCACTCCGATAATGATGGAAGATAGGATCGCCGTAATATGGCTGAGATGAATTCCGAATACACCCATGAGTCCGAAATTCATTATGACTGCGCCGGATAACGGAACAACCGCCATTATCCCCCAATGGAACCGCTTGAAAGCCACCGCTGCCATGATAGCAATTAAAATTATTGATACTGAGATGCTGATAAATGAAGACTTGACCAACAAATGAACCAGATCATTGAAAATGACTAACATTCCGGTAATGGTGATAGACAAATCACTATTGATGTGTTTTGACGCATATGCCTTAATCTCATCGACAAATGTCACGATTTTTTTTGTAGACATGTTTTTCATCAGCGATGTTACAAGTCCGGTTTTATATTCATAATCCACCAATGAGCTGAAATCATCAGGATCACCGGAGATGGAATACAAAGTAAACAAATTATTCACTTTATCCCGTGTATCTGGAATTGTTTCATAAAGCGGATCATCATCCATGACAGTCCTGTGCATCTGTTTAATAACATCTGCAATTGAGATGGTAGTGGTGGTACTGGGATGTTTTTCCAGAAAATCCTGGAATGTGATCATGTCATTTAACGTTTTGGGCGATTTAATATCCCCCTGAATCCGTAGCTGGAGGTCCATTGTGCCGGTCATTTCGGCATCCATAAATTCAAGACTATCTCGGATTTCTGTCCCCGGTTTGAAAAAAGTAATAATATTTACTTCAACGTTGAGAAGAAAAAGTCCCCAGAAACCGATACCCAAAACCACCACGCCTGCTCCAAGCACCTTTTTGGGATGATGGATAACAATTGATCCAAATTTATCCGTGACTCTTTCGATGAAATTTGATTTCGAGATTGCACTTGAAGATAAATTCCATTTTTTTAATATTATCAAGGATGGTAGAAATGTAGCAGATAATATCCACGCCCATATAATCCCTGCGCCGATGGTGATTCCATAACCCATCATCTGCCGGATTGGTGCAAAAGAGAGTGATAGAAAGGCTACAACGGTCGTGGCGCTGGTTAGAAAAATAGGGAGCAGCAATGAGTTCATTGTGCCTTCCACTGACTCTTTCACATTACCGGATAGTCGCAATTTGCTAAAAAATTTCGTGATAACATGGACACCATCAGAATTGGCTATCGTCAGTAGAATGATGGGCATAGATGTGTTCATAAGTGAAAAATAAAAGATATCCAACTGAGTAAAATGACGAATCCATCCCATAAATCCCATCATGGAGGTCAGAGACATAACAATGACAGACAGCACCATGGCAACGGCAGATATGCTGCGTAGACTTGACAACATGATCAATATCATTACGACCAGTCCGATACGCATGAGGCGAATCACATCCCCTCTCATCAGCATTGGAATTGAGCCGGTCAGGTATACCTCTCCGCCAAAGTGTACTTTGTAGTCTTGTAAATTCTGATTACAGGTATTCACAACGTTGTTTCGAAATTTATCTGAAGCTACGTCTATCACCGGTCGTACAACAACATTTAGGAAATCTCCATTGGTTCCCACAACCCTGCGCATCATATCCGGAGTTTTTTCAAGGTATGTTCGAATACGATCTACTTCAACATCCGTTAGATCTTTGGCTGGTTGTAAATCACTCACTTCCATAAATCCGTCATCGCTATCCATCCGGTTCAGAGTCGCAATACTGATAACCTCATCTACTTCTGCCAGACTTTCGATTTCATTGGTGATGGTCCACAGGTCAGATAGTGCTTGGGTGTTAAATACGGATTCCCCAGTGCGACCAAATGCCACAAACATCAAATTCGTATTCCCAAATTCTTCCTGAACTGCTTCCCACGTCATAGTTGATTCGATATCATCTGGAAGCAGCTTCAACATGTCGTCTTCCATTTGTACAAGCCATAAGCCTGAAGATAACAACATGGTTAAGATCAGTGAAATAATGATGGTCCTCTTAGGGTGATTCAGTGATTGATTTAAGGCCCATTGTTTCATAGAATAATTCCCTGTTTGACAAATAATTTAATGTACCGCTTCACATCATCAGGATCGGGAGTCGGCAATCCCAACTTCTCTCTTAAGGCTATTTGGATAGGACGACTCAAAATTGAAAATAATATTATACCGATAATAAACATAAGAGATAATAATTGTTCAGTCTGAACATTCGAAGTTCGGATTGCCCTTTCATATATGGGTATAATGGTGTCATACTTTTCCGCTACGATGGATTTGATAAAGGATGCGCCATCTGCAAGCTCACGGGCAAGCATCGGAGGAAGTATTGTCGACTTCTGGTCGAATAGTGAATAGTAGGATTCAACAATGACATCAATAGCACTTTCAATGGAAAGGTCATGTTCAAGACCACTGAGTATAGCCTTAAACACTTGATCAACATTTTGGGTAATAATGGCTTTGTATAGCTCCGCTTTTCCTTTAAAATAATAATGGATTAATGCATTATTTACCCGCGCCGCTTTTGCAATTTCACGAGTAGTTGTGGATGTAAATCCTTTTTTAGCAAACAGACGCTCTGCTTCTTTCTGAATACGATCACGGATTTGAGCGTCTGATGTTCTATCTGATTTTTTGGGTCTTGCCATGGATTAATATTATTAAGCAATTGGTTAATAAAAAAACAATTATTAATCAATTGGTTAATTATTTTCGTTGTGCAAAAATGCTATTGGTCGGGATTTTAGCAACTAATTGATCCACGAAATTTATTTTAGGATTAATTCATGAAGGGTTGATGGAAGTATGGATAAATTTCATGCTTATTATCCGCTATTATTTATATGAAAGGCAAACTGACTACCAAAAAAATTAACCGCTTTCGCAGGTATATCGCCTGGCGAAACATTATTTTTTCCTTTTTACAATCCACACTTTCGGGTATCAAATCCTTTGATCAATTATTTGTCATTACAATTGCAATCATAATTGGTGTTGCTGCCGGATATGTTGCCGGTGGATTCCGCACACTCATCTCCTATTTTAGTGATTTATTCTGGGGAAACGGACCGTTCTTGGAAATGGTTATTTCAGCTCCTATTTATCTAAAGGTACTGATTCCGGTTATCGGGATCGTATTCGTTGCCATTTTCGTACAACGATTTGCCCCGGAAGCTAAAGGACATGGTGTTCCCGAGGTCATGAATGCGATTGCTACGCAAAGCGGATTTATCCGAATGAGAGTAGTTCTAGTGAAAGCTTTTGCTTCTGCTGTATCAATTGCTTCAGGCGCAGCTGTGGGTAGAGAGGGCCCTATTGTGCAGATCGGTTCTGCATTCGGGTCCATCGTTGGACAAATTTTTCAGGTTTCCCAACGCCGGATGAAAACGTTTGTGGGATGCGGTGCTGCTGCAGGCATAGCCGCTACATTTAACGCACCTATTGCTGGCGCCATATTTGCCAGCGAAATCATTTTGGGAGATTTTAGCGCCGGTGCTATTGGACCAATCATTATATCTTCCGTGTTTGCCACAGTTATTTCCAGAGGTATGTATGGTGATTTTCCTGCTTTTGTGCCACCCGTCTATTCACTACATTCCCCTCTTGAAATATTGTTCTATATCATCTTGGGAGTTGTCACTGGTTTCGCAGGATGGTTTTTTGTCCGTACTCTGTATAAGTCAGAAGATATCTTTGATCAATGGAAAGTCCCTGTTGGAATAAAAGCGTTGGTCGGCGGTCTGATCATCGGACTGATGGCGATCTTTATCCCAGAAGTGATGGGCGTGGGATATGAATCCATGGATCGTGTTTTAGCAAACGATCTCTCATTTCTCATTATTGGCGGATTACTTATCGGGAAAATCTTTGCCACCAGCATATCGCTGGGTGCCGGTGCTTCAGGGGGTATCTTTGCTCCTTCCCTGTTCATGGGGTCTATGCTTGGCGGCGCTATGGGAAAGTTCTTTAATGTTTTTTACCCGAATATTACCGCAGACCCGGGTGCATATGCGCTGGTGGGTATGGCGGCTATGGTTGCTGCCACGACTCATGCTCCGGTAACCGCAATCCTCATTATATTTGAAATGACGGCAGAGTACAGTGTTATCCTTCCATTAATGGTTACCAGTATTATCGCGATCGCCATTTCATCACGACTTCTCGATGGGAATATTTACACATTAAAACTCAAACGCCGCGGAGTTGATATTTATGGCGGCACAGATATTAACGTATTAAAAAAATTGAACGTAGATAAAATCAAGCAGCAACGAGTGGAGATTATCCGGGAAGATGCATCCATAAATGAATTATTGGTAACTATGGCCGGTAGTGAGCAACCAGTAACTTATGTTTGCGATGAAAGAGATAAACTAACAGGAATAATCACACAGGGAATGGTAAGACGGTTTCTTAACCATATGGAAACCATCCCGGATGATGCCGTAATTAAAGATATCTACCAAACGCGTTTTCCCAGTGTTACCGATCGCACTCCCATCAATGATGTTCTGCAAAAATTACTGGACGCAGATATGCTGGCAGTGCCGGTTCTGGACGATGATGGAAATTTGACCGGCCAGGTTTTCCGTAGGGATATCCTCCGTGAGTACCAGGATATGCTTATTCAAACCCAAAGCGCCGGACATATGGCAACTGAGATGAAATACGTTCACCATTACCATGAAAAAACCGAAGTTATACCAGGATATTTGATGGCGCGGATCAATACGCCCTCCGAATTTGTGAACCAATCGTTTCACCAGTTAAATATCCGCCATAAATTCCATGTGGACGTGATTCTTATATGTAAAACGCATAATGGGGTATCGATCAATTTAATGCCTGTTCCCAAAACCATTGTAGGTCCCGACGACCAGCTTCTTATCTTTGGGAAAAAACCGCACGTTGAAACACTCTGTGGATTATCCTGAACATCCAATGGAACAAACTTTCCGATTCGTTGTACGCTAGCCAAACATGAAAAATGAAAAAAAATATTTGACTACATCAAAGATAACGTATAAATTGATCTTCATGCGAACAGTCGTTTACTTATTATCTCTGGCAATTGTGTTTAATCTGGGCACCCACGTTAAAATAATGTGTGAAACACCCACATGCGCCATGACCAGTTCTCAAACCTGTTCCTGCGACATGGGGAGTAATGTTACTGATTCTCAATCTAATTCCTGTTGCAAAACAAAAGTAAAATGCCAGACGAATAACTTTGACGGTAATTCCGCATCCAATTCGGTAGAGGTCATAAAGTCATTGACCGTGGGTTATACTCAATTGACAATATCACATTTTACCATTAAACAAAATTCTCAAAAGTTCTTCGTACCTGTTGATTTATTACCAAATCTCACCATACAACACACCCATACTCCCCTTTTAATTTAGATATAAAACTCCCTTTTTCCTTTTTTCAGTTCTCACTTTAATAAATTAGGAGTTTTGTATGTTTCGCAACCGAAACGTCATGTTTTGTGTGTTTGTTCTTCCATGTTTGGTTTTCTCTAAGCTACCCGAAACAAACCCTCAATTGGATCAACTGATCCGGAACGCCCTTGAAAATAACAGAGCGATCATGGTACAGCAACAAAAGGTAATTTCACAATCGAATGAAATTATTACCGCCGGGAGCCTCCCGAACCCATCACTATCTGCAGGATATTTCATATCACCAGTGGTGACCAAGGAGGGACCTCAGGAGTGGAAGCTTGGCATCACTCAAAATCTGCCCTGGCCCGGCAAACTATCCGGAAAAGAAAAAATTGCCCGTCTTCGATTGGACATTGAAAATGAACAGTTGAGGCAGGTGACTTTACAGGTGGTCAGTGACGTCCGGGCAACCTATGAACAACTGAGGTTTCTTGCATCAGAAGAAGCTATCACCAACGAGAATTTTGATATTCTGAAACAACTGGAATCCGTTATCAGGTTAAAATATACCACCTCAAGAGCCAGTCAATCTTATTTGCTAAAAGTTCAAATGGACTTACTCAGACTCGAGGACGATCTCATATCCATCACTGCCAAACGACCGGTACTTCTGGCCAAACTGAACCAGCTCCTTGGCGATACTACAATTGAAGATGGTCTGGTTTTTGATAACATTCTTTCCTTTGAAAAAGATCTACCTGCAATTGAATACACTGGGATTGAGAAGAATCCCCAATTATTAACCGCCCAAAAATCAATATCGATTGGATCAGAAGCCGTGCGCCTTGCAAAATTATCTGCCAAACCGGATTTTTCTGTAGGCCTCGATAATATCATACTTAAAGATGGTACCGGTAAGAACCCATTGATGGTCAGGGCGGGAATATCCCTCCCCATCTGGTTTGGTAAGAATAAAGCCATCAAAGAATCGGCAAACGCCAAGCTGGCAGGCGCTGATTCCCAGTTGCAAGATGTACGGTTATCTCTTGATGCCCAGCTTGAAAGTCTGAATTATAAACTGGACGATTCCCGGCGGAAGTATAATCTTTACATCCATGATCTGATACCGCTGGCAGAACAAAACTATAAGGTAGCCGAATCCGCGTATTTATCCGATGAAGTTGATTTTGAAACGTATCTCAATTCGGAAAAAAATCTGCTACAAGCCAAACTCGAAGGGGCAAAAATGCGTCTTCATTATTTTACATCCCATGCAGAATATCTTGAATTAACTGCACAAGAATTTTAGGAGAAAACATGAAAATTACATCAAAGAAAACAAAATTAATTTTATCCATTGTTGGAGCCATTTTCATATTTGTTATCGGTTGGAAAATGGGCAATGATCCCGTGACGGCTCCGGCAGCAGTAGAGGCAGCCACTGAATCCACCGCCCCCACTATATGGACGTGTGCCATGCATCCACAGATCAAACTGCCATCAGCTGGTCAATGTCCGATCTGTTTTATGGATCTGATCCCATTGGAGGCACATGACACAGATGTAGTACCCCGTCAATTAAAATTATCCGAGTCTGCGGTTGAACTGGCAAAAATATCAACGACAAAGGTTTTGCGGCAAGTGGTTGAAAACCCAGTCTTATTATCTGGCAAGGTAGAATACGACGAAACCCTTGTAAGCCGAATCACCGCATGGATACCCGGCAGACTGGAACGGTTGTATGTTGACTATACCGGGATCAGGGTGAATAAGGGAGACCACATGGTGGAATTGTACAGCCCTGAACTCATCACTGCCCAGGAAGAACTCATCCAGGCATACAAACAGGTGAATCTGGGTGGAAACCAAAATCAATCGAAAAACGAAACAGTCATGAAAACGTTGGATGCTGCACGAAAAAAATTCCTGCTGCTGGGTTTGACGGAAGATCAAATCCGCACCATTGAGAAGCAGGATTCTCCAACGAACCATGTGATTATTTACAGCCCGGTTTCCGGGATCGTCATTCACAAAAATGCATTTGAAGGCATGTATGTAACGACAGGCACTCCCATTTATACTATCGCTGATTTGAGCCGGGTATGGGTGGTCTTGGATGCCTATGAGTCGCAGGTTCCTTTCCTTCGATTTGGTCAGGAAGTCACCTTTTCCGCTGAATCCATTCCGGGGAAAACATTTACGGGAGCCATCGCTTACATTGATCCCGTCTTGGATGAGAAATCCCGAACGGTGAAGGTCCGATTAAACGTTGCCAATGACGATGGTCTGTTGAAACCCGGGGCATTTATCCGTGGGACCGTACATTCTACCCTTGATTCAGATGGGAATGCCATCAATCCTGATATGGCGGATAAATGGGTTGGACCCATGCATCCGGAGATTGTTAAAGACAAACCGGGGAAGTGTGATATATGCGGTATGGACTTGGTGCCGGCAAAGGACTTGGGAATTGTAAATATGCCGAAATCTGATAAATTGCCTCTTGTGGTCCCCGCAAGCGCAGTATTGAAAACTGGAAAGAGAGCCGTGGTTTATGTGAAAGTTCCTGGTACGGATTCACCCGTGTTTGAAGGCCGGGAAGTGGCTGTCAGTTCGAGAGCAGGTGATTATTATATCATCATGTCAGGTCTTGCAGAAGGTGAAGAAGTGGTAACAAACGGTAATTTCAAAATCGACAGTGCGTTGCAAATTTCAGCAAAGCCCAGCATGATGGCCCCTGAAGGAGGAATGTCAGGAACTGGTCATGATCATAGCGGAATGTCTGCGAAATCTCCGGGAGCTAAACCGAAGCCCGAATCTATCAATAAGGACTACCACCTGAACCTCACGCCTGCATTATCCGAAAAGGTATTTGCGGCTTATATAAAATTGCAATCCACGCTGGCAAAGGACGATTACGATAAATCCTACTCCGCGCTGATGGAAATCCACAAGCTGACCATGGGAGTTAAAGGAGCAGAAGAGATCATGAAACCCACAATGAAATCAGCCGATAACATCGATGCACTTCGAGGGGTTTTCGAAGAATTATCGCAGGTGATGCGGTTTGCGGCTAAAACGGGGCTCTTCTCCGCTCCTGTAAACGAAGCGTTTTGTCCTATGGCATTTGATTTCAAAGGAGCTTACTGGCTGCAGACGGGTAAAGAGATCAACAATCCCTATTTTGGTTCAAAGATGTTACGCTGTGGAGAGATTCGACGTCAGTGGAATTCACCAGCAGAAAACAAATAAGGGGAGAACAAGCACATGATTGAAAACAAAAATCTCTCCTTTTTAGACAAGGCAATCAAATATTGCCTTGAAAATAAACTGATAGTCATTATGTCTTTGGTAGCATTGATCGGATGGGGAGTTATGGTCGCGCCATTCGACTGGAATATTCCCGGTATTCCCAGAAACCCCGTCCCGGTAGACGCTATCCCCGATATTGGTGAAAATCAACAGATCGTATTTACCAAATGGCCCGGTAGATCGCCTCAAGATGTAGAGGATCAGATCACTTATCCCCTGACAGTCGCGTTATTGGGCGTCCCGGAGATCAAAACGGTCCGATCATATTCCATGTTCGGGTTTTCCACTATTTATGTGATATTCAAAGAAAAAGCGGAATTCTACTGGACGAGAAGTCGGATTCTGGAAAAACTGAATTCACTACCATCAGGGACACTCCCTGGAGGGGTCCAACCCACTCTGGGACCTGACGCAACTGCTTTAGGGCAGATCTTCTGGTATACCCTTGAAGGTAAAGATGCAGATGGTAACCCTGCAGGCGGTTGGGACCCACAGGAATTACGATCCATTCAGGACTGGTATGTGCGCTACGGGCTACAGTCTGCCGATGGTGTGGCAGAAGTAGCATCCATCGGGGGATACGTAAAAGAATATCAGATCGATGTGGATCCAGCGGCAATGAGAGAACACAATATTTCCCTCACCCAGGTTTTTGATGCGGTAAGAAAATCCAATGTAGATGTGGGCGCTCGCACCATTGAAGTGAACCGTGTTGAATACATGGTTCGGGGGCTTGGATTTATCAAAAACCTTGAAGATATCGAATACACAGTGGTTAAATCGACAGACTCTACTCCCATCTATATCAAAGATGTTGCGGTAGTTTCCCTGGGTCCGGCACTTCGTAGAGGAGCACTTGACAAAGAAGGCACCGAAGCGGTGGGCGGTGTGGTGGTTGCGCGGTTTGGTGAAAATCCACTTGCGGTCATCAAAAACGTGAAAGCAAAAATTTTGGAGTTGAATCCGGGATTGCCCTCAAAAGTGCTGGAAGATGGAAGAACTTCTCAGGTTAGTATTGTTCCGTTTTATGACCGAACCGGACTAATCAATGAAACGCTTGGAACCCTGAGTCACGCTTTACGGGATGAAATCCTTGTTACCCTCATTGTGGTCATCATTATGGTGATGCATCTAAAGACATCCCTTCTCATCGGAGGGCTGCTTCCACTCACCGTACTGATTGTTTTTATCGGAATGAAACTCTTCAACGTGGAGGCGAATATCGTATCCTTGTCTGGAATTGCCATTGCGATTGGTACCATCGTGGATATGGGCATTGTGGTCTCCGAGAATATGTTGAAACATCTGGACACTGCCGATGAAAATGAAGACAAGATCAATGTCCTTTTTCGTGCTGCATCAGAGGTTGGAGGCGCGGTAATGACGGCTGTGGCCACTACTGTGGTGAGTTTTCTCCCCGTCTTTGTCATGGAAGGAGCCGAAGGAAAACTCTTCCGTCCGTTGGCATACACAAAAACCTTCGCTCTCATCGCCTCATTGGTAATTGCTTTGACTGTACTTCCGGTATTCGCTCACACTCTGTTTTCCGACAGAAAAAAACGAAAGCGTGTTTCGGGAATCCCCCATCTTCTTGTGACAGCAGCGGGACTGGTGGTCATGTTTACCTTTAAATGGTGGATCGGATTCCTTATTATTCTGGTGGGCATTTATCCATTCCTTAAAAAGGCAGCACCGAAATTCGATTTTAATTCCATAATCCCAGATCGATACTCCAATAGATTGAAAAAGCTGAAAGCGGTTCTGCCATCTGCCGGGAATTGGATCGTGGTATCCATCGTTGCGATTATCCTGGCGGGGACGTGGTCACCATTGGGATATGACAAAGGGAAATTGATAAATGTGCTCTTCGTTGCCCTGGTTTTAGGATTGGTGATGACGATTCTCATCCTGTTTATGAAGGGATATCCCAGAATGCTGCGATGGTCATTGGATCACAAAGTAGCGACACTATTGGGACCCACAATTCTGGTATTCATGGGATTTGTCGCTTGGCTCGGATTCGGGAATATTTTCGGATTTCTCCCCAATTCCTTGAAATCCAATCGGATATTCAGCGCATTGAATCACGAATTTCCGGGGCTGGGTAAGGAATTCATGCCCCCTCTAGACGAAGGATCGTATCTTTACATGCCTACTACCATGCCCCATGCCGGTATGGAGGAGTCCTTAGACGTATTGCAATTATTGGATATGGCTTTATACTCCGTCCCCGAAGTGGAAGTAGTCGTGGGGAAAATGGGTAGAGCAGAGACACCCCTTGACCCTGCGCCCATATCCATGATCGAAACCATCGTTGGTTACAAGTCCGAGTTTAAAACGGATAAAGATGGTACGCGTATGAAATTTTTGGTAGATGATGAAGACAAATTCGTTCGTGATGAAAAAGGGGAATTGATCCCCGATGACCACGGTAAAGTCTTCAGACAATGGCGAGATCATATCCGAACACCAGACAACATCTGGGATGAACTAGTGAAAGCAGCCCGGATACCCGGCACCACATCCGCCCCCAAACTGCAGCCGATATCTGCCAGACTGGTCATGCTACAAAGCGGCATGCGGGCACCCATGGGGATCAAGGTCAAAGGTCCGGATCTGGAAACCATCGACAAGGTGGGACTGGAACTTGAACGCTTACTTAAGGAAGTTCCTGGTGTGGAACCTGCTGCCGTGATCGCCGACCGGATCGTAGGCAAACCTTATCTTGAGATCGAGATTGATCGTAAAGCCATCGCCCGATATGGTATTAACATCCGTCAGCTACAAAATGTGATAGAAGTGGCTATTGGCGGCATGCCTCTCACTACTACTGTCGAAGGCCGGGAGAGATATCCCATCCGTATCCGGTATCTACGTGAATTACGGGATAACATTGAATCTTTGGAAAATATTCTGGTGCCGGCTCCGGGTGGTGCTCAGATCCCAATAGGACAATTGGCACAAATCAATTATGTAAAAGGCCCGCAGGTAATCAAAAGTGAAGATACCTTCCTGTTGGGATATGTTCTATTCGATAAAAAAGAGGATTTTGCTGAGGTGAGTGTGGTTGAAAATGCACAGCGTTTTCTGCAATCAAAAATTGACAGTGGAGAGCTGATCATCCCCGCAGGTGTCAGTTTTGCTTTTGCAGGATCGTATGAAAATCAAATCCGTGCAACCAAAAAATTGCGGGTTATATTGCCGCTGGCTCTTTTTGCGATCTTTCTCATCCTCTACTTCCAGTTCGGAAAAGTATCTACGACCCTCATCGTTTTTTCAGGGATTTTCGTCGCCTGGTCTGGTGGATTTACCATGATCTGGCTATACGGGCAGGACTGGTTTATGAATTTCAGTCTTTTTGATGTGAACATGCGGGATCTATTCCAGATGCATACGATTAATATGAGCGTGGCCGTTTGGGTGGGATTTCTAGCACTGTTTGGCATCGCCACCGATGATGGTGTGATCATCAGCACATACCTGGAACAAAGCTTCAAAAAACAATCGCCAAAAACCATCCGGGAGATCCGAGAGGCAACAGTCATTGCCGGTAGCCGCAGAATACGTCCCGCGATGATGACCGCAAGCACAACCATCTTGGCACTGATCCCGGTACTCACATCCACCGGGCGCGGATCCGATGTGATGGTACCCATGGCAATCCCCTCATTTGGAGGGATGGTATTCGTCATCCTCACTACATTTGTAGTCCCCATTTTGTACACAGCAGTAGAGGAAAGAAAATTGAAAGTGGATGCACAATAAATGCGATTCACATTTGTAATAAAAAATTGAAAACTAAACAAAAAGGAACCTAAACATGAAAAAAATACAATCAATCATTATCTTTGGATTGTTACTGGCTGTCGCCTTTACCTCTCCGGACAAGCAACATGATCATATGAAGATGATGAAACAGAAACAAGAAAAAATGACGCAACCCGCAGAAGAAGGAATGATGCAGGTGAATCTGCCTTCCATTCAATGTGGCATGTGTAAAAACACGATTGAAACCGGGATGAACAAGATTCCCGGCATTAAGTCTGTAACCGTGGATGTGGATACCAAAACGGCGAAGATCATGTATGATCCAGCTCTCATTGCTACACAGGAAATTGAACAATCGATTTCTAAACTGGGTTATTGGGCAAATAGTACCCCTGCAGATCCCTCGATTTACACGGATCTACCTGGATGTTGTCAGATGTCTGATTCTGAATATGGGCAAATGATGAAAAAATCCAAAATGGAACATGACGCCATGAAAGAATCCATGCCGGTGGACCATCAACCAAGCCATACAACTATGGCTATGATCAGTCTCCCCACCATCCAGTGTGGAATGTGCGAAAGCCGAATTGAGCGTGAATTGCCCAAGGTGGCAGGCATCGTCTCTGTGGACGTGGTCGTGGAAAAGAACATGGGACACATTATGTATGATTCAGATTTAATAACACTTAATGGAATTGAAACAGCAATTGCCAATATTGGGTATCAGGCAAACGAAACGCCTGCTGATGCCAAAGCATACAAGAAGCTTCCCGGCTGTTGCAAAGTCAATTAGAAAAACTGAATCTAAATTTACTCCGTTGGAATTAAATGAAATATCGAGAGTAACCGAATTCAAACATAAATTTTATTAATGACACACAATTGCAGATAGGTGTAAAATCTAATTAACAAAATGATGAAAAAATAGCATAAAGGAATAAACATGAAAATAATGATCCTGATAATCACCGCAATGGCAATTATTGCCTGTGGAAAAACCGAAAAACATGACGATCATCAACATGATATGGGTGCTGCTATGACAGAAACCCAAGAGCATGAAGGCATGGAAATGGCCGGAGCCGATGAACCTGTCCTCGCTGATGACGAAACACTCATTTACTTCACCTGCCCTATGGATTCGCACAAAGACGTGCATCATGTGGACCCTGGAGAATGTGAAAAATGTGGCATGGCACTTGTGGCTGGCGTCGTCACATCCAAAGAAAATATGGACTACTATGGATGCCCCATGCTGATTCACAGTCACGTTCGGCAGGATACTCCTGGCAAATGCGATGATTGCGGCATGAAACTTATGCCAATGCGAAAGGTAAAGTCTTAGGATTTTTCATCATCACGGATCCGGGAAATGCAATTTAGCTGTTCCCGGGTCCATTTTCAATTTGGAGGAAAAATGGCTGATCAGATCATCTTTAAGGTGAACGATATGACATGCGAAGGATGTGCTTCGAAGATCCGGGCAGTACTGGAAGGATCGGATCTAACCCAGACTGTGGACATCAATGTGGCAGATAAGGAAGTTCGGGTATCAGGTACATTATCCGAAAATGAAGCTTTCGATATGGTAAAAACCGCCGGTTATACACCCAGTCCCAAAAAGAAAGGCTGGTTGGATAAGATTTTTTAGCGAAAGTTGAAATTACAATCGATTTCATAAATACACTGAATGAATTGCTTTAATTTCAACTTATATACATTTAATTTTTCTCTCATATTCTTTCGAAACAAGGTCCGATTGCTGATAAATTCAGTGAATGAATTTACTGGAAATATCCCTGAATGTCTCATCTGTCTGACGCATTAAACCTGAAGCAAAACGTAGTGATCCGTGCCTGTGCAGGTGCCGGAAAAACCTACGCCCTCACCAAACGATACATCGCCATTTTGGATTCATTTGCAGAAGCGGCTGCTCATGTCCCGCGAAATCAATGGCAGGGTCCTCAAAATATCCTCGTCATCACATTCACCAATAAAGCCACTGCAGAAATGTCCGGTCGTATTTACCGGGATATTCACAATATTTTGTCTGGCAAAACTATCGAAGATGATCATCCCGGTACTGCCATCCTAAAAAGTGCGGATTATGGTTACGATCAATGGTTAACAGAATCATTCAACCGTGCCCAGATCATGACTATTGATGCACTGTGTAGCAAAATCATCCGTGAAAATCCGATTCAGGCCGGGATTGATCCATCTGTCACTGTTGGTGATGAACTGTCGGTGACGGATATTTTCAATAGAACGCTAGATTCATTTCTACAGACATTATTCAACCTGAATGATATTCGTTTTCATCGCCTGTTTACCCGGATGGGTTTGCATCATTTAAAGAATGTCCTGTTGTTTTTCTCACAACATGAGTTTGAACTGACCCAATGGGAAACCCGGTGGTCATCCATGTCTCCTGATGAGATCCTTCAAGCCTGGCGAGCAGCCTACGAACCGACGCTCCCTTTCGTGCCCATATCGGAGCAGTATGCTGTCATGTTGGATCAACTCATCGCTGGCGAACTTCCCTCATCCGTCCGCGGGAATCTCGCGAACCACCAAAAAACTATCACTGAATTTTTCGGCGTGCCAGAAATGCAACAACCGACATTTTACAAAAAATGCATCCATCCGTTTTTTACTACAAACGCTGGCTCATACATTCAACGTCTTACGCCCATCCTGGGATCCGTTACAGAGTGGAAATCAGAATTGGGCAAGGATAATCAAAAGAAAACTGCAGATGAGAGATTGAAATCCTTTCTTAATAATTTGGCTGATCAAATCCCCACAGAAAGCCTAGATTTCATTTTTACTGAAGATGATCAGCAATCCGCTGAATGCATTGTGGATCTGGTGAGCCTGTACCGGGAATTCTCACCCATGCTACAACACGCAAAACGGGAAAATAATATTCTGTCTTATCAGGATGTAATCGATTATACGTATCAGCTGTTGAAAGACAATCCAGGTATTGCCCGAAAATACGGCGAAATATGCGCCCATATCATGGTAGATGAATTCCAAGATACTAACCAATTGCGTTGGGAAATCATTCGAATGATCGCATCGGAAGATGGCAATCTCCGTCATCGGGGCATATTCATTGTGGGGGATGGAAAACAGTCTATTTACCGATTCCAGAACGCTGACGTGAAAGTAATGCAGAATGCCATATCAGACTTGTCACAAACCATGGATACACGTCCTGTCATCGAATTCAACGACAATTACCGATCATCCGAAGCCTTTATTCAAAAGGCTATCAATCCAATATTTTCTCAACTGTTCAAATCGCCAAATGAACCGCATCAATCCTTTGAGTCTGTTTTTTTTCCCACATCATATCCCGAGAATAAACCGGAATCTGATCGTGAACGGGATAAACTTATGGATGGAAGTATTCAAATTCATTTAATGACCGTGGACTATGAGTATCTGCAATCGCCTGAAAAAATTTACTCAAAGGATACGCTTGCTTATCCCCGGCAAGTGGCACGGTTAATTAAACGGTTTCAAAATACCGAACAATATCAGCGATTAGATACTGCCCCCGGGAGCGCCAAAATCGGTGTTCTGCTACAAACAGTAAAAAATAATATCACCGAATTTCGTGAAGCCTTCCAGATAGAAGGCATTGATTTCGAAGTAGTGAGCGGAAAGGGATTTTACGCTCGCCAGGAGATTGTGGATATTGAGATGCTTCTAGCATTGCTTATCAATCCTAAGGATGACGTTGCAATGGTGAGTATTCTCCGATCTCCTCTCTTTGCAATTGATGATGATTGCCTGACAAATATCCTCGCACCGGACAGGGGAAGTCAATCGGTGTATGAGGTTATAGCACCGGTTTTGGAAGATGTAAAAACTGAAATTGACCTTTGGCTTGAACAGATCACTCGACTCCCCGTTGATCGTGTGCTGGAAACCATATTCAATACACCCGAACGAGAATTGGGATATCTTTCCGAACCGGATGGTTTCCAACGATGGAAAGACATCCAGAAATGTATCCGGCTTATTCATAATTGGTCTGTAAACGGAGACGATCTGACAGAAATACATCAGAAACTCCGCATTCGTATCGATCGCGATGATGTTGAAGATCTCGCGCCTGTTGCCACCTCATCAGAAGTGGTAATCATGTCCATCCACAAGGCAAAGGGACTTCAATTCCCATTTGTAGTCATCCCGGATATTCATCGAAAATTACAGTACAGTCAGAGAGATTCTGTTCTGGGAGGCGAGCTGAACGGGGGTGTTTCAGCGGGATATGAATTAGGCATTGCTATGTCCCGGATCGACGGCACCTCAAGTAAAAGCGTAATGATGAATCTGCTGAAATCTCAACATAAACAGGAGGAATTTGCCGAATACGTTCGATTATTTTACGTGGCTATCACCCGGGCAAAATATGGCGTTTTACTTTCCGGTGTAGTGTCAGAAAACAGAGATGGCATATTTTCAGAGCCGAAGTCGATTGATGATCCCTCTGGTAATTTCATGGATTGGATTCGTCAGGTTTTTGGATTGACTTCCGACATTCTGAATAGTGTAGATTTTCATCATCCTTTTGCTGACGTCAACGTGGAATCTTACCATCCCGTCACTTCCGGGACCAATGATAAACCCTTTGTCAGTGTTCCACTCCCCATGCCAGACAACGTGGTACAGGTACATGCTCCAATGATCCATCGAATGAGCGTTCATGAATTATCAGAACAGAATGCTCAAATCGAGTACACTGAACTTGAAACTGATACTGAATTTTACGGAAAAGCATTTGGCACATTTATTCATTGGGTCATAGAGAATCAGTATTGGGATACTGGAAAATACGGTGATATTTTGCGTGGAAAAATTGCGACTTTCTCAGAGGGGGCAATCCAGTTAAGCGAAACCGACTGGATGAACTATTTGACCCGGTTTTCAGAGATGGATGCCATCCAAATGCTTCAGTCGATATCGTCAGAACATCTGTTTACGGAACATGCCGTGGAGGGATACCTGATGTCCGCCGATGGCCATACAAAAATAGCGCTGTCCGGGATCATTGATGCGCTTTATTTTTATGATGATGAATGGGTAATCCGGGATTATAAATCGGATACCACCTATCACCGATTGGATCAGTACCTTGCCCAGATTCAAGCATACATGCATCTAGTAAAAGAGTGGTATCATTTCCCAAAGATTCGTGGAGAACTGGTTTTCACATCCCAGCAAAAAGTGGTAGCATCTTCATTTGATCCACATTATTATTCCAAAATATCGTTGTTGGAAACGACTGGATGGACCGTATCTAAAATTCCTTCTATCGGAATTGAATTACCTGCGGAGTTGGAATTTCAACATGATGAGACTCTGGTTATCTGTCCAACCCAATATCGGATTAGTCAATTAAAACGAGAGCTTTCTCATCGGAATTTGCTGCATCCTTCTATGGCATTTGAAACCGTATCGTCTCTGAACCACAAATACAATTCTGTACCCGCACCCGCATCGCTGGTTCGGATACTGTTACGGAAACATCTGAAAAATGAATTCCGCGGACAATCTTTCCGTGAATTCCCGGGACTGCTAAATTCTCTTTATCGTGCATTTGAATTGGCGGACAAACATGGATATTCTGATGATTCCCCACTGGAATCTCATATTCATCAGGCTCTGATTGACCTGCTGGGCCGTGGCTATCATCCTTATCTGTCTCCAGATCTATTCAGTTGGAGTATCTTTTCCGGGAAACGTGTCATTATCGATGGATGGTTACCGGTTTTCCAGAAAGACGTAAATCTCATTCAGAGCATTGAGAAGTATGCCAATGAGGTGATTGTCCAAAGCATACCTGAATATCCTGCTGCTCCTGAATCGGTTTGCTGGTATCAGCCATTTGATATGGATGATGAAATCCGGTTCATGGCTGCCAATATCAAAAGAGAGCTTGAATCCGGCCGATTATTTGATGAACTACTGATCATTCTTCCATCGATGGAAAAACTGGTGCCACGACTCGTCCCCATGTTTAAAGCTGAGGGAATCCCCATTCAACTTGCAAAGGGTGAACCGATCCTTGAACGGCCTGTTGTGCAGGCATGTCTTCGATTGCTGGAGATTTTCCCCGCACGTGCACTGACGTGGTCTCAACTCCAAGCCTGGTTCCGACATCCCATCGCATTGGCATTCGCCGACCCATCCAAAAACCAGATTATCAAATCGGGGATTTATCAACTTGACCTTATATATCGTCGATCAGAAAAATCCAAAACGCCACTGGATCCCACGAAAGTATTTGATTTATTGATGTGTGATACGCTTGCAAAGTCATTGCTCACATCCGAGATGGAACCTGCAATGGAGTATATCCAACAGTGTGTGGATGAATGGCGTACCTGCACCGAGCCCGTTCACACAGAGTACGCTATTCAACTCGAAAAATTATCCCATCAGTATGACGAACCAGATGAAATGAATCGTCAAGCCTTCGATGCGTTCATCTCCGTTGTGAAAGAGTTGAACCGATATATCCACGAGGATTTCTCTGAACCCGGAGAACATGAATACCGCGTTGAATTGATGGAGACACTGCGGAATCGGGATATCCCCACTAGAGCCCAGGCTGAAGGAATTTCAGTCGTATCGGTGATGGAAAGTGTGAATCATGTGGCTGGCAAAATCGTTTTTGTTCCGGGATTAGCAAATGGGGATTTCCCCACAACTACCTCCACCGGATTTCTCATGCCCGATATTCCGGATTATCATTTTCAAGCCAACCGGAAAATATTTGACGCATGGCTGTCTCAATCCGGGAAGATCTATCTGTCCTGTGCCACCCGTGGTGCAGATGGCGAAGAGCAATCTTATTCCCTGTTCCTGGAAAATTTAGAGATGGTGGCGGTACCGCATACTCCCATCAGCCCGTTCATTTCTACGCTAGGGAAGATCATTGTACCAGACAATTTATCCACTTCAATGAATCGACAGGTTCGGCGTCATAACGCCTTGGCGGGAAATCCCATTGACAGTCCCTTTTTTGGAAAACTGGGCGCTGGAATTCGAATCCCTGAAAAACGGTATTTTTCTGCTTCTCAACTGAAGGACCTGCAGGATGCGCCATTGCTATTTTTGATGAAACATATTTGGAAGATCCGGGAGACGGACCCGGTCACATCTGTACCTCTCATATTGGGTAATTTGATTCACCATATTCTGGATTGTTTCGGAAAGGATCATCCTAATGGTTGGACACTCAATCGTCAGGACCATTTGTCTGCATGTAAACTACTTCATCAAATTGCTATGGTGGAGATAGAAAGATTCGCTGCCCAGCATTACGAATTACATTGCCAATTGCAGCCATTCCTGATGGGACTGAACAATGCCAACGAACCAGAAGGTCTTTTCAAATTGATTCTAAAGGAAGATTGTCAGCAGTTATTGGATTTTCAGTTCTCCGATTCCGAACGACAATTCGGATATTCAAATGACGATTCATTCCCAATCCTCACCATCCAGCATCCCGAACTGGGTGAATTGAAATTCAGAGGGACTATTGATCGCTTTGATATTCACAAATCAGATGACTTGATACTGGGTATGGATTTTAAAACCGGGAAAATTGAATCCGCGTCATCTTTAGAGGATCTGCCACCCCAATTGAAACTTTATTTTCTGGCGCTTAAACAAGAATATCCTGAACATGATATTGTGATGGTGTATCGTCAATTGCATCGATTAAAAGACAAAAAATGGGGATTTACAGCTCCCTGGTTAGGCGACATTCGGGAGAATGCTTCATTGCTTCAGGTTAAATCGAAAGATGTGAATTCTCCTCTCGCTTCCCAGACGATCGCGCAGGATGTCCTCCAAGATATAATTTCTGTCTTCGAACCATTGGTCACTGGGTATTTTACGCCATGGACGCTCCGGAGCGCAGGAAAAACTATTCCGTATTATTACCTGAAAGGACCATCGCGAATTGATACGATACGGTTTGAATCTACCAGTAGCGACAATAGCGAATCATCTGAAGATTGATTTGGCACCGCTTTATTTCCGATGGGGTTGAGATGATTCATTCTAATTTACTCCGGGAGATTTCATGAATATTTTATACGTTTCTGCTGAAGTATCACCATTTTCGAAAGCGGGCGGATTGGCTGATGTATCCGGCGCCCTTCCCACCGAACTGGCTGCGAAGGATGAACAGATGTGCGTCATTACACCCCTCTATTCTATCGTTGATCGCCAGCAGTTTGGTATCTATCCAACCGGGATGAGAAACCAGATCATGATGGGGAATACCCGATTTCAGTACCACATTTACGAATCGCACAGAGAAGATAATTCCAATCACCGGATCTATTTTATTGAAAATACTCAATTTTTCGACCGATCCGGGATCTACACACACGCCAATGGCGAGGGATACGAAGACAATACATGGCGTTTTTTATTCTTCCAACTCTGCATCATCGATCTGCTGAAGCGGGGAGTTTTTCATCCGCAGCTTATCCACTGTCATGACCACCATACAGCACTTATTCCGCTGATGATCCGAGCGATGGAGTATCCCGCTTCCGTACTATTTACCATCCATAATTTCGACTATCGCGGACATTTTTCCGAAGGAGACCTTTCCCTTCTCCCAAGAGATATTGCAAAAAAAGTTCGACAATTTGACCACACAGAGTGGAGTGCTATGGCTATGGGGCTGGAGTTTGCTGACGCCGTTAATACTGTGAGTCCCACGTATGCCGAAGAATTACTCACCCAACCAGGGCTATCCTATGAACTTCACGAAAAACTCAATTCTATTCAAGATAAATTCAGTGGGATTCTGAATGGCGCAGATGAAGTGTACTGGAATCCACTCACCGATCCACATTTATCTCATCATTATTCGGTAAAGGACTTGTCCGGGAAAAAGCAGAACAAATCGGAATTACAGCAGTATTGCGGTTTTACAGACAATCCAGAAATTCCACTGGTAGGGTCTATAGGACGATTGGTGGAAAGCAAAGGATATCCTCTGATTCTGTCATCCTTGGAAGCATTGATAGATCGTGGAGTTCAGTTTGTTTTTCTGGGGAGCGGATCACAGGACATCGCGCAGGGACTGAAGCGATTTTCAGAAAAATATCCGAAACAGGTTTCGTATCATGGTGAATTCAACGAAAGCCTTGCGCATCTTATCGAGGCAGGGTCGGATATGTTTATGATGCCATCGAAATTTGAACCCTGCGGATTGAACCAGATCTACAGTTTGAAATATGGCACAATCCCCATCGTTCATCACACGGGCGGGTTGGCAGATACGGTTATTGACTGGGACGGAAAGTTTGGAACCGGATTTGTTTTCAACACCTATTCAGCGATCGACTTTCTTCATGCCATGATCCGAGCTTTGGACACATTCTCTGACAAAGACACCTGGTACAAAATTCAAATGAATGCCATGACGCGGGACTTTTCATGGCGCGCTTCCGCAAAAGCCTATCAGCAACTGTATCATCAATTAACCATGGGTAGATAAATATGAATAAACAACAAAAGATTGCCGCCATTATTCTGGGTGGAGGGCGGGGCGAACGATTGTATCCGTTAACCAAGTTACGATCTAAACCTGCGGTTCCCATCGGGGGAAAGTATAGGCTCATCGATGTACCCATAAGTAATTGTATAAACTCGCAGATGAACCAGATTTACATTCTAACCCAGTTCAATACCCATTCGCTACACCGACATATTTTTCAGACATATAAATTTGATGTCTTCGATCATGGTAATATCGAGATTCTGGGAGCACAGCAAACCCAGGCAAATACCAACTGGTTTCAGGGCACAGCCGATGCAGTCCGATCATACTGGCCGATTCTTCAAGAGTTGGATGCGGATCATTACATCATCCTTGCAGGCGATCACCTGTACACTATGGATTACCGGGAATTCTTTAATTTTCACTTGAATACCGGTTCAGACCTCACCATTGCTGCAAAACCTATGCCCGTGACTCTCGCAGATCAATTGGGCATTTTACATGCAGACACGGATCATCAAATCACCTCATTTATGGAAAAACCGCAATCCCGTGATCTATACGAAAAATTTATTGAATCGGAGGACGGTCAGGAGCAGGTACTTTCATCCATGGGGATTTACATTTTTTCGAAATCTGTACTTCAGCAAGCACTCGGATTTGAGGGCAACGACTTCGGGAAGAATATTATTCCTCAATCCATCGAGAAATTCCGCACATCGGCATTCCGGTTTAACGGATACTGGGAGGACATCGGAACTATCCGTACCTTTTTCGATGCCAGCATTGACATGACCCGACACAACCCGCAATTTTCATTTTATACACCAGGGCGTCCCATCTATACCCACCCTCGATTCTTGCCTGGATCACGAATTGAAAATGCCTTGATCCATCAGTCTATTATTTCAGACGGATGTATGATCGGAAGCGCAAGCATAAAAAATTCCATTCTGGGGATTCGTAGCATCATCGGTAATGACGCCAGTCTGGATCAGGTCTATTTCATGGGCGCTGACCTTTATGAGAATGAGAAAGGCCAGGAGCGTTTCATTGGTGTTGGAGAGGGTTCAACATTGTCCCGCGTTATTGTGGATAAGAATGTTCGTATCGGGAAGGGTGTACGCCTCACCAACTCTGAAAATCGGTCGGACGCAAAAACAGATCTATACACAATCAAAGACGGAATCATCATTATTCCAAAAGGGGTGGTCATTCCTGATGGGATGGTGGTGTAAGCGTGGTTTCGAAATAATCCCCTGCGGTGATCACTCATCCACCGGGCATAGTGAAAGAGATATCAAAACAACTTTTACCTTGTGGTCAAACAATTAGAAAGGTTTTTGTATGAAGTTCTTTCAAATGCTATTTCTGTGCTTCACCGGATTTCTCTTACCACAGACCTCCATTGTTGTTCTTACAGGAAGCGATACAAACGATAATGTTATTCTAAATTGGCAGTATAATGGTGATCAGGAATTCCAAGGCTTCCTCATTCATCAGAATGTGGATTTGCCCTGCGGCGAAAATCAATTTCAGGATTGTAGTGGAATGTGTCTAAATGAAGGATATTTAGCTTGGATGGGCGATAATTTTTGTGATAGTTGTGCTCCAGACTTTTTCTGTCACAAATTCGATTGGGATTTTGGAGATTGTGAATCTGATGTTGAAAAATCCGGTTCCAAATTGAGAACCTTACATAATTCCCGGGACATATTTCAGAATTATTCTATTGTTGGAGCAAGTCAGGATACCACTCAACTCATTTATCAATCCGTCGAAAGTTGTTTTATTGTATCCACGTTTATGGGAACCAGCTCTCCACCTTTTGAAATCGAAATCTTGCAATCCTCCAATACCGTCTGCATCGGGGATTGTCCTCAAGAACCAACAGGCGATGTGAATGGTGACATGGTCATTAACGTGCTGGATATTGTCAGATTGGTATATATAATTATATCATTGGACGATCCCATCGTATTTGAAGAATATTGCGCATCTGATTTGAACAATGATGCACTGATTAATGTGTTAGACATTGTGCTTATCCTTAACATCATTCTAGGAATCTGATACAGGTGTGGAATAATTGGAAATGACTCCAAAAACCATCCTCCGTGATGTACAGGACAAATCCCTGCTGGAATCATTTTTCCGCCAGAATACAGCACTCCACATTTACAGCATTGGCGACCTGGACGATTTCTTTTGGCCGTACACGACTTGGTATGCCTTACAGGATGGAATACAGCTTACGGCAGTGATTCTGGTTTATCGTGGTCAATCTCTACCCACTGTGTTGGCGATCGGGGATAAAACAAAGCCGTTGTACGCACTGCTCAATGGGATTGCGCCTGACCTCCCGGATCGTTTTTATGCACACATTAGCCCCGGTGCAGAACAGATATTAAAACCATTGTTTAAGCTGACATCCCACGGATTACATCTGAAAATGGCGCTGTCCACAACTGAAAGGGTCGTGACAACCGACACACGAAATGTGGAACTACTATCCACCCACCATTCAGATGAACTGATGGCATTTTATCGATCTTCATATCCCGGAAACTGGTTTGATCCCCGAATGCTGGATACCAATCAGTATTATGGTATCCGATTGGATGATCAACTGGTAAGCGTGGCAGGAATCCATGTGTATTCACCCAGCTACAGGGTGGCAGCCTTGGGAAATATCGTAACTCACCCTGAATATCGACGTCAGAGTCTGGGTCTAAAAACCACCGCCCGGGTATGTCAATCGCTTACCACATCTGTAGATCATATCGGACTCAATGTGAAAGCGGACAATCTCCCGGCCATCAATTGTTATCAGAAACTTGGATTCGAGACAATTGGAGAATATGGAGAGTTTATGGTGGAAAGGATGTGAATCGATCAGATTTTGTTACATGTGAACAGGTTGACAATATGAATAATATTGTGTAATTTTGTCAACCAAGGAGAAACAAAGAAGATGAAAGATATTTTTTCACAACGATTAAAAAGTGCACGTCTAATGGCAGGGTATTCCCTACAATCTCTTGCGGATGAAATGGAAAATTGTGTTACTAAACAAGCCATTCATAAGTACGAAAATGGTTTGATGTTACCCAATAGCGATATCCTCTTAAAACTAGCCAGCATACTTTGTATAAAAGTAGATTATTTTTTCAAAGAAAAAAAAATTGTACTACAAGGAGTTGAGTTTAGAAAACAGAACCGGCTAAGCAAAAAAGCGCTGAATTCTATTAGGGAAAAAACTATTGACTATCTTGAGCGGTATTTGAATATCGAAACTCTATTGAACGCGGAGCTGATATTTGAAAATCCAATAAAAGATTTGATCATCGAAAATGGGCATGACGTTGAAACTGCTTGTGAAGAATTACGTCGGGCTTGGAAATTGGGAGAAAATCCTGTCCCTAATGTGATCGAAATGCTGGAATTCAAAGGGATTAAAATTTTTGAAGTCGATATATCCGCTGAATTCGATGGCATGTCTGCTTGGGTCGACACCGTACCTGTTCTCGCTCTGAGAAAGGACGTAGACATTGTACGTTTTAGATTTACTGCATTACATGAATTGGCACACATCCTTCTCAATTTTTCGACCAAATTAAATGAAAAGGCTGTAGAAAAACTTTGTCATCACTTTGCAGGAGCAGTTTTATTGCCTGCTAAAAATATTTTCACTGAACTAGGCAAGAACCGTCACCGAATTTCATTAAATGAACTGATCTCTATCAAGGCATATTTTGGCATTTCAATTCAAGCAATTATGGCAAGAGCAAAATCTTTGAACATAATTGGGGATAGTCAATACCGAAATTTCAATATGTTCATACGACAAATGGGGTACCATAAAAATGAACCGGGAAAATATGAGGGTGATGAGAGAACTGATCGCTTTGATAGTCTTGTATATCGTGCTGCTTCTGAGGAAATCATTTCACTTAGTAAAGCTTCATCGCTCCTTAATGTCCGACTTGCTGATCTTCAGAACAATTTTCAGGTCATATGAGTGAATGAAAATTGCCATCCATGATGCAAATATCCTTATTGATCTTTTAAATATTGAGTTATTCACAACAACACTTGATCTAAATTTCCAATTTGTAACTACAGACTTTGTGCTCGGTGAATTAAACTCCGAGCAAATTACCAAATTAGATCCAGCCACTCAAACAGATCGATTGTCAATTCATAGTTCAAATCACACAGAACTTGAAGAGATATTTAAGATACTATCTCATACCAAACAACTCTCTGTTGCAGATTGTTCGGTGTTTTTATTGGCCAGTAAGACAGATGCAATTCTACTTACTGGAGATAGATATTTGAGAAAATATGCAGAAAATAACGATCTTCTTGTCCACGGGGTTATTTGGATTCTTGATCAACTCATTGACTCTCAATTGATAACAAAGGCATTGGCGATTCAAAAATTGAAACTACTCATCGCTGGAAACGATCGTCTGCCAAAAGATATTTGTGAGCGGCGCATTATACACTGGTCAAAATAAATTGTGTTTTGTATTCATAGGGATTTTACTATTCTCTGTGATGTCTTATTAATCTTTCTTTCTTCCCCACTCTCAATAATATTGGGAAATGCACTGATTTCGTATTGGCAACACCCCATGCTGACTGAAGTTGATTGGTGATCTTCTCAACAGGATTATCCCCATTTTCTCGTTGATAGTGCTGAACCGCTGACCACGTATTTAGAAATCCGATGACTTGTTCAATTGTCCAGTGATAAGTTTGTACAAATGTAGGCACTGATAGCTCATCAAACGGAAACGGTATGGTTTTATAATTTTCATCAATAGATCGACGCTCCGAATCCCAGTAACTACCTAAAATTTTGCTGTACAAATAACCAATGATTTCATCGATGGCATCGTCAACCTTAAGTAATCCGTAGCCGATCACCGCAAAAAGTCCGTTTGGATTTATTACTTCATTGACAATGGCGTAAAACACATCAAAATCGAACCAGTGAATCGCCTGTGCAACAGTAATCAGGTCGAAATGATCAGGTGGAAATGTCGCCTGTTCAGCGGATTCCACACGATAAATTATATTGGGACGATGGATGGCATTGGTAATTTGTTTTTCGCTCAAATCCGTTGCGATGACAGAATCAAACTTCTCCGATAGTTTTACAGCGACTTGTCCGTTACCGGTACCGCAGTCCCATGCATTATCAAATTTCTTAAGGTGCGAATACAGGTATTGAAACACCTCATCTGGATAGTCAGGTCGAAACTTTGAGTAGGCGTTGGCTTGCGTCGAAAAATTATCTTTCATATCACGAATAAATTACCGGGGCAAACGCGTTGGAATCAATGAATATGGATGAATCATTAAATTTGTTTGTTACGGGATTTAAGCGAAATCTTCTGTAAGTATTATCATTAATTCAAAATCTGTGAAACACTCTGAACAGATGGCAGCTCTAGAATCTCCAGGTATCAGTCAATCAACATATTTACCATGCAGATCACATCCAGAATGTCAACATGACTATCAGAATTACAGTCAGCACAGGCCTCCATCTCCAACTCGGAAATGCTGCCCATGATGAAGCCAACAACGCTGACAATATCCAGGATATTCAAAGTGTCGTCGTCATTCACATCCCCACTGAGTTCACAGGTGGAATTATCTAGTTCAGCGAAATAATTGGCAAAGGTGGAAGAAAATTCATAATCATAATATTCATCCCAGTTGATTGACCAAGTCATCAGTCCAGGAAGTTCCGGATATCCAGCAGGATTATCAAGCACATAGCTACCGCCAAATGAGATACCTTGAATCAGGTAATCCAGTGCTGTGATCACTATTTCGGGTTCTGTATAACCACTGCCGGCGGCCGATGGGCAGGCTGGTAAACCAAACAATACCTGCTCCACTCTAAGAGGTTCAAAAAACAAACCGCCATAAACAGAAAATCCTGATAGCAACATATCTGCCATAGCCACATGGAAATCAGCTGTGCTCGGTTGGTAAGAATTACCATCAATTGCCACCATGGAACCGGTATTATAATGCTGAACATGCAGATAGTTGAGCCGGTCACGGAGAGCATGAATTACAGGCAGATACACTCCCCAGACCGTGCCATAATAACTGAGTCCACCCTGAACATGTGCAGTTTCAGGTGCTGCTGACAGAATAAATTCTTCCGGGAGCTGATCTGTCAGAATAATGATGGCGTTAATGAAATTCACAATTGAAGGACTGGTGGGATTATGGAAATCAGTATCTCCTGGCTCCAGATAAAGCGAATTCCCCTCAAGATCAATATCCAATCCATCAAAATTGTAAAGTAAGATCAGGCTTAACATCGAGCTGACAAATTGCTGGACATCCTCATCATTGTTAAGATGAACAGGACCATTTGCACCACCGATTGAGATCAGGATTTTCCTACCGGAATCCTGTAATAAGGTAAGATCATTCTGGAAATCCTGCGAATTCGGATAAATAGCAGGATCGGGAATGAACGACATACTGGAACCAAATGGTGTGCTCGGCTCAGCAAAAGCAATATTTATCACATCAAACTCGGCTGGAATTTCAGAAAGCAATAATGGACCGGCACCATTTATAAAATTATGCCAGTACCCTACAAGAAAACGTTGGGGATAATTTCTGATGCCTTCACTGGCTGTCATGTAGACAAAAGTAATAATTAATATTAAAATCAGTTTTCGGATCATTTTTCCTAATTGTATAAAATTAATTGGTCTGCATAATTATTGTAAAGAGATGGATTTAAGGAATTTTTACCCGAAACCCAGAGTCAGGATTGATATTTCCAACATGAGTGTCCCTTTATTTAATTGTCCACTGTCATGATGATGTCTACAACCATGACAATATCCAAGATGTCGCATGTACCATCTTGGTTCAGATCAGAAGCCCAGAATTCATAAGGAGTAATTTCATGAGTACTATCTAAAATAAACATCACCATTATAACCAAATCCAGGATATCCAAGTCTCCTGTGAGATTCACGTCACCAAGAATGCCGTATTCACAGCTATGATCATCAAATTCTACCTCTGGATCGAAATTCA
Source organism: Fidelibacterota bacterium (assembly GCA_013204025.1). Classification (GTDB taxonomy): domain Bacteria; phylum Fidelibacterota; class Marinisomatia; order SCGC-AAA003-L08; family JACNLC01; genus JABMOW01. Next base: position 5,250 of record JABMOW010000051.1, on the reverse strand, counting down.
TTGCAACAAGATCCATACATCCCTGAATTGCGCCGAAAGGAAAACATGAGCCATAATCCGTTTCAATAAACTCACCGGGACTTCCGGCTGAAATGATAGCATCGTGAATACAGCTTGTGTCAGCTATGGTTTCTGAATAAGAAAGGAATGTGAGAACTCCAACACCGGGAGGAATGGGCTGATCCACAAGATTAAAGCCAATGACAACACCGTTAGCGCCTGTGGGTGTGATATAACCATATTGCATCGCCATCCCACCAGTAGCACCCGTGAGAGCAATACCATCGATGACGAACTGGTAATCGTGGCAGCTTACGGGTCCCGGGTTTTCAAGCCATATCTCCATGATTCGGGCATTCTCGTCCACGCGCCCGATAGACAAAATCACTGTCTGCGGATACTCGCAAGACCCATCATCCCAAGTCGACCAAGGATTGTAGTTCAACGCTTCCGGATCGGTACAACCCATGCAACTGTCATCGCCGAAGCAGACACCACATTCGTCTAGATCGCTGTTGGGTTCATGTCCAGAGGTCCCGCTACTGCAGATACCACAATCATCTGAAAAAGACCCTGCGCCATACATGTTTGTGCAGTAATACGGATCGTAAGGAAAAAATCTGATGAATGCATCATCCATATGAGCACACCAGTTACCCCAGCTGTGACCCTCATGATAGACATGATATTCATAATTATAACCTTGTAAATTCAAAATGGCTTCCAAGTTTTCCACCAACGGAATCAGGATAGGAATATCATAGGTACCGATATCCAGATAGATTTCCATATCCAGAACAGGTCCATTTTCAAAGCCTTGAGAAATAGAACTTTGTACATTACTGGACTGCGCTGCCACATTACCAAATACCTCGGGATGGTCATAAGCTAGCCACAGTGCGATATTACCACCGTTGGATGCACCTATGGTTGCCCGATAATCAGGATCGGCGATAGTCCGGTACCGGCTGTCAACCCATGGCAACAGTTCTTCGACAACGAAAGCAGTAAACTCATCCTGCAGATCCCCTGCATATTCTCTCGTACGTTCAATGGGCGGGACAAATATACCAATCACCGGTGAGATCAGCTGCTGGTCGAGGAGATAATCGAACACATTGTCTGCCCTTGCCAGAGAAATGTATTCCAAACCGTCATGAAACAGGACGGTGGGATATTGTCTCTCAGTGGCGAAGTATCCTGGCGGCAGATAGATGCGTACCGTCCGTGAATTTCCCAGATGGATGCTGTAGAATAGGGTATCCTCCGTTGTTCCGTGGGGTATGTTCGTGTATTCGTTAATCTCTTGTGGATATGTCCAATCCGGCATTCGTAATTCAGAATTATTACCAAACCCGCTAGGGATCTGGTGTGGATTCAATGGGTCCAGAATCCAGCTGACATCATTGATAACATATTTATAATCCAGACGAGCATCAGATTCATGCATCCGACTGTAATACCAGAAATCCGTACCGGCTAGTTGGATCAAACCTACATCCGGGCTCCAATTGGTTGCGTCACCAGCCATGGCGGCACTATTGGCGGCGCTCCGGTAAATGTAGTGCACCAGAGTATCATTTTCGACAAATGGAAAAGAAGGTGCCACTGTCATGAAACTATCCACAATAGCCACTTTCAGATCATTCGGAGCGGCATTCACCTGATTCAGAAAATCCTGAAATGTTTGGCAGGTGAGTAAGCCGGTGATGAGCAATGTGAAGGGTAATAAGTGTCGCATGATTGTCCTCGAATGACTTGGATGATAAAAAAGTACATTGAGACCGGAAGAAAGGTAAGAATGAAGGGTGAATTTACACAATATGTAAGTGATGATATTTCAATTTTTACAAGTCGATATTCCTGTCCATTCTGGTCACCATGATTTTGACAATTAACTCAAGGGGAAAACAATTGATTTTTATATCCTCGACGAGCAGAAAAAGCAACTTCCATTCATCGATAATTTGCTTTGGTAAGTGCTAACAGTAAAACCCGGGAATCATGTTTTACAGGACCAAAAAAGAGTGTACCGATGGCTTCACCAAAGCCCTCCACGCGTTACTGCACTGGTTCCTAAGAACAGTACTGAGTCCTGTTTATATTTTGTTTATGAGATGACGTGTTCAAATTCTACTAAAAATATCAGTTTTAGTAGATGATTCAATATGTTCGATAGCAGGCAATCAAAATTATTAGATAATCTCACCGTTTGATAAATTCAACACTCTGTCCGCCCTTCGTGCAGAATCAGGATCATGCGTGACCAGTATTAAAGTTCGGTTTTCTTGTTTGTTCAGATCATGTAGAATATCAAGGATTTCGATTTTTAGAACAGGGTCTAGATTACCCGTTGGTTCATCGGCTAATATTACTTCAGGATCATTTGCCAATGCACGTGCGATTGCGACACGCTGTTGTTGACCGAGAGATAACTCCCGGGGTAAGAAATCCTGCCTACTGGATAGTCCGAGTTTTTTTAATAACGTTGATGCTCGTTTTCTCTTATCAATATTGGATTTTTTAAGGATAAGCAGAGGGACAATTACATTTTCCAGAGCAGATAAATATGGTATCAGATTAAAAGTCTGGAGTACAAACCCTACGGTATTATTTCGATAATCGGCAATCTTTTCAGGGGGAAGTCCATATATGTCTAAACCTTTATATTTCACTAGGCCACTGGTTGGCCTAATTAGTCCACCTAATGTAAGCAGTAAGGTTGTCTTTCCTGAGCCAGATCCACCGGTGATTGCAATAAAACTCCCTCCCTGGATCTCAAGTGATATATGATTTATAGCATGAATATTTTCATTGCGATGTATATAAGTTTTTGTTAAGCTCTTTAAGCTAAACATCCTCATATCTCCTGCATTATTAATGCAGGATCGATACGAACTGCGCGATGGACAGGGTAAAGAGTACCTAAGGTGGTAATCAGAATTGCAACTAGGATTGACCAGATCAAATTTTGTGCAACAGGAGTAATTACCATCTCTGTAAACATGTATCCAACGAACATGGCCGCTAATGTGCCGATGGTGTAGCCGATAATCCCTCCTGCTATACCAAGTAATGTGGATTTGATCAGAAACAATTTATAGATATGATATCTTTTAAAGCCGACTGTTATGTAAGTGCCCAATTCTTTTCTTCGTTCTTCCACATTGGCCCACATGTAGTTTCCAATAGAAAATGAACCCACAATTATGATGATTATAAGCAATATGATGGATATTCTCGACATCATCCTATTTGTTTCTACCTGGGTATTAACAATATGAGCAATGGATGTTACCCTAGTGTCTGGAAGAATATTCCGCAATTTGCCTAAAAGCCCATCGGAAATTGCATTACAACAGCCCATGATTTCGATGGCACTAATCTGTGCTCCTGTTCCTAATAATTCTTGAACAGTGTGGAGATGGGCAAAAATCCGACTGTCTTCAATTGTACCTGTTTCAGGTAGTACATGTGTCACCTTAAAAGTATGACCTTCCAAATCGATTGTGGTACCTATCCCCTTGCCAAGCTCCTGCGCCGCCAAACTGCCCATCCAGACTTCATCTGCGGAAAGCGATTCAATTATAGCTCTGATAGCCTGTTTTTGATCAGAATCTGTAGATTCATTCTGTTTAGCAGAACCGCAAGCGGTTTGAAGATCTATCCCCATCAAATCTGAAGACTGCCAGATAGGCTTTGAAGAGAGTTCATTAACTGGTAAGATACCAGTCAAAATTAATCGTGTGTCATTGATCTGTATACTGCGGCTTAGCTTTGGAGATAAATTATCAACACCTGGCAGCATAGAAGTGGCAATGTGTTCAACATAATCCTCTGGGATTGTTGGTGCATCTACATCTGCAGAATAGTAGTCACTGGCTGAAGCTCCCTGAGGTAATACTAGAATATTAGCCCCCAGCAGATCGAGTTTTTCCGCGACCAATTGTTTTGAAACTGAAGTAATTGAGTGAATTCCCAGTATCACTGCAATACCCAATGATATGGTTAACAAACCTGATAAAAGACGTCCTTTTCGCTGGTAAAGCTCTTTCCAGATTAAGCTGTTGAAATTGAAATCAGCTGTCATTTAGTTTTTTTTGTGTCACACGATTTCCCACTACCCTTGGGACAGCAGCCCCCAGATACTTTTGTTGCCGCCTGGACCAGGGCACCAACGTCGACAATATCTTTAAAGGTTTCAGTAACTTTTCCCTTAGAATTAAATACCACCGTTACCGGTTCGACAGAAGTAGGATCAACTTTCAGTTGTTGCAGGAATAACTGTTCCTTTCGATCATCAATATCTAACTGGACTATAATTGATTTTCCTTTCAATTGCTGACAGGCAGCAAAACAGTTATTTTTTGCGATGGTGTTATCGACCATGCTATCCCTGCTGATTGTAAGGAAGACTGAATTGCCTGCCTGTATAGCTTTTAGAACTTCAGATTTTTTTGGTGTGGGAACCATCTCATGAAGTTTTTCTGCTGTCAATTTTGCTGCAATATTCCCACCTGCAACGGTTCCATTCTCATCAATCACAAGAATTAGGGGCACAGGAGCAGTGCCAACCCGATACTTGGCAATAAGAGCTGCATTTTGCTTAACAGTTCGATCCATCTCAATCAAAACAGATCCATCCACTTGATTCATTGCGGTAGCAATGATGTCTCTTGCATGATTAACACCCGATGCATTTGGTTCTGTAACCAATAAGAACACCGAATTCCCATCTTCCATTGCAGTATTTAATTCATCCGTAACAGCGCCATTCAGATGAATCGTCATAACTAATACAGCAATAAATACCTTTACAATGCGATTATAATTCATTATAATTCTTCTCCTACTATTACTCGAAAAGTTCAAAATTTGATAATCTAGTCAATATTAATTAACACAATTCTACGGGATGTGACTTCAATATTTTCTGCATTTGAATAGCATCTTTAATTATTTGAGGTTCTTCTGACAAAGATGATTTCAACAATTCGAGAGCACCATGGATCATTTGGTTGTTTTCTCCAATTGGCAGAGAATAATATACCCATCGACCATTCTTATTGCTCTCTACGAGTCCTGCTTGTTTCAAAATTGACATGTGCTTGGATACTGTTGACGGGGCAAGATCAAGAAGTTCAACTACCTGGCAAACACATAATTCACTATCGATCAACGCCATCAAAGCCCTTACTCTATTGGGATCACTTAAGGCTTTTGCGATATTAATAAAACCATTCATATCAT
>JABMOW010000050.1 GCA_013204025.1 Fidelibacterota bacterium | reverse complement strand
CTGGCGTAAAATGTGGGGTTGTGGATGGACCCGTCTCAATTAAATTAATCGTGGCAGATTTAATAATGGTTAATTCACCGGACTGCGGTTTATACTGAAAAGGCGTAAAGGAAAGTTGTTGAACATGAATATCACGTAAAGTCATGGGATCTGATAATGAAACAGGTGACACAGGAAAGGCACCATTAGAATTGTAAATATTCTCATTCAGCAACAAAGTCTGTCCAGATTGAATTTCAGGATTATCCCAATCCTGAACCGGTATAATATTCACGTCATAACGTGTTTCTGTTTCATGAATCGTGATGTCAACATCGTAAGTCTTGGTTGGGTCTATCATCATAAATGTGGAAATAACAGGTAAGTTTGGAGTTCCGACATCTGAGATTGTGCCATTCTCTCCTGCAGAAATACGATGAAATGTTTCACCATTATGTGAAATCTCTTCAATAGAAATGTCAGAATATTGAAAATCAAGTGTACGGATATTGGTAGCTGTAAATTCTTTCGAAATAGAATATTGCTTTTCCTCAGCAGCACTTATAACCGTGAAAAGTCCCACAATCAATAATACCGTTATTCTTAGATGTTTTCTCATTTGCTACCCTATGTTAATTTTGCTTCAATCACTGAATTTTGGTTGCCAATCACTCAAAATCATGATTATTCAAGCATGGTGTCACCATGCTGATGATTATCATTGGTATTCAGAGTCTGGATTATAGTGCTGCACCAAGATAAAATACTGGCAGATAGGTAACAACCACCATAATACCAATAATAACGCCAACTGCCACAATTAATAAAGGCTCAATTAGGGTAGTCATCCTATCCACTAATGCATTGACTTGTTTATAATAATAATTTGCGGAATGATCAAGTAGTGCATCTAATTCTCCTGTTTCTTCCCCTGTGGATGCCAACTGAAGCATAATACTAGGAAATACTTCAGTACGGCGCAACGCAGTACTGATATTAAAACCATCCCTAATATGATTTGCTGCACCTTTAATAGCCTCCTCATAAACTCTATTTTCAACAACTTTTTTCAATAATTGCATTGACTCAATAACTGGGACACCAGCATTAAGTAAAATACCAAATGTTTTACAAAATTTATTTAAAATAGATTGTGTAATCAAATCACCAAATACAGGAAATTTGAGTTTAAATGAATCAATAATAAAGCCTCCTCTTTGAGTCTTAGAAAGCAACCACATCAAAAAGAAAAATGCAAACGTCGCAAAGAAAAGAACAAAAATATGCTCACTTACCCACTTTGACAGATCTACTAGTAACAATGTTGCAGTAGGTAAATCAGCACCAAGTTCAGCGTAAATACTAGAAAATTTGGGTATTATAAATACAAACATACCTAACATCATCATCATCAGAAATACTACCATAAGAACAGGGTATGTTAATGCTGATTTCACTTTTCGCCTCGTGTCATCCAAGTTTTCTAGATAGGTAGCTAATTGATCTAGAATTTCATTAAGGTTTCCACTGATTTCCCCCGCTCTAGTTAGAGCAATAAATAAAGTAGAAAATACACCAGGATGTTTTTGGAATGCTTCTGATAAACCAAGCCCTTTTCTAATATTAGCACCAACCTGATTTAAAACCTTTTTAAACCTTGGATGTCGCTCTTCGTTGGCAAGTCCTTGAATAGCTCGTTCCAATGTTAAACCTGCACTATACATTGTGGCCAATTGGCGAGTAAAAAATACTAAACTACTTAAAGGTATACGGTTTTTCCAGCGTTCAAATGAAAGATTGATTTCATCCAAAAATGGTCCCAAGAAATCAAACCCTTGATCAACTTCCTTCAAAGAAATAATGATTTGATTGTTTTCCATGAGTTTTTTTGAAGCAACGTCCAAACTATCAGCACGGATATCACCCTCATGACGTTTTCCAGTGGAATCTTTAGTAAGATAATGGTATGTAGGCATATGACTCTAAATTTATTACAGGTCTTCGACCGTTGATCGTAACACTTCTTGAATAGATGTAATACCCGTTAAAAGTTTTCTTATTCCGCTTTCACGCAATGTAATCATTCCCTCATCTAGTGCAGTTTGACGAATAATATCTTCATTGGCATTTTCAAACACATGTCCGCGAATATTCCTAGTCATAGGAATAATTTCGAATATTGCAATGCGTCCATGATAACCAGTATTGCGACATTTAGTGCATCCTTTTCCATGAAAGATTTGCTTTCCTTTTAATCGTGATTTCTCTAAACCTATTAATTCTAGCTCTTCAATTGATGGCTCATATTCCTCTTTACAATGTTCACAAATGCGCCGAACTAAACGTTGAGCCATCACCAGATTAAGACAAGATCCAACTAAAAATGGTTTTATTCCAATATCCAATAATCGTGTAATGGTCGATGCAGCATCATTGGCATGAACAGTGGAAAAAACAAGATGACCAGTCAATGAGAATTTCACTGAAATATCAGCAGTTTCTTCGTCACGTATTTCTCCAATCAATAAAATATCAGGGTCTTGCCTTAGAATAGAACGTAATGAAGCTGCGAATGTGAGTCCAATGTTATCCTTAACTTGAACCTGATTTATACCCTCTAACTGATATTCAACCGGATCTTCAACAGTAGTAATATTTGTACCTTCATTTTTAATCTCTTTCAATGAGGCATACAGAGAGGTGGACTTACCAGAACCAGTAGGGCCGGAAACAATTACCATTCCATATGGTTGAGTAATCACCCGCTTGAATATTCTATACATATCGCTATCAAAGCCTAGAGATTTCAAACTAAAATCAAACCCAGTTTTATCAAGAAGACGCATCACAATTTTCTCACCGTAAATGGTTGGGAGGATTGAAACACGAACATCAATTTCCCGGTTGGTTGATTTTATTGTCATACGTCCATCTTGCGGGAGTCGTCGTTCAGCAATATTTAATTTTGATAGAATTTTTATTCTTGTAACAACTCCGCTTAATGATGCAATTGGTGGTGTCATAATTGTTTGCAAAACACCATCAATACGAATACGAATTGTCACTCGTTCCTGAGCAGGTTCAATATGAACATCGGTTGCCCGCTCCTTTATTGCTTCTTGCAATATTAAATTAACAAGTTTAACAATGGGTGCATCTTCTGAAGATGCATTCTCAGGAGATAAATCGACTTCTTCTTCATCACCTTCCTCACCAGAAACAATAGTTAATCCTTGTATAGCATCTTCCACTTCACTCGTTTGTCGAATCTTGGCGTAAATTCGTTCAAGAGCTTTATGTAGTGTTGTGGGACCAGCGACAAGAACATCAGGAATCAACCCAGTAACTCTTTTTATTGAATCAATCGTTACTAAATCTTCGGGGTCTTCCATTGCAATTACTATAGTAGAATCAGATTTGGCTATTGCAATTACAATATTCTGCCGCGCAAAATCTTCTGAGAGTAAACGTGATGCTTCAATATCTGCATTAAATAAATCTGATTCGAGTGCTGCTCGATATCCAAGCTGGCTAGAATAAGCACCAATCAATTGATCTTCAGAAATTATTCCTGAATGAACTAATACTTCTCCAAGTTTTTCCTGGGTTGTTTTTTGTACAGCTAGCGCTTCATTCAATTGTTCCTGACTTATTGTTGATTCATGAACCAATATTTCACCAATACGCTGAAATTGCGGATTAAATCCCTTATTTGTCATGGCGTACAATCATCTGGTGACCGTCTAAGTTGGATAATACCTGGGTCACTTGATGTTACTTGTGAAATCATAAGTGTCCCTGTAATAGAAGCTTCAAAATCCTCATATGTACATACAGGGTTGTCCGGGTCAGAATCATCCATATTTTGGAAAATGCATAATTCGCGTAAAAATATAGCACTTATTCGTGCAAAACCATTCTGATCCGTATCCACTGTTGGACCAAATAATTGATATATTGGATAATTTGGAACTTCAACCCACGAATCTACTCCGACTCCAGAAAAAGACACGGGTACTTCTTTAACAGCATTACCGTAGAAATCAATAACCATAACTGTAGCAGTAACTAATATTTGTGAAGTACCTTCAAGAGTGAAATCATAATATGAAATATCATTTGTTATTATCACTTGACCAGGAACAAAATACATTTGAGCGTCTTCATCATTATTTATTCGGGCCGTTATTGTATCACCATTTGCCCCATATGTCGTTGCGGTCACTCGACCAAGATCTCCAATTGCTTCTGGAGCAAAATGAACAGTGGAATATGCATGACCAGTAAAATTTTCTTCAGTCCAATTTTCATTATTTGTAAAACTTACTCCCTCAACAAAGGCAACTACGTGTGTGTCAGGTGGCACCGGGTCAATTGTCCAATACACGTATGTGGTATCCTCAACCTGATTAAACCACACATCCCAAACTAGTGCTTCAACTTGTGTGATATAGCCGCCACCATTATCTGGGGTTGTACCATTTGGATCCCATACTGCTTCCATATTTTTTGGTGCTCCTGATGAAATAATAACTGGCTCTGCGATAGAAGTCAGGTTAGCCGTGTTTGGGTCATCATCACAATCAACTGTCACTACAACTCTGACAACACCAGGTGTTGTACCGCTATTTATTGTAACAGATGCAACACCATTAACGGTATAGGATGTTACTTCAATTCCTGTTTCATCAAGTAAAGCCCCTGGAGGAGCTGGCTGTAATAGAAAGGTTACAGGCGTTGGAGTATCAATCAAGTTGCCATCATAATCGTAAACTTCAGCTCTAATGAATGTTGATTCTAAACCTCCTCCATCTTTTACCACTATATGTCCAGGATTTGATGATGGGATTTCAATATAGGCACATTCAATAAACGTATTATCTTCTATATTTACTTGAACTGAATTAGCAATATTCAGGCTAAAACCCGGATGAACAAAACTGGCTTCTACTGTTGTAATGCCAATATCGTAAGGATCATCCAAATGTGAGAAATAGACAGTATCGACACCTATGGAATCGGTAAAACTAGTATTTACTATAAAACCATGATTAACACTATACGCTATTTCGGCATTTTTAACTGGGTGGCCTAATGCATTTAATAATCTGACAGATATTGTAGCCCGCGTATCGTCATGAGGGTCTACCCCCTCTGCCTCTTCCAAATCTCTCAAGTAAATAACATCAGTATCCGTATGGATCAATAAGGAATATGGCCATACGTCAGATTGATCAAAAACATTAAATTTAGTGGTCGCGGATAAATCTTCACCATAGCTGGCTCTGATGATTACTCCTTCAAAATTTGGCGTTCCTTGAGTATCCTGATATACATTATCTCCATCATCAAAGAATGCAATGACCCTTCCAGAGGAATTTGTATTGGAATTTAGTATTGTAAGTGTCCCAACATCTAATCCAGATGCCTGTGCTGTAAAGATAATATTTGCACCAGTAACAGGAATTTGAGCAGTGTCAAGGACGGTTGCAACAATCATTGTTAGAGCATAATCACCAGCAACATCCTCACCAACTAATATGACATTATTATTATCATCCAGAAATACCGGAAAACTCTCCAAAGCTAGACTATATTGAGTAGAAATTGTAATCTGAACAGAATCACTTATTTCAGCTGATGCACCAGGATGAGTGAAATTCGCTTTAATATTTGCAACGCCAATATCTTCCTGAGTACCATTATCATTGAATTCAAGTGAAATGCTACCATTTGCATCAGTCACACCAGTTGGATCAATATATCCGCGATCAGAAGTAAATGCCACCAGCACATTTGGTAATGGGATGTTTAATTTGTTTCTCAATCGTGTTTCAATTGTAGCTTTTTCCATGCCGTTGCTTAAGGGTATTGTATACAAATCACTGGATAGGAACATTTTATACGGCCAAACAACATCAAGATTTGGGTATACATTATATTTTGCAGACCCTATAGAATTATTATTTTTTGCAGTGACTTTTACACCCTCATATTGACTAGTACTTGGGTCATCCACAGCGCCATTATCTGCTCCATCCGTATATACAACTGAAATAATTCCATCATCATCCGTGTACCCTGATTGTAAATCGAAAGATCCATATGTTTGACCGGAAACATTTGCTTCAAACCCAATCAAAATTCCTTCAATCGGTTCTTCATCCACATTAAGTACCGTCCCGGTTACGCGTGTTGATGCCTGAGGGCCTACCACATCTTCTCCGACCAAACTACTTCCAGAAAATGAAGTTGTTGTAACCGTTATTGTATATTGCCCACTATCTGTTTCCTCCGAAACACGATTATCACAATTATTTATTAGCAAAAAACCAGGTATGATAAAAATGGTTAGTGATTTAAAAAGGCGTCTCATTTTAATTCTCCTTTTGATCAGTGGTCGATTCATCACTATTATCAATTGATTCATCATCTATTTTAAAATCTTGATCTACTTCATTTTCAAGATTGATCATATCATTAGTTTTCATGATCAATGTACCAATATCGTCTACAATACGTGGCGTAATCTGGATGATAAGGTCTGTTTTGCGTTCTACAGAAGCCCTACTTGTAAATAGTTTCTTTCCCAAAAATGGAATTTTATTCAAAACGGGGACTTTATATTCCGTCTCTTTTAGATCCCTGCTAATTAGCCCACCGATTACTATAGATTCTCCATCTTTTACACGAATAGTAGTTGATGATCTCCTACTTTTTACCCGTGGTATGTTTTTTTCTGGTCCGATAAAGTCAAATATTGATGATACTTCTGGTTCAACTTTAACAGTAATGTCACCATCCATGTTCACTGTTGGTGAGATAAAAAGCTTTATACCTACTTCTTCACGCTGAACCTGCACCTGCCCTCCTACACCACCTGAGCTAAGGATATAGGGTACTATATCAAGCATTTCAATTGAAGCTTCCCTTCCATTAAGTGTAGTAAGTTTTGCATCCGCTAATATTTCAGCTTTATTGTTCTTCATTAAAAAATCTAGTGTTACATCAAATGCAGTCATTTGCCTACTGAATTTGGTTGGAAGAAAATTTTGATCATTCAATTTGTTCCATTCTAGTCGATTGAACGGCATCGAGAGTGGTTCTTGTCTCAATCCTGATGCCCCAGGAACAATGCTACCACCACCTGGAACAATAGGGGCGGCATTTTCAGCAAATATATTAGTATAGCTGGATAATCTAGCCCAATCTATACCCAATTCTTCTTCCACATCCACAGCCACCTCTATGAGTCTGGTTTCCAAAGTAATCTGAAGCGCAGGAACATCAATTTCTTTTACGACTTCTTCAATTTCAGCGATTTTTTTGGGTGAGGCGTTAATTAGTAATTTATTACCAGATACATCTACTTGAATTTGATTTGATAAATCACTCAACAGCTTCTTTACTTCTTCAGCATTCGAGTATTTTAGTTTAATAACATAAGAAGTGACACCTACCTCTTCCTTAAGTTTCTTTGGATCAGCAACAAGAAAAGAGTTCCCTACTATTTCATAACTCAATCCAACTGCACGTACAACTAGATTTATTGCTTGTTCTATAGGCACATTGTCTAAGTGAATTGATATTTTATCCTGTTTATTAACGTTGGGGTCGGTCACAATATTGTAACCGCTTTCTTTAGCTAGAACTGCAAGAATACTAGGTAAATGTGCGTCTTCAGCATGAACAGTAACTAAGGTTGGGTTGACAGCTTCACTTGAACTAACAGTACCCGTCTGTGAAAACGAGAGTCCAACAATGATTATCAGACACCCTAGAATAATTCTATGTTTCATTAATTACTATCTCCTAATTGTTATCACCCGAAGGCAAAATATTTTGTTCTGACGCGAATGAAACAGGATAGTGGACTTCCGAATTGTTCTTTGAAAAGACAACTTCATCTTTATCAATCCAAATAATTTCACCATCCGCAATTGAATCCCCTACAGCCACTGTATAGTTCATATTTTGATAATTTAGAAGCGCTTGTGGTTTTGAGCCGCCTATAAATACCGCTGTAACACGAATTTTTTTTGAATCTTTATACTTTAGTCTTTTGCCTTGAGAATCGTAAAGGTAGAGTACATTCTGCAAACGTAGCGGTTCATTATCGGTTGAAAACTGATAATTATTTCGATCTTCAAGCCTAGACTCTAAATACTCGATAATATTTTCTAATTCCTCATCTGTACCAAACTGTGATTTCTCAGCACGGTCAACAGTTTTTTGATATTTTTTATTAACAGGGAACAGCTTAAACCCATTCAACACCAAGAAAAGAAATGATAATACCAATAAAAGTGTCCATATAGTTTGATCGCGCTTATTCATGACTTTTTTGAACCCTGTGATTTAATTAGAGTAATTGTAGATAAGTTCATTTCTACGTTCTGTCTCTTCAATTCCTCAGGATTTGACACATTTTTAATCCGTTCGATACCATTTTTAATCACAAATTCATTAATCCTAATAAGACGTGGTGACTTTTCAATTTCTGCTACAAATTCACCCAGCTCTTTAAATGTGCAATTAATCGTAATATCGTAAGGAGATTCATGATAATTTTGTTTTGTTTTGCTGGATTTAGGTCGAATACTCAACAACGTAATATTATGATTCTCTAACATCTGTGTTAGATTATTTAAAAATGGTAGAGATGCGTCTTCAGCTAATGAATCTACAGCGGATAGCGCCAGGTTTTCTTGAAATAATGTATGCACTCTATCCAATTTATTTGCTAAAATTTGCGCACTAATTAATTTTTCATTTAGAATTTTCTGTTCCTCTTCCAAATCATCAATTATTTTCGGTTTATCTGAAGTTAGAAATGATCCGGTTAACCAAAACGTTCCAGTTAAGATAAATATGAGAAAAAATAGTATTGTATTCCTATTAACCATGTTATTTACTTCCCACCTGTTTTGGTTTTGAACTAACATTCGCCGAGACTTTAAACTGAATTATTTCCTGTCCTCTAAAGTTTTGCCTTGAATATTCAGTGAATTTTATCCGAGAAAAATTGTCAGCAAATTTTGAATGATTCCGTAGCTTGTTTACATATTGGTTTACAATATCAAAATCTTTTATATCTTCATAAATTGATGCGATACCTGAAATCATCCATTTATCAAATTTGAATGTTAGGCTAGTAATTGCAATATCTTCGGGATTCAACTCACTCATTGCTTCTAAAACAGGAGCCCACATAAATCGGTATTCTTCAATTTCCGCAAGGGATGTTATATCTACCTTTGAAATATTTTTACCTCTCGATTGCAATTCGGCTAATTGTTTTGTTACTTGGCTAATTTCACTATGTTTTTTCTCGATCAAATTATTGTAACCGTAGTTTATCCATAGCATGGCACCATTTATAAATAAGAAGAAAAACACAATTAGTGAAAAAACTATCCAGCGCAATCGCTCCCTATTACTTTCTTGCCGGGCTTCTTTACTTTCACCTTGATTTAGGTTTATTAAAAAGTATTTTTTATTCATGTAATCCTCCCCTCAAAGCCAAACCTAATGCCACGGTATATTGGAATGGATTCTGCACATCAAGATCATCATTAAAATCCAAGGCTTCGAAGGGATTAAATAATTCAGTATCCACATTTAGCTTAGACTGAATAAATTCTGTAATGCCGGGGAGGTTTGAAGCGCCTCCAGTAAGAAATATCTTCAGAAAAAAACTTTGTCCTGTAGATTTAGCATAATACCTTAAGGAGCGTCGAATATCTTCAACAAAATTATCAAAAATTGAACGATCAGCCACACTTACTCCAACAGATAACGATGAATCCATATCTTGATCTGTTTTTAGCGACTCAATACCATCCTTTTGCAGGATACTTACTGCATCGAGATGACTAACTTTGCGCTTTTTCATAATATCTTGAACCATCTGAAAACTGCCAATCGGAATTTCACGCGTGAAATATTCTGCTACTCTTCCCATTACTATAATTGATGTAGACAAAGCACCTATATTTAATATTACATAAAGACCCTCATCCGGCATTTCATGCGTGTATGTAAAAATATTTGTTATCGCAGTTACTTCTGTTTCAACAATCCCAGGCTTTAATCCAACCTCTTTTAATAAGTCTAAATGCGCTGTCAATGTACGTTTTGTGCAAGCAACTAACCCCACATCAATTTTATCCATCTCTTTGGTGTTTTCACCAAATATCTGATAATCCACAACAGCATCTGTCCCATCCATGGGTATATGTTTACGTGCTTCAAAAATCATAGCTGAGAGTAACTCATCTTTGGACATGTCTAATGTAGTAATCTGTTTAATGCTTGCATGTGTTCCATTGAGGGCTGTTATTAAGTTGCGAATTTTTTTTGGCTTTAATCCTTTATGAGAAAACAATTCTTTAATTGCCATTGCCCAATACGGCTTGGAAACCTTATCTGGATCATACGTTTGGTTCACATCAAACAAAGATCTTTCTCCAACATCCAGTATTTTAATTTTCTGTTTATTTACTTCCATTGTGACCATTTTCACAACCTGTCTTCCTATGTCAAGTCCTAATATCATGTGTCCTCTCGATTCAACGACTAATTGCTTTGCCCATATGATTTGAACGTTAAAATTGTGGCTCCCTCGTTATTTTCTATTGTCGGAAAGTTTGGTGGAGGAGAATCCAATAAATTATAATCATATCTATAATATTTATCATATCCAATATCACCACTATCATACGGACCAGGAAAGTTTCGCATAATATAGCCGCGTTTTCGCTGGACAATAGAACCCCAAACAAATATTTTTCCTCTATAATCTACATTTCCAGTTGAGATTGGGAAACCAATTTGAGGTATTGGATCAGGATTATTCCTATATCTTCCCCGTCCATCCCCAAGTGAATTGTAAGGATCAGTTGTATCTGGCTCACTACAATTATTACTAAAAACGGTGTTTTGCCAATAATGTGACAAAAATGCTTCATTCATCGCTATCATTGCTGCATTTATTTTAATATCCTGGCCATATGAAGAATTT
>JABMOW010000049.1 GCA_013204025.1 Fidelibacterota bacterium | reverse complement strand
AGACAAACTCACGTCCTTTCCGGAGTCCTTTGAGTACTGCACATAACCCTCTGCGATCTTGTCGATCAACTGATCATACACATCCCGGTTACTGACTGATTTCAACCAGTCCGGCAAAATGCCGCTTGATCTGATCCTATCTCTGACATCACCAATCTCATGCGAGCTAGGTAGGATGCTATTCACTTTCAGGGGGTTTATGTGAGGTGAGGACCCAATATTCAACTTCTGAACCATGGGACGACTTTGGGTAAGATTCATTTCTGTTAGGAAGTTATTAACCCCAACAATAATATCGTTAATCAGTCCCAGAGGTTCGTCAATGGCTGGGGATGTTACTTTCTTCTTTATTTGATAGGGTTCATCCCGTAATGTGAGTTCAATTTCTTCAATGTCAATCTCCAGATTTTCTGGTACCATAAATTCCACATCTGCTGCCCGATAGTTCCCTTTTTTAGAACCTGTTACAACAGGAAGCGACACATGACCTGGTACAAACCCATCATCAAACATCACCTTCCACTGTTTTGTGATAAGAAATTCTGGGTGTTCAAGTTTTAACGTTTCAATATGATCATTTACAGCGGTTCTGATTTTAGCGGTGATCTCATCCTGATAACTCATAATCCCTCCAATGCAGCCAGTTCTCGGTTTGTTTTATCTGATTCTTCGTATTCATTGAAAATAATTTCTACGTCGTTACTGCTGCAGGATTTACAGACCAGTTCATTGTGAACATGGTTATCCGTAAGCTTCTCCTCCAGGGATTCCAGGGGTTTCACATGCAGAATAGACAGACTGCCGTCATCATTAAACTTGAATGTGGTACGGACCCACAGAGGCAGTAAGAACTCATTTGCTTTTCCACAGGACCGGCAATTGATCTGCATTAAATCTCTCCTTTCTTAATTCTTTAAATTCTTGATGGTTTTTAAGGATCTCCTGTTCTATAGGAAGATGCCGTCTTGATGTCCATGTACTGTAAGGCTTGGTGACTTTTTTTGATCCACACCTGGCGCAATTGAGATACCGGTTCTCAAGATTATGGTCCAAAACATCTGCATTCTGATTGATGCAGTATTGAACCACATCCGTGAGGTTATCCCGAAGCATTCCCTGACTGTAATTGTAATCATCGAACATGGAGTCCTGAATAATCATTCCGTCTTTACCTGTTTTTAATTCTTTGAGTGTCTCAACATCCGTCTCGAAATAGGTATAGTTAAAACACTCCCAGCAGATCATCTTCAACGCATTCCTCCTTTCAAAAAAACAGGCAGGGAATACACCCTGCCGTTAAGACTTATACCCAAGTTTTTCTTTCAGGTCACTTAATGTGATGTTATAATGGTCCATCACCTCGGTAAACCCGGCATCGCAATTCGGACAGTTATAAACACAGTCATCTTCTGTTACGGTACCTTTACTTTCTGTAATACACTCACTGCAGAGTTCAACAAGTTCCTCCTTATCGATCCAGCAACCACATGTAAAGCATCCTGGACATCCGTTCCAGCTACAGTAAGAATAGCTTCGGCCCATGGTATCGAGTGTTTCTTCCGCATGACAATTGGCACAACGGAATAAGGGTTTTCCTTCCCATCCTTTCTCCAGAAGCTTTTCTACATTCTTCTGAATAACGTTCATGACCCTGTTTGCGTAGGATTTCAGTAGCTCAACGGTGATACTTCCGGTTTCTGATGTGAGAAGATGTTTCAGTTTTAGGTCGATTTGAAAGGCATTACTGTTTCCACAATAATTACAATACAAACTCTCTTCAAGATAACGTCTGTCTTCTGCGTTATAGGTCTTTGCCTGGCGCATGTTTTTCACCAACGATCTCGGTAACAACCTTGGTCAGTCCTGCCAGAGTCTGTGCGATATCGACTGATGTCTGCAAACTTTCAGCGATTCGTGACTGGCGTCTTGAGGTAATGGATTGATGGATGTTCGACCCCACAAGATACATGTTCGCTGCCAGTACCACGCCATTAGACAAAACCATAGCCACCTTTGACAAAGACTGGTTATTGACTTTAAACCGAAGCTTGGTTTCAGCCATGGGGATGACAAGTGGGCATAAGGAGATAATGGATCACTCTGGTTACCACAAAAACCAGTCCCACGGATACCAAAACTTCCTTGGCAATCTCCTGGGTCTCCTTGGTGATAATTAAATCTCCGTTTTCATTTCTTTTCATGATTTTCCTTTCTGTTGAATGTATTGATGATGGCTAGTGCAGAATCCAGCATGGCCTGCTGTCGTTTGTAACGAGCCTGTTCCCGAACCAGGATAATCCCGGTAGTTGTAATAAATACACCGGTAAACAAGATTGTTAATCCAAACAAAACATGCTTGAGGGAAACCTCAACCACACTGGATTCCGTCTTTCCAGGTACCTTTACTTTATTATTCTCCGGCTTTGGAGTCATCGGAGGACTGATTGGCGACACCACGGACATTTGCAATGTGTTCGCTAATGGCAAGAACCAGTGTCAATGCCTGCACAATGATTCCACCTACACGGGCATACTTTCCCGCCTTCATGATAAATGCTGTCATTTCGTTTTCCTTTCGTTAATTTTAATAAAACGTTATATCTATATTATTCTTATACCCGAAAGGGAGGGGAAATGGAGTGGAAGTGGTTTTCTTTTCATATTTTATTAGATTAAATACATTGGAGGTACATGTCTATCTATGATAATTTTTCTATGGATTCCAGTAGAAGGATTCTTTTCAGAGCATAATTCTGATATGTTTATTCCACAACTGTTTCTGAAAACTCAATTGGCTGGTGTCCATTTTCATTAACGATAAATGATCGGTATTCCATGAACACAAATGCCATCTTGGATAAAAGTATCCAGAAGGAGTTTCAGGTCCTGCACGAATCCATCCTAACTGCAAAAGCTGATCTTGCCCGTTCATGGTTAGTATTTGCAAGCAGCCTAAAAAAACTAAAAGATAGAATGGATACTGTGGGTGACAGAGAGACAAACTGGACCGGCTATCTCGGTGTGAGTTCATTTGAGGAATACTGCGAGCAAAAATTAGAGATGAGTAAAGCTTTTGGATATGAGCTGATTGCGTCTTACCGGAAGCTACTTGAAGAAAAACCTGAATACGAGACAAATACAGATCTCACCCCGCCTGCGGAAACAAAAGTCCGCATTCTTGGAAATAAAAAATTAAATGCACTTAGGGAGAATTCCCCTGACGATTATGATGAAATCGAGGATATGATATTCAATCCGTCATGCAGCCGTAGGGAAACAGAATCAAAGTTGGCTGAATTGTATGATAATCTGGTTTACGATGAAGATGCAGATGAAGAAGAAGTTGGCGAGGTTGATCAGATAAAAGAAAATTTGATAAAATACTGGGCGAACAAGAAAGACTCAATAATAGAAGCGGTTAAAGAAAGAGATCAGTCAGATTTTTCACTTTTAATAAACGGGATTTACGACCTGGGCAGCGATGAGGTCAATTCCGCCCGGGTGGAAAATAAGGGTATAAAACGAATCATTATCGCTAACTCTGCAAAAGACTCAGACTATGCCGAACAGGTTATCCAAAGAGCCAAAGCTCTTGATCCGACAATAGAGATTGTATACACAGGGGTTGGCAACAATGATAAAGATATTATGGCCTTCCCATCCCAGCTTCAGGGAGCTGGAAACTACTGGTACATGAAAGAAACCTTGTACATCCGGAAGAGGAAAAGCGCGTTTATTGAAACGTTTCCCTCTCCAGGGGACATTGTCGAGAACCTCAATACAGCCCTGAAGCTTGGGTTTCACTGCAGATCCACATGTCATTACTGCTACCAGCAGACATCACAGTATACCTATCAGGATGCCTATTCCAATTTGGAAGACGTAAAAAATGAAGTGGCGTGTGAACACATCGTGAACACTTCCACGTTGACCATTTGGAGTGTGTTATCTCATCTCAAGAAGGAAGCATTTGAAAAAAATCCCAAAAATTTAAGTGATGTGAGCAATAAGCTTCGACAAACCATGCAGGATTTAGGAATAAAAGACAGATCCTCTGCCATCAGTTATTTGTCGGAGAACTTAAAGAGCCTCATAACAAAATGTGATATTGAATTTGAGGAAAGTGACTTAACCTTGCAAGTTGAAAACCTCGAGACCTACTATAAAAAAAATGAAAAATTCCCTCTATGGTTATGGGTGTCAGAGTACTCTGATATTCTTGCCATAGAACCCATAGCTCATCAGATGGATTTTATCTTAACTGAACTTCTCCCCATTAATCCAAATGTGAACTATTTAGTTGCCACCAAGACAGCATATAAACGACCGTTTCTAAAATATGATGGGCAGGACAGAGTCATGGTAAATATGAACCTTAACCCTGAGACCATTATCAATAAATATGAAACTGGAACTTCGAGTCTGGATGACCGACTTGATCTTATTCATGAACTGCAGGAAAAAGGTGGTTATGGTATTCGGTTGAGTTTTGAACCAATGATTTACTATGACGACTGGCAGATGGCATATGAAGATTTAGTAGGAAAAGTCTCGATGGCTATTGATCTGCCCTCCGTTTCTGAAATAGTTCTTGGCTCAATCAGGCTTCGACCAGGGTTGAAAAATCGAATAATGAGGAATTATCCCTGGTGTGACTTGTTTGAGGATATATCCTATTTCGAAAGAGCGTCATTGAAAGATAAAAGAGAAAGATACTTTGAAGATTTTCGTATTGGACAGTATCAATTTATGATAGAGCTATTGGGTCACCAAACTGATGCTGACATAATCTTGGGAGCGGAGCATCCCGAGATGTGGGGTTGGGTGGGACTGGATAAAAAGAAGTTTATGGAAGATAAAGTGTATCAGTATGGGCAGTAATTAGAATGCCACTTTCATCAAGAAACATTCCCTTTGTTTTTGACAGAGATGGGGTCGAAACTGAACTTCAGCGCCAATGTGATTTTTTATTCAAGCATCTGCTTGGGATGGATGTGGCCTTAAAGCTTGATTTTCCAATCCCTGATAATTTTTCCCGCTTAATAAATCAAAATCAAAGTCTCAACGCTCACCTGACACTCACCTGGATGGAAAACAATGAGACGATAAATATCAAATTTCCCGCTCCGTTTCATGGGGTATTTATTATCCGATCTGATTTTGATTCTGTGTCTACAAAAAGATGCTGGATACCCCTGTTAATTGAAAAACAGGGTGAATGGATTCTAAAGAAGTACAAGGAAAATGGAACTGAATTAGTTTACCTGAAAGCATTCCCTGGTGGCAAATATTTTGAGCTACCAATCGACACAAAACAAGAATTAATCATTAAAAAGAAAGTCCCTACAGTTACTTATCTTGATGAAGAAAAAATCGAGTTTGCATTCCTGGATGAAAAAACTGCGTTAAGACAAAAATTCATCGAGAAAATAAAATCTTTAAAAAATACAAAAATCGAACCGGTTGATGAACAGGATCTATGTCATCACCGTTTACAGACATTCAACAATTATGTGGTTGAAAGATTCCTTACCCAAATGCTTAATTGTATAACTTCGGTATTTAGAAATAACCAACGGTACTTTGAAATCATTCGATCCAATGAACATGGAATAAGCAATAAAGAAAGAGAAGAATTCTGGAGTGGGTTAAAGGAAAGGCAAAGCGTAATCGGATGGCAACTTGTTCCAATAAATTATCTTGTATCTGCAGGAAAATTAGAGTTGTTTTCTCCTTTAAATAATATTGATGCCATATCACAATTAACCAGCCTGAAAAGATATCCTTATTCAAAAAATCTTCCCGCTATCTATCATCAGAATCATCCAAGTTTTAAAAACATTATATGTCCAATTGAAACCGCCGAGTCCAGTGAGGTGGGCATAACGGTACACCTGGCAAAGGGGGTTACTACAGATATCTGGGGTAATTTAATTCCTAGCGAAAATCCTGATACTTACCTGGGGTATGGTGCATCCCTGGTGCCGTTCTATCAGCACAATGATGCAGTGAGAGTCATGATGGGTGCTAAAAATCTTCGACAGGCAGTTCCCTTGTCCGGATCAGAACCACCTCTTATTAAAACAGGGAATGAGGATGACCTTCTAAATCTTGTAAACCCACTTTATGAACATGGTCTGGTTCCTGATGAGTTTGGGAAGTATGAACCTGGGCGTACGCTACTGGTCGCGTACATGCCCTGGTATGGATACAACTTTGAAGATGCCATTGTGGCCAACAGGGATTTAATCACCAACGGGCAATTGAACTGGGAATATCATCAACATTATTCGCAGTACTTATTACCTGGTTTTATACCCAATCTCGATAGGGGACTTGAAAGAATTGGAAAAACCATTCATCATGGAGATTTGCTTGCTGAATTCTCAAACGCCGAAAACATCCAACCCCTTTTTCACAATGCGGAGGAGGGGGTACTCACAGCTTTAGAGTTCTTACAACCAAGCTCAACCCTCCTGGGAGGCGTTTTGAGATGGTCAGTTAAATACACTATTCCGCTTCAGGTGGGCAGCAAGTTGATGGCCAGATATGGCAACAAGGGGGTAGTAGCAAAATTCTTCCCATCAGATCAAATGCCGAAATTACCGGATGATGAAAATCTGTCTGAAGATATTAGAGGTAAATCGGTTGACCTATTACTCAATCCGCATGGGGTTATTTCCCGTATGAATCTAGGACAACTCCTTGAAACTCAATATACCATGGCAGCAAAATTGGGTTTTGATCTTCCACTTGAAACAGGGAAAGCATTTACCCAAACTGATCACTCACCACTTTCGAATTTTTTTAAAAATAAACCACCGTTTGATAAATACGGACGGGTAAAACTGCAGCTACCAGATGAAAGTTTTACAGAATCCCCTGTGACAGTTGGTTATGAGTACTTTACTGTTTTAAAACATGTACCTTCACGGAAAGCTCATGTGCGTCGAGGTGGACATCAGAGTGATAAATACAATATTATAACGGGTCAGCCTGTCGGAGGAAAAGCAAACAAAGGGGGTCAGAGAATTGGTGAAATGGAGTTCTGGGCACTTGCTGCTCATCAAGCTGATAATATCATCAATGAGTTTATCACTCATCGATCCGATCCGGCATGGAGTTCTGCGTCGCAACATACACAGACAACCCAGGCAATTCTCGATCACCTGTTTGCACTTGGAATTAAGTTTGATGGAAAAGGAAATATTGAAGTTGTTTCAGACAGTGATGTTAAACGCAAATCAAAGCGACTACTCAACGATAAAACCAGAGTAGCTGTGAAAAATACAAGCTTTAGCTGTCCAAAATGCGGTTGGAAATTGTTTGGTGGTGAAAAAATCATGTCAACAGCAAACAGTCAAAGATCTTCAGTACCGGAAATAGATGTAAAATCAGTACTGGACCATTTGGGATATGAATTTCAAGATATCCCGAATAAAGTGTATTCAAAACCAGGCTCAAATTTTGTTTCAACAGAAGAAGTATTTGAACTCAGTTCAAATAAGAGTGCAGTTTCCTTGGAGATTAAACTCAAAAAAAGTACAATCACTATTCGCTTGAAAATTTTGGACAATTTGTTTGTTGCAAAAAGCAGATTTGACAAAGATTTTAAACTCACCCATTTTCCTTCTATGCTGTTAAGCTGCCCGAAGCATTCTTCAGAAAAACTCACCGGAATCAAAGTGAAACAGATCGCCCAGTCAGTCCTCGGAGGGTTATATGACCCTGAAATATTTGGAACTGCGAACTTACTTGATCCTGACTTAAAGTGGGGAAATATTGAATTAAAAGAGCCTGTAAAACATCCTTTTTTCGATGATTATACTTTAAAAATAATCCCAATCCTGCCATTAAAATACCGATTTGTAAGCCCGGTATCATTCCTGGCTCGAGGGGAGGAACATGATCTGACAAAAGCGTATGCAAACGTGTTTCAGACTTCCGCACAGGATACATTAGATGATAAAGCAAAACTCAAACTCGAAAGAGCGGTAATAAAACTTTACAGATTAATTAAGCAAAGAACATTTGGTAAAAGCGGCAAATCCAAGTTTGGTTTACTTCGAAGACATGGACTCGGTCGCAGGGTGGATTATTCCGGCCGTTTGGTTATTGTACCTGACCCTACACTCGATTGGGATGAGGTCAGTATTCCTATTAATGTGTTGGCTGTTCTGTACGGTGGAGAAATTAGCAAAGTGGCAGACAATCAGATTGTTAAGGAATACTTCAAATCAGCCATTGATAAAGGATTGCCCATACCAGATGAGCCCAGTGTTAAAAAGGAAATACTGAACTACCTGGAAAAGAACCCTACCAGAGTATTATTGAATCGTGCACCCTCATTGCATAAATATAACATCCTTTCTTTTAAGCCGGTACCCCATCCGATTGAAGAGGGAATGGTACTAAAGTTGAATCCACTTGTATTCAAAGGATTCGGTGCTGACGCAGACGGAGATGAGATGGCAATCCATGCACTTTTGGATGAGAAAAGTATTTTAGAAGCTAATCGGTTATCACCAACACATTCATTCAATGTTCTATCGGTTGCATCAGGTGAACCCATATTAGATTTTGATCAGGATTTTGTGCTTGGTAATTTTTTAATTAGTGGTGAAAAGAAACCCGGTGAATTGACTCGCATCAAGAAGGTAATCACTTCCAAGAGTGATTTCAAAGACAGGATTTTATCTGAAATGCATTCTGCTTTTGATAAAGTCACCTCAAGCGGTGTTTCTTTTAGTTACCTTGAACTGCTTGACTACATGCTTGATAAGGGTGAACTTAAAAAAGCCATGAAATCTGATGAGAAACATCTAAACCAAACCCTTGAAGAATTGACAAAGAAAAGACTTGAAAAGGCTCTTTCAGACCCCTCATATCCTGGTTATTATTTTGCAGCCATGGCCTTAAGTGGTGCACGGGGTTCAAAACAGACAAGGCAGGTGATAGGCGCACGAGGTATGTTATCCCCGGGACTGGTTGGGTTTGATGCGGGTGATAATCAATTTAGAATGCCCGAATCCCTAACCAGTGGAATGACCCCGGATAGCTCTTATATGTCCACCTACAATGCTCGAAGTTCCATGATTGATAAGAATATCGGCACCTTTAAGGCCGGATATTTCATGCGGAAATTGGTTCTGGCGTTATGGTCCTGGCAGGTTCAAATTGGAGACTGTGGTGAAAAATCATTTTTTACGTGTAAACTATTACCTGAAAGAAAAATCTGTACTGGCTGCTATGAAGTTGATGTACCGGATAAATATCCAGCCGGATTGATAGCTGCACAATCAATTGGTGAAAGGTGCACTCAATTAACCATGTCGAGTTTCCATTCAGGAGACAGAGGCATATCCCTTTCTGATGTTGAAGGTATGGTCAATGATATACCTGAAAGTTTTGAAAACTTTTATGAAAACCTCCATAAAGTGAGCGCACTCAATAACATTCAAAAGGAGCATTTTAAATTGCTATGGCTTGTGATTAAAACATCCCCAAAATCAAATTTAAACAGTGCAATTAATTCAAACTATACACCATTAGCATCAACTGTGGGAATTGGTGGCTTTAGAATGATTCTTGATTTTTTAGGTCAAGACAATCAAAGAAAAGGTGAATCTCCAATTGAAAGAATCATGATGAGTGAGTGGGAAGGAATAAACCATGGCTAATCAGAAAAGAGGCTATGGACACGGACATGGTCATTCATTGAGTTATGCTCACTTAAGAAAACACATGCTAGGACTTTCTCTTAGCCATTTAAGAGATCTGGTCCAACTCCCTTCTCCAGATAATGAGGGGTTTTCAGAAGAATTTGATATAGACATGGAGTTTATTGACAGTGATGAAATAAGTGATGTAGAAGAACACAATCAGGACGGTGTGTTTTTAGAAGATGTTGTAATAGATAATCAACCACAAAATTCGCCTTTTTTGGAATTAGATGATAATTTGATCATCCTTGTAAGCCAAAATGGACAAAACGTTTGGGAATGCTCCTATGAGCCTCCTAGGTGGATGACAAGCAGAGTCAGTTCAGATTACAAACACGTTCTTAATGACATGGTAAAAATTGTTGGTAGTATTGCAAAGTATTTCCAAAATACACAGCAAGCTTTCCTTGCTGACCCAAGTCCTGAAAATTTGAAGTTTGAAAAACCATTAACTCAAAAATATTTAGTTGAACTAGTTAGAACTGAAAAAGCAAAATTTGATGATGGTGATTTAAGTTTGATTAAAGATAAAATTTGGTTTTTATGGGATGATAAATGTTTCAGATTAGAGTCAATTTTTAACAACAAGGAGTGATATAGTGGGATACATAATCGATTACATAAAAAAACTTGATGATAGTTCTATGAATGAATTGGCAATCATGTTAAACAAAAATAAGAAGGTGAAATGGGAAGATTTTCCTGAAGGGAAATTTCAATACATCATCAATAACCTTTATTTATGTGCAGGATTGACAAAGACAGACTATGATATAAGAGAACTTGAAAAAGAGTGTTTAAAAATAACTGCAAACAAGTTGAAAGTAAAGGATATTGATTGGGGAGAATATAATATTCAAGACATAATTGAAATTATGTTTCTAAAATTTCAAGGTGATATCCAAAAACGACTATCAAAAATGAGTAAAAAAAAGGTAATTAAATTAACAAAAAACCTACAAGACAAATTGGAAAGTGATGGAAAAACAATAACAGCAACCGGAATTGGATTAGCTGCTGCCCTTGCAGCTGGTGAAGGTGCCGGTTTTGCATTATTCACAAGTACTGCAGTTGGTTTGAAAGCGCTTGGATTATTGTTCGGGACAACTTTTGCATTTACAACTTACAACACTGTTATGGCAGTTCTTGGTGTTGTATTTGGACCGGTGGGGTTTCTTGTCGCCGGTGGTGTAATAGCATCAGGGTTAATTTTAAGGTTTATTAGCCAAAAAAGAAACAGAGTTGTCGGATTTTTTCTATCAGTGATAATTGAAATTAAGACTAAAGAAGAGGAGAAATTAATTCACGATCACGTTGACTACGCTATAAAGCTAATTCAAGAAACAAAAAATTTGCTTCCTTCTGAATTTTTTAACATCAATAATATACAATAATTGAGGATGATGAAAATGAATCAAACTATTACCTATTCTGCAACAGATGCTAATATTTTAGAATGTCATCTTAATACTATTCAAGCCGAATTAGATCTTATAAAGAAGTTTAAAATCGTACCAGAAGAAAATAAAAAGACCTTTGACGAACTTGCTAAAATGAAAATCATAGTAGAATATGCTATGGATTTATTTGTTAAGAACAATAATATTAGTAAAGATGAGGTTCATGAAGCAAAGAAAAATGGAATAGAACAGTACAATCAAATAAGGACAACATTTTCACCAGAAGAGAGAAAGTTAATTGAGAAATTCTCCCAAGGTGAATATGGTATTATCACTTCAAGCGATAGTATGCTTGACGTGTTCGAAGAAATCGAAGCATATAAAAATGTTGCAAATGTTCTAGTCACTGGTGAGACTGGAACAGGAAAAGAACTTGTTGCGGGTAAACTGCATGAATTGTCTCGTCGGAAAGACAAAAAAATGCTTATTGTAAATTGTGGTGCAATTGATAAAAATTTAATTCAAGGTGAACTTTTTGGATGGAAAAAATCGGGCCACGATAAAGCACATAATGATAGACCCGGATACTTTAAAACTGCTCATGAGGGAAGTATTTTTCTGGATGAGATTGGTGAATTACCCATGGAAACTCAACCTTCTCTATTGCGAGTTTGCGAGAAGGGAGATATTCAACCAATCGGATCTGATAAAACAGAGAAGGTGGACGTTAGAATCATCACTGCTACTAACAGAGATCTTGAATATGAATCTCAAAATGGTAATTTTAAACATGATTTGATCCCAAGGATAGCAGAAGTAAAAATTCACATTCCTCCACTAAGAGAAAGAAAAAACGATATACCGCAATTGTGCTACTTCTTTTTCAGAAAATTTTACACAGAGTATATCATCAAAAGTGATGATTATAAAATTAAGGAGTTTCCTGATATAATTACAGATAAAACGTTCGTGGTTTTGCAGGAATGCGAATGGAAATATAATGTGCGCGATGTCATTAGTTTCACTCGCAGGTTGGTATTGATGAATGCAAATTATCTTTCAGAATTAAAACCATGGATGCTGATAAAATTGTATAAAAATGAAAAACTGACGATAAAAGCATTGCTCAGAGATTCAAGTGACTCGGAAAAACAGTACAACATGGACTACTTGAAAATGTACATAAAATACATTGGAATTAATTATAAACTTCAACAAACTGCAGAATATTTCAATAAGGATATTTATACGACAGACAGAAAAATAAATTCAGTTATTCTTCAGATTGGTGCTTCTGTTGGGTTTGATGCTTCGAATTACATCGAATTTCTCGAAGAATATGGTATTAAAGATGATAACAGGGAGAATTTTGTATCAGATCTTGAAAAAAGACATAACAAGATATTAGAAAAACTAGAGAAGTCACCAAAGAAACCTGCTTTTGATCCTGAACTTGTACCCGTTGCAAAATCCTTAGCGGAGTTTCGTAAGAACCAGTAAAATAACCCAAATTCCGTACTTTCTCCTGAAATCTTCCTACTTTTATTGGGAATTTTAATAAACGATAATTAGAATTCCCAATAGGGGTAAAATACAATAAACAACTGTTTATTAACGAATTAACCCACTTTTACAATTTCCACAATAATATTTTTGCGAGTTTCAACGTACAGTTGAGTAGCAAAACAATTCCGAAAAGCTACTACCTCAAGATTTCGAGGGGTCTGGCTACTTTTTGGTCATTTTCAGTCTTATTTTGTTAACATCTTTCATTTCTTCCTTTCAAATATAAGTATACAGGCCAAAGAATCAGCATAGACCCCTCACAATTCAATTATCTAATACAAAACACAAAAGGAAAACGAGATGAAATTATCCAAAACACTAAAAGCTACAGGCCTTTTTATCAAGAATCACAAAACCGCTATTAGCTGCATTTTTGGTGCAGTTATCGTTGCACCATTCGCTCTGGCAGCCGCGCCTGCAATCGCAGTAGCAGCTGGTTCAGCAGGGCTGCTGGGTACAACAGCCACAACCGGCACACTCATCAGCACACTTGGTGGTACAGTTTTAACAAATGCTTCATTAGCAGCCATTGGTGGAGGAGCACTTGGTGCAGGTGGTTTAGGCATGGCTGGTGGAACAATTGCTATAACCGGAACTGGTGCAATTGCTGGAGCGGCTGCTGGAGTTGGAATAAAATCCGGTGTTAGCCGAATAAGCAAGAGATTTAGCAAAAACGTCTAAATAGCTCTATTCTCTCATCAACAAAGTCCCGGGGTAGAGTGAATGCTTTACCCCGGTTTCATTTCAACAAGTAACAAAAGGAAAATAAGATGAATATAAGAAATAAAATTCAAAAAACCCTCTCGGACGTAGTTCATATTGTTGCAACTGGCCTTGCCATTGTGCCGACTATTGTAATTTTATACTTCTATGAAAAGAGCAGATAATTTGAAATCACTACTCCGCCTGAACACAAAAATAGTCCTGCCTGGCGGAGAGGCAGACTAAATAATAAACAGGAGTCAACATGACTGAAGTAAATCAAGAAAAACCCAAAGAAGATAAAAAAGAATATGATGGTTCTAGGAGACCCATGTTGCTTGTGAAAAGCTACAAATCAAGTAGTGCCGTTAAAAATGCAAAAAACCGATTGAAGAAGAGGTTCGAGTGGATTAAAAACCGGAATGAGGAAATCAAGCGGGAATACAGCGATTCCAATACGGATGCTCTGATAAAACTGAATCTCCTGAATGAAAACAAAGCCCTTTCTGTAGAGGT
>JABMOW010000048.1 GCA_013204025.1 Fidelibacterota bacterium | reverse complement strand
AGATACCAGATGCCTGATAACCGGCATCCCATTCCAGTCTGTGATAACCGGCTGACAGTTCACCATTCACCAGTTCAGACACCTCCCTACCATTCATATCGTAAATCCTCAATGAGACTACGGCAGCTTCAGGTAATTCAAAGCTGATGGCAGTCACGGGATTAAACGGATTAGGGTAAGCAGAAAGCAGCACATAATCGGTGGGTATAATGCTGCTAATGGTTGCAGTAATACTGTTACCAAGCCAGTCCACAATGATGTTCGAATTAATTGTGATCTCACCTGAATACTCAAAGAGAACTTCATCAATCAATGGTGTTCCATCGGTGCTGAACATAAGGATTGTGTGATCAGACTGACTCATCTCCCAACCTGGAGGTAAGAAGTGCTGTGTGATTTCAAAATCACTGCTGTACTCAAACTGCATACCGGCTATGTCTCCATCTGCCGCCACCGTAACACTGTTATCAGTAATAGATAAACTGGATGAGCTGATGGGTTGTGATCGTGTGACACCACAGTCGAGAATCATGCATACCAATTGAACGATATCTATAACACTATGTTCATTATCTTCATTCAGATCTGAAGCCCAGCTCCTATAATAATTGGGTGTATAATCACCCAGAATTATTCCAACTGCTAATACAATATCAGTGATATCTATTTCACCATTCCCATCCACATCACCCTTTGTTCCGGTCAATTCTATGCAATCACCAGCAGATGATTCTAAAATCAGTAAATCCGGACCAACTAGCTGCAAGTCAGCGATGCAAAATGCCGTTGGCTCCCATCCATCAAAATTAAGTATAGTTAATAAGTTAAGACCCGATGGGATTGGTAGACCAGTCATGGTATACCCTAATACTAGATTATTATCATCACCACCTACCTGTACGTTCCATCCTGAATCGCCAGCTACACCACCATGAGCGCTTGTCATTGTGATCTCGTCACTTAATACGAGTTGGTTAAATTGAAATCCCAAAACAGGTTGCCCGCTATCCAGCCAGACTTCAATCGAATAATTTGAGCTGTTATCCGCAACTAATCTTTCGAATATTGTATCAGTTGAGGATATGCAACAACAACCTACAGTTGCATCAGGATCGTAATTGGAGGCGGTTTCATCCATACAACCAAGATGTATCGTAAAAAGGTCTGTATCAGCTGCAGCAGAACAACTTGAATCGCCAAGGTTTGAATCATACCAATCCAAGTTAATTTCCGGTACATCCTCCAATGGATTAAAAATCAGGCAGCAATTCATATATGAGGAAAAGGGTATTTCTTCATTAGCTGGGGCAAAAAGCGTAATTACATCTGTTGGAAAACCATCACCGGCAATGCTTACAGTCCAGCCATCAGGTGGCGTAATCGTCGATATCACAGCCAGAGATGGATCTGTGCTGACTGTGATCGAACTATAATCCATTCCATCAACCATATTATTGGTCAATAGTATCTCGTAACAAAAAACAGAATCCTCAACCAAGTCAGCTTCTACATTTTGGATGGTTCCCCCGACAGAACAGCTATCCCTTTCAATATTTTCCGCGCTGACAATAAAATTATTAAAGGGCATGTAGGTTGTCGCTGATCCCACCACAAAGAAAAATTCTTCATCCAACAGCAAACCGGGTATATCTATAACTATTTTGTATTCCGTCGTATCTTCTACACCTCCAGATACATCCGGAAAGACATATTTCCCGGGTTTCCCATTCTTACTTGTTGTTGTGGAGGAAATCGGTTTGCCTTCCGGCTCCTGCTCCAGATAGACATCAGCGCCCGGAACTGGCTCACCACTGGCTCGGTCGAATGCGTAGGTCAAGAACCCGCTAATTTCCACTTCACCAATCATAATATCCATGACCGTCATTGCTATGTCAATATTGGGATATGTGTTACCACCACTGACCATCAATGGTGTGGTATCTCCCCAATAATTAACATCACCATAGTATGTTTGAAGTCCACGGGGGCAATCTGTCGAGTCTGGCACCGCCTTTATCAAATAGTCTCCCGTAGGGACATCTGTAAATTGATAATAACCGGAAATATCAAAAGTGGTGCTGTCTGCCAATGGATACTGACCACTACCCGTGACAAGATGAAGTTTAACACTACCCGTCATCTCAGGGCATAGGTCATCTTCAGCCAAGACCCAACCGCTGAGGGTATGGAGGTCCGTTTGAATTTGTAGACTTTCTGATACTCTTGAAGCCTGGCTTGATTCATCACCACATGCATCCGTGAGAATGGCATCAACTCGATAATAATATTGTGTCCACGGCTCCACTGAAAAATCCTGATATATAAAACTGCGGCTTTCCATATACGCGAGTGGTTCCATATCATAAGGACTGGTACCTCTATTGATTAAATAACCATCGGTTGGCAGATTATAGGCGTTATCCCAATACAGATTAATGGAATTTTCGGAAGATGTGGTTGTGAGAGTCAGCGTTGAAATACCAGGACTAAAATCTGATAAGTAACCGTCACCATACAAATTTTTCAACCAATAGTAATATGTTGTTTCGTCGGGATCAATATCCTCATGCTCATAAAAGTTAGCGTCTTCAAGTGGTACATAGTCAAGATATTGGCGGGGACCTTCCTCTGAATTAGCATAATACACTTCAGTGCCTACCATATTTTCCTCTGGTGGATCTGAGTTAGCCCAGACAATTAAAACGGGACCATTCTCTGAAAAAGATGCGACACATGGAGGATCGATGGCATGTATTAATCCGATAAATAAATAAAGTACCAATATTACCTGTGTGATTTTTACCATTACTTTCATTTTCTCTCCTATTTCCTTTTTGATTATCTAACATGAAATTTGTTTTCGGCGTTGTCAATTTTGACTACAATTGATATTACCTATATTATAGATATGTCATGGAGGATGACTTTCGTTACAGGGAATTTTCATATTTATAAAACTGATTGGATGATAATTTCATAACCAATAGCAGAAACCCGGAATTAATCCGGGTTTCTGCAACACAAGAAATTACTTTGTTACCTCGAACTATCGTCTATTAGACAAATCAATTCAATTGTATGACATCCGTCATTTGAGATTATTTCACCAACATCAGTTTCTGGGTGCTAGTGTAATCTGCAGTTATCATTCTCACAAAATAGATACCAGATGCCTGATAACTGGCATCCCATACCAGTCTGTGATAACCGGCTGACAGTTCACCATTCACCAGTTCAGACACCTCCCTACCATTCATATCGTAAATCCTCAATGAGACTAAAGCAGCTTCAGGTAATTCATAGCTGATGGCAGTCACGGGATTAAACGGATTAGGATAAGCAGAATGAAGAATGTAATCAGTGGGTGTCGTGTTTATGGTCGCAGTAATACTTTTACCAAACCAATCCACAATTATGTTCGATTTAATGGTAAGTTCACCTGAATACTCAAAGAGAACATCATCCATTAATGGTGTTCCATCCATACTGAAAATCAGGATAGTATTATCAGACTGAACCATCTCCCAACCGATGGGTAAAAAGGATTTAATGATTTCGAACTCCCCTGCATACTCAAATTGCATGCCGGCAATATCGCCATCAGCAGCCACAGCTACACTATTATCATTGATAGATAAACTGGAAGAGCTGACGGGTTGCAATCGCATTGTGCCACAGTCGAGAATCGTGCATACCGTAATAACAATATCGGCTACACTCTGACGACCATCATCATTCAGATCCGAAGCCCAGTCCTCGTAGCCATTCGGGTCATAATTCCCAAGAACCATACTGACAATTAAGACCACATCGGCAATATCAACTGATATATCACCATTCACATCACCTAGCAGAGCACTCATTTCAAAACAATCACCCGGTTCTGATTCCAGGATATCACCATCCGCACCAACCATTTCCAGATTATTTATACATATCGTGGTTTGGTCGAATCCTGCAAATCTCAGATGGGTCAATAGGCTATCACCAGGCATCATCGCCTGACCATTCAAAGCAAATCCGAGGATAAGGTTATTATCACCAACATACACCTCCCAGTCAAGTTCGGCGGCACGACCACCAAATGCTTCTGTGATCACGATTTCGTCAGACAAACTGGTAATATTGAATTGGAAGCCGTAGATATTGAAGGAGTTGTTTATCCATATACCAAATGTTTGGTTAGAAGGATTAGCATCGATTAAATCGAGAGATATCACGTCTGAACATGGCATCAATCCAGTCGTACCACCCACACAATCTCCACAAGCATCAATCCATGCTGTTCCACCCCAAACACCAGCACAATCCTGAACACTGGTCAAAAAACCACTGCTCATTAAGTAAGGACCGCCAGTAATTGTTTCATTGTTGAATGGTTCACCAAGAATAACAGTACTGATGTAATTTCCCCCAACAATAGTTCCGTTCGCAGCTGAAATAACATACCTACTATGCTGATAATTTTGCGCTTGAAGCAACGTGAAGTGAATGATTAATAATCCTGTAAATAAAATTCTGTATCTCATAATAACCTCCTTTTATTAATTCATCGACTCCCAAGTACCACCGGTCCAAACCTTTACTTTATCATCAACATCATCATAATAAATATCTCCTCTATTTGGACTTGATGGTGTCGATGTTGGTTCCAGATGAAGTATATCATTCACATGAAGTGTTGCAGGTTGAGAAACTCCAACAAACACATCACCTTCCATATCAATCAGCATCTGCGTATTTAATCCACCCGCATCTCTTGTGGAAAACAAAAGTTTTGAGGCATAGGGATTACTTGGAACAACAGGATCGAATTGTCTTTGGGCATGGATCCTAGCATATGGTATCGCTTGAGAAGTCCATGGTGTTTGATGCCTAAAATCTATTTGGGCAAAATTAGAATCTAAAGGCATTAAATCGCCATTGGAAGTAGTTAAAGCATATCCAACTCCTATTGTAGCGACATCAAGAGGATTACTACTCCATACATCCAAATTATTATCAGGGAATATCATGTTACCTGTATGTGATGGACCAATCCCTACTTTCCCATCCTGTGTAATCACAAATCTCGTTGTATCGATACTATTAGCCTCAAAAATAAATGTTTCATTATTCAACACTGGATTATTTTGACCCGCAATATTAATTAATAAACCTTTTGCACCTGCATTTCCACCCGCAATGGGTGATTCAATCGTTAAGATAGGGTCGTTATTACTACCGCTAGTGGCTCCTCTAAAGTGTATTCCCTGCCCACTTACTATATTTTGCACATCAAGTTTTCCTTGAGGAGTAGTTGTCCCAATTCCAACATTACCGCTTGGATATTGTCCTCCGTGACCAGTTACAACATCACCTGGAGATATATTTACATCCCAATCCATATCTGCCTGTCCACCACTGGGAAGTGTAGCAGCATCTCGCCAATAAACAACACCGGCATCTGTCGTTACCAAAACCCGGCTCAATGTATTATTCATATCTAAACCTGATATTCGTAAAGGTAGCAAAGCACCAATTGGTTCAACATGCATAACAACACTGGCATCTGGATTTATTGTACCGACGCCAAATCTATTATTTATGAAATTAATACCGGCGGTATTAAACCGAAAAGTCTCCCCACCACCTGAGTTTGAATATCCCCGGATAAACAGGTCTCCATAATCCCCCTCATCGATCTGAATCCCTCCACCATGGTTACTATGAGACGGATTTTCCTCAAATTTTACTATCGTACTAGGATAACTGCCACCTTCAGGTATTGGATCGTTCCCCCAAACCTCAAGTTTTGCTGTTGGGTTATTTGTCCCAATTCCGACATTACCAGAATTAGCACTTATTCCAGGATTTGTATTCATTATTGTATTCATTGTGAAGCCCACAGTAGGGAGATTGTAACTTTGTAGGATTAGATCACCTTGAGTGGCATAAATTTGATTTGCGGGACCATTTGTGTGTGTCCCTAACACCAAAGTACTATCTCCGACATATAATACATCGGTTACTCTCAGGCTATAAAATGTTAATAGGCTGTCACCATCAAACACCAATCCTGCAACGCTCTCTGCCATCAATGCTTTCTCCGCTACTCTGGCATATGGCACCGAATTCAGACTTACCGGTTCCATCTCAACACCATTTACAGAGATCTGCAGCATAGCTGGTTCGTCTTGGTCGAATACGGCAAGAGGTATGGGATTATCTTCCGATCCGAGTTGTGTCATGTAAATACCATCTACAACAAGGATGGATTCTTCCTGAGACCATTCATGTCCCACAAAGCTAAAGATTATCGACACGGTTCCATTTACAAGCACTCCATCTACCTTCAATTCCCCAGTAAACGAAGTAGAAGATGAAAAACCTGTGGCATACACGAATGAAACAAATAGACAAATTATTTTAATATAATTTATCGCAACAGTTATTAGTGATTTAGAATTACTCATTTTTTCTCCTGTTTCCTTTTTTTTGATTATTTAACTTTCAATTTGATTTTAGCATTATCAATATTGACCACATTAAATATTACCTACATTTTAGATATGACATGGATGATGTATTTCGTTACATAATAATTTTTAAATATCTTGAGATTGATATTTTTTACTTATACAGAACAACAGGCCAGTGAAAGATGAATCAACCTTTGCTGACGATACAAAATGCATGAGCTCATTGGATTCTTATTATGAAATGTGAAAGCCAGCTGATCAAATTGTACTCATTCAAATTAATTTCGTTTTCTCTGTAACGAAATGTTGGAACGATGTCATATATTTGCAGTGGAGAGTTCGTAAAATTTGTAAAGGTATGATTCTACTTGGGTTGGATCGATACCGCGAACCATTCTAGAACTTTATCGATATGATTATTTTAAATCTCTTCACACATATTAACACGGAAGACAATGAATTTATTCAATTCATTGGAGTCTTGAAATCTAAAAACAAGGAAGCCTGGGATAACCTATACTTTGTCCTTTCAAGAGTGATTAAAAACTACTTGATTAGCAGAGGTATTCATGGACAAGAAAGAGAAAACATCAGTCAAGATGCCATATCATTGTTTTATGTACGGTTTCCAGATTGTGAATTCGAAAACTATAAGAAACTGAAATCGTATGCAGTTGCCATAGCAGATAACAAAATGAAAGAATCATTCAGACAAAAGAAAAAAGAACAGAAATTCTCAAATATTGATGAATTACCAATCCCTGAAAAGGATGACCAGTTCGTGCAAGCTGAAAATGAAATTCTGGTTAAAGCTCTGATGAAAACGCTGAAACTCCAGGAGCGACAGATCCTGTATGGCTTTTTCTATCACGGAGAAAAACTGAATGGTATAGCCTCTCGACTGGGTATCTCTGAAGAGAATTGTCGCATTATTAAATTTAGATCGCTACAAAAATTAAAGAAACTAATCACTGTAAAATGATGGATCATCACAAAATAAAGAAATTCAATATTGTTGAAGGATATCTTCTTCAACACCTTAGTGATGCAGATATGGATGCATTTGAGGAGCATCTGCTCTTTTGTGGTAAGTGCAGGGATGAACTTGTACAGATGGAAAAGATTGTGGAAGCCATCCGCGTTGCAGCTGCAAATGAAGAAGGCGAGAAACTGAATAACCCCGTAAAGATCGATAGTATCAATATTGCTAAGGACCAACCAACCATTAAAGCCTCACAATTCTTGAGAAAACTATCAATGAATCAAATGACATTCATGAGTATTGCAGCCGTAATTGTTATCACTTTTATTGGGATTGTCCTTATCAACCGCAACACCGGACTGAACATCATTGATGATCAAACTCAGCGATTTTTGCTGAATCCCATACTGGAAGAATTTATCAGTGATAATGTTCGGGCTGACTCTTTTTCGGTGAAGCTGGACCACTCCCACCGGGATATTCACATTGCTGATATCGGTGGGACTCTTGAACTTGCTTTGTCCGGACAAATATTCGGAGACTTTACGGAACAGGAAGATCCCTTTATACTCAAAATCTTGTCCAATTTGGAGAGTGATTATCTTGATGATCGATATGTTGTTGTTTTTCCACTTGAAGGGGTTTCACATTCCAATGCTTATCAATTCAAGTTGCATGAATCGCTGAACCTTCCTCATGGACTCTACTATTACACCATCGAAATGACTAATGATGACGATCCACTGTATATTGGTAGGATATTTATTAAATAACTCAACTGTTCCCTGTACAATGGAGGGAATTTCCATTCATCAGTGCCGGAGATATCTTAGCCCTGCTTCTCCATTACTACATGTACTATTACACGATTTCACAACACAAGTAAGATTATTCATGGATGAAGATTACCTCCCAATCAACTGAAACGATGCCCAGTAATTGGGTGGCGCCGTCTCCCGATGACTGATCATAGATAATTTGGCATTCCGTAAAGCTTCGGGATAGGTATCTCCCGTAAGATAGTTTCGATAAAAACCAGTCATTAATCCAGCAGTCTGTTTGTCGCTGATCTCCCAGAGTGTATAAAGGATGTTGGGTACTCCTGCAAAATAGAACGCCCTCGTAATAGCAATTGCACCATCTCCTTTGGCAATCTTCCCCACTCCACTTTGACAGCTGCTCAGCACAATCAGATCAGAGTTAAGATCAAGATTGTAGATTTCAGATGAATAGAGAATGCCATCATTACTGAAATCGGTTGTATCTGCCAGATGAAAAATTAGACAGGAAAGATCAGGACATTCATCATTGAGTAAACCATGCGTGGCAAGGTGGAGTATCCCTGTATCGGAGATCTCCCTGAACTGTTTTTCGGTCCCTTGTTTCGAAAAATAGGTTACGGTAATCAGGTTTTGATCTCTGAAAAGTTTTGCCGATTTTTCAACCTCCTCTTTTGCCCATGGCAAGGGTGCAAACGAAGCATGGGATGTATAGGAAATTTTACCCGCACCGCTACCTCTTTCCTGATCAATATCTGTACTATCAGCATTATAATAAACAGGAGCAAATCCGGTAAATGCAGTACTGTATAACTGCTGTCTAAATTCTCGCTCTTTAGAAAATAATGCTGCAGAAAAGTGATAGGAAATACTGTAATCCTTTATCAAATAACTGGCTGTTGTGTAATCAGCGCTCTCTTCCGTTTTAGTAATCAATGCATCAAATGGGATGGCATGAAGCAATCCATCAGGAATTATGATTAATCTTTCTGCAGAGGCTATTTGTGATTCAATGGGTTTAATCAGATATTGATAGAGTTCAAAACCATCTGAAAATAACTGTCGTCTGGTTTTATTCTTTATGATTGTTTTCTTTTGGATGGCTTCGCTGAACCTTTCCGCTGTATGAGTGAATACAGAGTCATAGGGCACTTCCACTGCATCAAGACCTGCATTTGTTATGGTGAAAATATGTATTGAACTGGCCCCCATGAAATATTCAATGAGAGCGGTATTTTCTCCAAGATCATCTGCTATTTCAAAAGGTGAAACTATAGCCGTTGGGTGTTTCAAATTATAATAATCAGGGAAATCAGCTTCAAACATCATCAGTAACCGTTCGTACTCGATAGTAATATCCGCCAAAGAATTTTTCATTTCGTCAATAATATTGTCGTCTGGATTCTCAACGCCAAGCGCTGATTCCAGTCTGATTCTTGCATCGACAAGTTTCGTCCTTGTGATTTCCTCAAATGAGATCAGACTGTCCGGAATACCCGCAAATGAAATTGCTCTGGAGGCGGTAATGACCTTCTGAAGCGTCAACGCCTTACTGTACTCACTGACTTCAAATGCCCATTCAAGGCTGGTATTAGTCCCAATTATATTGTAATAAGTAATACTGGTTTGGATGGCAGCCTCGAAAATGTAGTTAAATTGTTCCAATCTGGTTAATTGCTTTTGAGTAGAATTCGATATTATGCCGTTGTGTTTTCTCAACAATTTCAAGGTGGCCTGATAATTTGCATAGGCTAATTCAATTTCTCTAGGGTCATCTGTCTTTTTGTATTGTTCAAACAAAATTGATGCAATTAGCGCAATTGCTTTAACGGTATGGAATTGAACCGTACTCATGTATGATAATTTCAAGGGTTCAGAAATGTCATAATCTGGAAAATCGACAGAAATTGTTTTTTGGCAGAAAAGTAGTGCATTTTCCAGATCACCCAGTTCATAATAACAGGCAGCAGTATAATAATTCACAACTAATATTGCGTAAGGAAATTTATTTTCTTTCGTGAAATTGTTCAAGGCTCTACTGTAATAGTCAAGGGCGTTAGTATACTGTCCGGATTCATAAAGTATTTCCGCCACTCTGCTATAGCTCTTTCCCACTCTAAAATGTCCATCGCCAAACACCGTGAGCCGGATTTCCAGCGCTTTTTCTCCATATTCCAACGCTTTGTCAAAAATCCCCAACTCCGAATACATTTCACACAGGATCATGTAATCCTCAGCCAGATTGGGATTAATTTCTCCCATGAGCGTGCTATTTATTGTCAGCGCTTTTTCCAGATACACCAAAGCATTGTTATAATCACCAACATTACTATAGTGTTTGCCGATTCGATTATAGCTGAATGCCACTGCACTGTGATTCACTCCATACAATTCTCTTTGCGTTGCATTGGCCTTCAGTAGATAAGCCAGTTCAATTTCTGGTTTGCCAACATACCCATACATAATCCCAATATTCAGATAGGTTTGAGCCAGTGTATGGTTTGCACCATCATATATTTCGAGCGCAATAGCAAGTGCATCTTCTAAATAATCTAATCCCTGTTCGAATTCACCCAGAGGTTTTGAACAATTTCCTAGATTGTTATATGTCTGCACTACTTCAGTGCTGTATTCTCCCTTTGTCCGCAGCAGAATGTCCAATTTTTTTAAGAAATACATCTTACAATTCTCTCCGTCATTCAACCGCGTGTAGGATAAACCCAACTGCTGATATACCTTTAGAAGATCAGGATGATCAGGACCCAGAAGATATAAGTAGATATCCAGGGCTTTCTCAAGATTGAATATTGCATCTGTCATTTTATAATTCTCAACGAGACACTGTCCCAAGCTATAATAACTAAATGCTGTCAGTAAATTTGTATCCCCTAGGTGTTTCAGTGATATTTCAACTGCCTTATTGGAATGCACAATCATACTATCAGGTTGATCACGATGATAAAATTGTCTCACTAAATTAATATGACTGTTAACAGCTTTCTCCCATGATGAAACTGAAAATAAAAGAGGTAATGCTTTGTTATAATAGTAAATCGAGCTGTCGTGTTTTGTAGCATTAGCAGAGACTACCGCCAAGTCGAAAAATCGATGGGCTCTCAAAGAATCTGATGCTAATAATGATGTGTTGGCGGAAATTATTTGACTTGAAGACAATTGGAATATAAATAATAGGATGGGTAGGAAATGTCTATATTTCATAA
Source organism: Fidelibacterota bacterium (assembly GCA_013204025.1). Classification (GTDB taxonomy): domain Bacteria; phylum Fidelibacterota; class Marinisomatia; order SCGC-AAA003-L08; family JACNLC01; genus JABMOW01. Next base: position 7,543 of record JABMOW010000048.1, on the reverse strand, counting down.
GTATAATTTTTCATTTTGAATTAAGTTAAATTAATGTATTATCGAGTTACGTTCCTATTATATAATAATTGTTGAAGACCACTCTAATAATTCATCTTTTCTTAATATAAAAAAACCCCGTGGTAGCCCGGGGTTTTTCGAAGGAATAGCCGAAAGGAATTATTTTTGGACGGTGAGATTATCCGATAACTGTAATTTCATCAGCCAAGCTATGTTGATATAATCCATATTGATATCGAAGGGTGTTTTTTTATTTCTTTTCTTTAGTTTTTACAGGAATATTCTTACCAGAACTACTCTTTGGAATAATCGTAGATTTATCCTGTTCTGAATTAGGTAATTGAGCACAACTATCAGCAGAAATATACCCGGTTAGATAATTTATTAGCTGGGTAGCTGAATCATTAAAATTCACTTTCCCTCCAGTAGCATACTCAACACCAATAACGTTACTATCACTTCTAAATTTTAATAGATTTTTTTTAGATATCTCACCCGTAACGAAAATACTACTGTCTGATGGAATAATTGACTGAACCCTCATCCCTTTTAATTCTAAACTAGATCGACTTTCAGTGTTTTTAACTTTAGCAATTACCTTGTAAACGGTATCTCCTTCAACAACTTTAAAACTGATCGGTGCGCTCCATGGGAAGGGACCAGTATTTTGATAAGGTACTTCAATCGGACTTTGTGAGATACCCAGTGAAAGCAATAATAAATATTTCCATTTACACATAATAATTTCTCATCTATTTGTTATTTTACTTGGATTCAAGTTGTAAATTTAATACGATACTCAAAATTTAGATACAATTGAAGATATATTTATCATAGTACTTTTTCAGTCTTCAACTTTTTCTAAACACAATAAATTCAATCGTGAACTTTGGTCTGATAAACCAGTGTGTATCTCTGTATCTAACCAGCAAAATCGTGTAAATTATTTTATCAAGACTTGTGGGTTTCTCGACGGGTGTATAACGGATTGCTAATCCGCCGGGTGGTTACACCTGTGTCCCGACCGAAGCGTCGGGATACTTTCCGCATTTTTCACGACGGAAGTCCCTACAATTTTGGGGCTTTTTTTGGTTAAATAAATCAGTTTCAAAAACGTATCAAAAGGTCATGTTCGGCCATTTCATGACATTTTTTGTCACTATTTTGTGTAGTCCGCTGAAATTCCCGAGTACCTACAGCGTAATGCGGAATCATAAATAAAATTGGGTTTAGAATTTTTTCAGGCGATTTTAGGAGCTTATCTTGCCCTCAAAATTTATTTATTTCGGGATAGGCAGTAACCACTTTGTTAAATTCTCTTCCCACCATTGGCGAAAAGTGTCAGAAGTTATGTTATCTTCAAATCCTGTATTTGTCATTTTTTTGACAACAGCAATTAATGATATATCTCCTCTGATAATATTTACACTGATATATGGGAGTACATCATAACCCATTCTACGCATTTTTTGTAATAATTCATCAGCATTTTCCTGCTCACCCGTAGATATCATCTCAACATAATCATTATAATAACTCATGAATATTTCTTTTGAATTTTTCCTATCGACTTCCCACCAACGAACCCATAATATTGCAGATTGTATTGAATCTCTTGTTTGCGGATTCGGAAAAGAATCTCTTTCATGTATCTTCCTAGTAAATTTAATCATGAATAATCCTAATTCATGATTTTGAATTGGATTTTCTTTCATTTTTTCAATAATCATTGGAATAACTTCATTGCCTAAATTTCCAATTTCAACAAAATCAAAACATGCAAGAGAAGAAGAAGCGAAAGGATAAACTGATCTCCAATCTTTCCAAGCTAGATAATGGATATCAAAACTTTGCCTTAATTTATCTATACTATCAGAACATAGCATTATATTATTGGTATTAGATATTATAAATGCTATTATGATAATTTTATTTATGACATATCTCAAATGCTTAGTTCCTTACTAATAAAATCTCGGCGCTATAACCGAATTCATAAGGCGGTAAATTTTGAGTGACCTACCTCAAAAATTCGACCACCTTCAAAGTTACACATTTCCCGGTTGCCCCACCCCCCAGTGTTGGTCAGTAATGAGAAAACTCACATTATGAATGGTACATTTTCTGGAAAGCAGATCAACACCCCCAAGGTTGGACTATCGACTACTAGAAAGCTATTGTATATGTCTCGGATTTGACTTCCGGATATTGGCACACTGATTAAATTTCAAACAACATAAGGTCCTTATTTACAGCATTAGGCAGATAAAATACAATCAATCCAAAGGGTTTTATTTATGGAAGTTTTTGATAAACTCTTCCACCTCAGGTATACCCCCCTGATACACTAAATAGCCATTATAAGGTTCTCGTTCCGTTATATCATCGCAAATTGGTGTAAGCATTATTTCTTTAACTTTTTCCAGATCCGATGTTTGCCCTAGAGCCCATCCCAATTTTATATAAGCCACCTCGGGAAGCATATTTTCTGCTGGAATAATTCCTATGCTCATAAGATCGCGACCAGTATCATATACAAACATATTCACGTATCCCCACAAAGTTTGCACTGTCATATAAACAGCAACTCCTTTTTCAGCTGCTCGTTTTATAGCTGGATACAGCGGTTTATTTATATGTCCCAATCCAGTTCCAGAAATAACAATTCCTTTATATCTCATATCTATTATAGATTCTATTATATCTGGATTCATATTTGGGTAATAATAAATAAGGGAAATACGCTCTTCAAATACAGGAGTTACTAAAACGTCCCTATCTTTTCGGCGATGTTTGTAATCATGTCGTAAAGGTACAATTTCATCTCGATTTACTTTTGCAATTGGTATATCGCCAATGGTACGAAATGCTGAACGATATGATGAATGCATCTTACGTACTCGTGTGCCACGGTGCAACAATCCATACTCATCAGATGTAGATCCAAACATACACACCATCACTTCTGCAATATCTGAATCTGCAGCGGTTTTTGTGGCATGGATTAGGTTTAGGGCAGCATCAGATGAAGGTCTATCAGAAGATCTTTGTGACCCAACCAATACAATAGGAACTGGTGGATTTTGCACCATAAAAGATAAAGCTGCGGCCGTATGATGCATGGTGTCTGTACCGTGGCCAATAACAATTCCATCAATGCCCCTTTTTATTTCATCTCCGATAGCTTTGGCAAGAACTTTGTATTGAGCTGGACCCATGTTTTCAGAAAATACAGCAAATAATTTATCAGTGCTTAAATTACAAATATCTGCCAGTTCTGGAACAGCCCCATACAGTTCCCCAGGTGAGAAGGCCGGAATAACAGCTCCTGTTCTGTAATCCAGACGTGAAGCAATTGTACCACCTGTACCAAATAGTTTTATATTCTTTTTATCTTTTGATACTGGAAATTCACGTTCAGGTATTTTATAGTTGGCTTTTTTATATCCATTTCCTACCATGTTTTGAATGGTTTCAACGGCAATCCCCACATTGTACCCAGTAATTAATTTCAGCACAATATGATAGGCGTCATCATTTTCGGAGCGAGGTAGAACAATTCCCTGAAAGGTTCCTCGTGTTGTATCGATTTTAGCTTCGCTCCAAACACGCACATTATATTTTTTTAGAATCTCCTGTGCCTTTCCCTTATATCCCATAAAAAAGTCACTCATTAATCAGCTCCTTCCTGATAACTTTGGCCAGCTCTGTCATTGATATATTGCCAATGGCCATCGGTTTTAATTCTTTCATCATCCAACGAAAGGAGGCATCCGGGTTTTTAGAGTTAGTTATTTGATTAAATTTTTCTATCAAGATTGGTATAAGCGAAAAGATCGCTTCGTGATCATGTTTTTTGAAGTTTATTTCTCTCAGCACCGATTCTGGATCCATATATGGGAATTCGTAGACAATCGGCAACATGAACGATATAATTTCTCTGTGTAAACATTCTTTTTTGACAAATCCACACACATCATAAAGTTTATCAAAGTCGAATTGCGATGCAGACTTTATTTGGCCTTGTATATGCTTTAAACGATGTGCTATAAGTGTGGATAAAAATTTAGGATTATAATTAAAATCATTAATAATCCTTTCCATTAATGGGACGAGGTTTTTGGATAATAAATAGATATAGGCATCTTTTGGCACCTTCCATTTAATAAACTGAGCCAGACGTATGTCTACGCCCTTTGGTAATTCCTTATCAACTTCATCAATAAACTTCTGGCAGATGGCAATGGGTACTGTATCAGTATCTGGATACATCCTATCAGCCCCTGGTAATACACGCTCGAACATTGTTGTCCCATTGGCGAAAGATTTTCGTGTTTCATTTGGTACTGGTATATCTTCAAAAGCCATTTTGCAGCGTTCTTCGATTGTTTCCAGTGCGGTTGCAATATCTTCCAGCGGGCTCAAAAATAATATCTGTGCATCTTCATTTTTAGCGTCAAGTTTTTTACGGACCAAATCAAAAAGTTCATTTAGGTCAACATCCCATTGTTCAGAATGGAGCATATTAGGCCTTTCCAAACAGGCTATTACTTTAAGCCGATCACTTATTTCATCTGAGAACATGCGTCCTGGTTGGTTAAAGAAGGAAAGTATTCCACGGAACATAGGCAGATTAGCTACAACAATTTTATGTCCTTTTTTTAATAATCCATTCGCTTCCTTAATAAGTTTTTCTACCTGGTGCCCATTTAAAATTTTATGTTCAATCTTCCAATTTTTCAAATCCGAAATACGTTCTAGCAGATCTTTACGAATTTCCAAAAGACTAACCTGCCGGAAAGCCTCGTTATGAGTTAGATCTGCTATCCTGCTAATTTTTGCAACACCTTTTATCTCTACCCTTGCTCCACCTCGAACACTAACATTTACGTCTTCGCGTGCTGAACCAATTCCTGTTCGTACATGTCCAGTGCTATGTGTTAAAAATCGAATATATTGTGCTGTTTCAACAACTTCATTTGGCATTTTCATTTCAGGATATGTCACAATCTCAACAAGAGGCATTCCCAATCTATCCGTTTTATAAATACGTGTATGTCCGATATCTGATATCTCGCGACAGGAATCTTCTTCTATGCTTATTTGAATAATTTTTAGTTTTTTATTTCTTATTGGTAAAAACCCTTCAATGCCCATTATCCCTGTTCGTTGAAATCCTGTTGGAATGCTGCCATCTAAATATTGCTTACGTGCTATATGTAACTCACCTACAACAAAGCTTTTTAGTAATCTGGTTATTTCCAAAGCAATTTTAAAGGCTTGTCGATTGAGTTTGAAGGGAGGGGTATCATCCACATCGTATGTACAGGTGGTGATGTGGGCCACACGATAATAGATTGTTTTTTTTGTTTTAAATTCCATTAGAGCGGTACCATCATATTCTCCCAACTCACTTAAAGTTGGTCTCATATGGCGCACAAGCTCCGCATCATACTGTCCATCTTTTTGGAAAATCCCTGCCGGGCAATTACAGAATAGTTTTTTTTCTGTCTTTAATTGCTGATGTACTTCCAAACCGGACATAAAACCAATCTTCTCATAATCTATTTTTGTAGTCTTATTGCGGGGTTTATAACCTACTCGGTTTTGACTTTCTAAATAGTTTTGGTAAAAATGATGAATTTCAAAGTCTTTTGAATTTTTCATGATTTGCCCATATAGTAATAATTTAAGATAATATGCGATAAGCCATAATAGCCGTAGGGGTTGGTTTATAATGATATCGTGTATAAATCCCTGCGTAACAATTAACTATCTTTTTGATTTGAGTCCCATAAATTAGAAATTTAATAAATACTTCTGCGAATTGTCAGTTGTCAAAAACGATTGGACACGAAAGGGATAATATAAAGAGAACACTTTTGGCTTTATTGTTATCATAATTTACCAAAATTAAGCTGACTTGCTTAAGTTGCTTTTTCTTCGTTTCAACATTGTAGACTTTTTGATTTTCTCCCTTCTATTTTTATCATTTCCGTCCACACAGCAGACTGGGATATCAACCTTCGGCTCCCGATGTCGTTCCACCTGATGTGAAGTTTAAGTGTAAACCGGGAAAAGTGTAACTTTGAAGGTGGACAAATCGATCGGGGACGGTCACTGATTATACATTCGAAGAAATTATGCTAAAAATAAAAAATATTTCCATTTCTGTTGCTGTTGCATCTTTACTCTGTTTTGTAAATGTAATTGTAGTTATTTTTGCCATTGGTGGTGGTGTTCATAATTATTCTTTTGATGTTATAGATTATTTTCTAATTATTTATCCTTTCGCTACATTATTTATTATTTTTATTTCGTCTTTGATAAAATTTTCAAAATTGATTTGGTACATTTTTGGGATAATAATATTCCCAGTTTTTGTGATAAGTATATTAGTATCGTTAATAACTGAAAGATGGTTTTTAGGACTACCATTTTTTATTACATCTCTATTATGGTTTATCTTGTTTTTTAAAGTGGTAATAGTAAAAGATCTAAATGATGAATTAAAAATAATTGATATTTCAAAACCAATCTTTTTTATTAAGACTTTTTTTCATAGAATAATAATAATTTTAGTGATTACGATTTTGTTATTATTATTACCTTTTTTAATTATAGAAATAAGTATTTTAGATATTGGATCAGATAATTTATATAACGTAATTAATAAGAATTATAGTTTTATAACAGAAAAACAATTGTTGAATTCAAATTACTATTTCCAAAATAAAAATATTAATATTGATCAAGATCCAAACTGGCATTATTTTTCAAAAAGTGATACTATCACAATTAAAGATAGAAGCATACCATTTGAATTTCATATTAATTTTGTAAATGGGAGAGCTGATATAGGTGGAATAGAAAATTTATTAAATAGGGATAGACCCAATGTTTTTTTACCTCACGCTCTTATTGTTAAATGTTCTGGGGCTGACAACTCCATTTTGATAGATTATTTAAAAGATTATTATAATGTTACATCTGATGATTATTATGAGCATTCAAAGACCTCCTACAAAAGACTTATTCATAAAAATACTGGTGGCGAAATTACTTATTCAAAGGATGACTCTCTAAAACAAATTACACTATCATTATTTATAAAAAAATCAAGTATCTTCTCTCTTTTCAGAAATTATGTTTACAACATCTATGAATTCTTACCCGAGTTTTTACAACCTAACTGGTACAGTTATACAACTGCAGGAATTAATAATAAATCACGTTGACAGTTTATATAAGATATTTAAACTTTGGTATAAGTTATTCCCATAAAAGTCCAACTCATTTATCATCAAATATTTGTAAATTTATTCAGGGCAGCTGGGATGATCCCGTATTCATTGGTTAACCAATTGGGACTCCTTTCTGCCTCTTTCTTTTTTTATACTGCCTATAGGATATTGGAGCGTCATTATCTGCAGCCTGGTAGCGATAATCTTTCCCGTTTTCCTTTGATTTATTACCAGGCAAGACATTACCTCTATTAAACTGATCGATTGCATGGTCATATGGTGTTTTTGTTCGGAGCATT